>JBOGIF010000202.1:0-24763 GCA_050742415.1 Acidimicrobiales bacterium | reverse complement strand
GATCGAAGTCGAACCGACGAGCACCGTGGCGACGCTGCAGAGTCTGGTTCACCTCCGTGTAGTTCGTCGTGCGACCAAGCGCCGCTTGTTCGCGAAGGAAGCGGACGCATCCACCTACGAGCGTCGTCCACTCGGCAGGCGTTCGGCCGTACAGCTCCTGGCTGTCTGACATGGCGCAATCGTAGAAGTGTCCCCGGTCCCTCGCGGCGAGCAGATCGACGGTTCTCGCGCCTGCCGATGAAGCGAAGGATGTCCCCGAACGCGCGAACGTATCGGCGTGGGACAAGTTGTCACCACCGACCACGGGATCTGCGTCGTGGAGCGTTCGTCGTCGCGCGCCGGCGTGTACGTGGGCATGACCCGAGGGCGCAAGGTGAACCAGGCGTTGGTCCTCGATCGCACGGGCAAGGCCGACGCCAAAGAGGAGTTGGCGGCCATCATCGCTCGGCCCGCTCACCGCCTGACCGCCCACATGGTTCGTGACCAGTTGTACCGGGCGGCTGGCATGGAGCCGGAGTCACCGACTCGGAAGGCGCCCGTCGCTTCGTTGCCGGTCGTGGAGCCCGTGGCCGTAGAACCGACGGTCGCCGAGCTGCCGCGCAAGGTGCTCAAGAGGAGGCCGCTTTCGAGGAGGTAGGCGTCAAGATCCTGGCGGTGGCCGCGAGATCGGAGCCCGCCCAGCGGCCTAGGTAAGCATGAACATGGATGCACGAACCCGAGCCCGGCTCGGCGCCTTCGCTCAGCACGCTCGATACGACACGCACGAAACCACCCGAGCCGCCCGCGAGGCGTTCGCTCGTCGTTGGGATCGCGAGGTTGACCCCGAGGGAGTGCTGCCCGAAGGCGAAAGGGCCCGCCGGGCCGAGGCCGCCAAGCGCGCCTACTTCCAACGCCTGGCCTTGCGCTCAGCCCAAGCGCGCCGCAAGCGATCGCCTCGCTAGGAGCCGCTCGACGGAGGCAAGCCCGCCGAACTCGAGGGTGACAGATCGTACCTCAGGTGATACGGTCGGCGTGACCCCGGTGACATACCTCGATGTCTCCCGGAGACAAGGACTCCCAATGCCCGCCACCCCGAAGCGTCCGAAGGCAACTGAAACTCCCGATACCGGTCACTACGAGCGTCGTCGCGCCCGGGAGCTACAGGACCCTGCTTTCGAGGCAGAGTACCGGCGAGCCCGAGCTGAGATCGCTCAGGTGGACGCCATCATGCGACAGCTCGACTCCCTGCGCGAATCGTCGGGGGTGTCAAAGGCTGAGCTTGCCCGGCTGATCGGCAGGAACCCCTCGACGGTCCGGAGACTCTTCACTGCTGAAGTGAACCCCGAGCTGAAGACGATCGCCGCGATCGCCAGTGCCCTCGGGGCGCGGCTCGAATTGACCACGGAGAAGCCGCCACCGAGCTCCAAGCCACGCAAGGTCGCTCCCGCTCGCTCCGCCGCATGATTACTGGCATCGTGCAGACTGCGTGTCCTGATGCCATGGGACATCGTCTTCTACAAGTCAGCCGACGGGGCCGTCCCCACTGACGGGTTCCTCGACGGGTGCCCGGTCAAGGTGAGGGCGCAGTTCATGGCCGTACTTGATGCCGTGGCCGAGGGACCACCTCCGCAGTTTTCGGGCGGCGGGCGGTGGGAGGCGATGCACGGCGAAATGGGAGGGTGGTACGAAATCCGCACCCAGGGGCCCAAGCGTGAACAGTTCCGGCTTTTCTGCATCCTGGAGAACGCCGAACCGGAGGAGCTGAAGCGTCGAGGCCTGCCCGGACCTGCCATCGCGGTCATTACCGGCATGAGGAAGCCTTGGATGACGACCTTCGATGCTGGGGACTACGCACGCGTACGCAGTCTGGGGAACGACTACGTCACGACGGCTCCCCGGAGGATCGCCCCATAGGGCCGCCGAGAGGCTGAATGTGTTCTGCGAAGAGCAGATAACTTTGCCTCTTTCGTTCCCCGATTTCCTGCATAAGTGCAGGTCAGCGCACCGCTGAGGCCTGAATATCTCGTAATGAGCAGGTCGCCGGTTCGAATCCGGCCTCGGGCTCGCAAACGACCTCTTCTGACCGTCGGCCGGCGCCCGCGGGCGAGGTGTTGACGATGCCGACCAAGGCCGTGGCTCTTGCGCCTGAGCAGCACGACCCTTGTCGCCGACGCGTCGGCGGGCAACGCCCTGGAGGTCGCTGCTGCCGCCGGCGCCGGTCAGCAAGGGCTTCTTCACCGGTCGCCTCGATCGGGCCGAGGCCACTTCTCTTCTCGACAGGAAGCATCGCCCGCTTCGCCCCCGACACGGTGGCATCATTATTCCGGCGAAACGGGGGTCGAAAGGAAGGCTCTGACCGCACCAACCATCCCTCATCCAGACTACGGCCTTGGCATCTACAGCTTCCCGACTGCTGCGCATCTCTTGCGACGTCGCGGGACGCAGGTCACTGTTCGCCAGCTTCGCTACTGGATGGACTCAGGCCTAACCTCACCGTCCTTCGGCAGGGATACCAGCGGCTCAGCCGTCCTGTCGTTCGCCGATCTGATCAGCCTCGAGGTGGTCCGCCGTTTCCTAGCTGCCGGCGTCAGCCTCCAAGCGGTGCGGCGAGCCGAGAGGGCTATGCGAGAGTGGTTCGTCCGTCCCTTCGCTCACCAGCGGTTCTTCACGGACGGCTCGTCCATCTGGTGCCAGGTCAACCCTGCTGATGACAGTGTGCTCGAAATCCGCGGTAGGCGCCTGCAGCACCTTGCCTGGACCCCCGCGATCGCCACATTCGCATCGGAGATCCGGTACGAGGACGGTGTAGCGGCGCGTTGGGGGCTCGGCCAGTGGGTCGAGATGGATCCGAAGGTCCGCTTCGGTGCCCCAGTGGTCAAGGGAACTCGAGTTCCGGTATCAACCATCGCCGCCGAGCTCGAAGCCGCGAGTGTCGATGAGGTAGCCGACTGGCACGGCTTGAGGGTGGAGCAGGTGGTCGGGGTGAGGGACTACCTCGCGGCGTAGGCGAGAGGTCCGATTCCTTCTTGATGAGAACTTCAGCTGGAAGCTTGGACGCGCCCTTCCGATCCTCGAGTTCGCCGTGAACCACGTGCAACTGGTTCATGAACTCGGAAACTGGGCTTCGGGTGCTCAACTTGGCCACGGAGCGGCCGACGATGAGATCGCTCGCTGGTGTCATGCGGAGGCGCATGTGCTGGTCACGACCGACGATGACTTCCGGGCGATGCACACTCGGGCAGGAGTGCATCTCGACCACGGCGCCGAGGTGATCTTCTGCACTCCCCAGCCGGCGACGCTGAGTGGCCAGGTTGAGCTCGTCGTGCTGCGCAATCCGAGCTGGATTCGGGAACTCGAGAAACGTGACCAGGGCCCTCGGTTGTGGATACAGCGGCCCAGAAGCTTCAAGCTTGAGGTGGGTGGGCCCGGACGGAGCAGACGACAGGATCCGTGTCTATGAGGCACATCGTGGTGAGCGTGGCCGATGGTCCTACCGCCGTTACTTCGAGGGCGGGTCGAGCGGTGTCGATGACCGAGCCGGGAAGGCGCTCGAACCGGAACCTCAAACCCCGTGGTTACCGCTGTCGACCGTCGGGTCGACCGGGACGCGAAAGACGGCCGCGCCTTCGATGTGGTGCTGTCGCAACCAGGCCCCGGTACCTGCCTGACGCGAGTCAGTGTCGACAAGTACCCGGCCGTCCATTCGGGCCACGTAGCGTCCATGGTAGGGGCGAAGCACGTCGGCCATCGCGGTTCCACGAGCCTCAACATCCGGGTTGGTGGCCGGCTCGGAGAGGTGGGGCCGTCGGTTGCCCAGCGGCTCGCACCAAGACGCTCCGTCCTCCGTCCAGGCGAACGCCGCAGTCGGTTCCTGTCGTGATCGGGGCCGGTATCCGGGTCATCACGTCGAGGGTCTCCCCGCCGAGGTGCTCCACCCGGATCGCCCAGCCCTTCACCCGGGGCCGCACGGCCAGCACCCGGCCGACCGCGAGCCCGGCCGAATTGCCGCCCGCGACCAGCTCGACAGCATCGGCGGGCACCGCGAGGCCCCAGCCCGGGCACGTGAGATCGCCCGCCGGCGCCTCCACCGACACGTCGCCCCAGTCGGTCGTCACGTTCACCCGCCCGTCACCACGGGCATCGAGGCCATGCACGGTGACGAGGTTCGCCATTCCGACGAGTGCAGCGACCTCGGCGCTGGCTGGTCGGGAGAAGACCTCCACGGTGAGGCCCGACTGAAGCACCCGACCACGGCCCATCACCACGACGTGGTCGGCTAGGTCCTCCACGTCGTCGCGGTCATGAGTGACCAGCACGACCGGTATTCCGTGGTCGACGCTCAGGGCGCTCACCACCCGACGGGCCCGGTGTCGCAGCGGCGCATCGAGGGCCCCGAAGGGCTCGTCGAGCAGGAGGGCGTCTGGTCCCGGCGCCACCGCCCGGGCGAGTGCCACCCGCTGGCGCTCGCCACCGGACAGCGTCGGGGTACGGGCGTCCATGCGTGGCCCGATGGCAAAGGCCCCGAGCAGCTCGGCCACCCGACGCTTCCTCTCGGCCCGGGGAAGCCTCCACAGCCCGAATCCGACGTTGCCGGCCACGCTCATGTGGCTGAACAGAGAGTCACCTTGGCTGACGTAGCCCAGCCGTCGGCGCTCAGGCGGCAGATCGATGCCTCGGGCGACGTCCGCGAGGTGCTCGCCACCGAGACAAACGTGCCCGCGCTCCAAGGGAAGCAGGCCGGCAATGGCCTTGAGCGTCAGTGACTTCCCCGCTCCCGAGGGCCCGAGGATCGCCGTAATGCCTGGACGGGCTTCGAAGGCGACGTCGAGGCCGAAGTCGCCTTCCACCAAACCGACGTCGACCGACAGCCCTTCGCCCGAGGTAGTAGCGGTCCGCCTCGGGCCGCCGATCCTCTCGAAGGCGGTCGCGTATCCGACCACGGGGAACGCGACCGCCGGCGCCGAGGGCGTCCGGTCCACGGTTAGCCACAGGACGATGCCGGCGGCCGCGGTCGCGACCATGCCCAGGACTACGGCCGGGGGGATGGCCGGGTCGATCCCCCCGCTCTGGAGGTTCGCGTAGGTCAGTACCGGGAGCGTGAACGGGTAGTTGGCCACGATCGCGGTGGCGCCGTACTCGCCGAGCACCCGTACCCAGCCGAGCACCAAGCCGAGGACGAGCCCACGCCGGGCGGCAGGGAGGAGGACCCGGGTCAATGCCCTTCCGGGTCCGCAGCCGAGGGTACGGGCGGCATCCTCTATCTCGGGGGCGACGTCGGCCACCGCCGCCCGGGTGGCGATGACCACGAAAGGTGCAGCCACGTACATCTGAGCCAGCGTCGAGCCGAGGAGCGTCTCGCCCACACTGATCCCGAGATGGCTCAGGAGGGGCCCGAGCGTGCCGGCCCGGCCGACGAACATCAGCAGGACCAGGCCGGCGACCACCGGCGGCAGCGCCAGGGGCACGAGGACGGCAACGGTCACGGCGTGACGCCATCGTGACCGCGTACGAGCCAGCCACACCCCCAACGGCACGCCGAGCAGAGCCACGATGGCGACGGCGACGGTAGCGGTGCGCAGCGAGACCCAGAGGGCCGCGCCGGTCGCCGGGCGTATTCCCCCGGGCACGTCCAAGAAGTCGGAGCGGGCGATTCTCGGGAGCTCGGCCGCCAGGGCCACCAGGGGCCCCACCATGAACGCGAGCAAAAGCCCGCCGGCCAAGAGCCAGGCCGTGGGCACCGAGCCCGAAAAACGGGACGAGGCGCGTCGCATGGCTAGGCGACGAGTGGCTTGATCGACTCCGGCACCGCGGCGAGACCGCCCGAGCCCGACAACACATGAGGAGTCGCCAAGAGACCCTGGTTGAGGAGGATGCCCTGGCCACCGTCGAGCAGAAAGCGCACGAAGGCCTCGGCTCCCTCGTGGTTCACCGCGATGGGCCCGTTGGTGGCAGCAGGATTGGGCTGCAGCACCGACACCGTGTAGACGATCGTCCCGGCAGTCGAGTACGCCATCGGGGACGGGCAGGTGCTGGTCGATTTGCAGTACCGGACCGGGTTGCCCAGCGCGTCGGGCGAGTAGGTACGGGCGGGGTCTCCCAGGTTGATCGCCGGGTCGAGGGCCATATAAGGAATGCCGGCTTCGATGGCCTCGACTGTGTAGAAGATCCCGACGTCGAGCTGGGCGTTCAGGATCCTGGGCACCAGCTCGGTCGCCTCGTCGAAGATCTGCGGGCTTCCGCCCGGGCAGGCGGGGGCCGAGGGAAGGCCACAACGGGCGGCCCCAAGGACCCGACTACGGAACCCGTCCGCCGCCACCTCGCCGCCAGCGACCCTCCGGGCCTCGTCCAGCTGAAAGGTGAACAGCGTCCGGTAACCCTTGGGGTCGACATCGGGATCGGTGCGCCCCAACTTCGGCGCCGGCCCAGTCTCGGGGTCCAGCACCGACTCCCAGGTCCGACGGCCGGCCTTGGCGTCCTCAAATGCCCCGGCGAACGGGCTCAGCGGGCTCCAACCGATGACGACCTCGGTCCGCGCCCAGTTCACCCACCACGACAACCAGTGGGGACCGCCGGGGCTGCTGGGGGCGTCGAGAGAGGCGGTCGCTGCCGGGTCGGCGCTAATGAACACGTCAGGCCTCGCCCCTGCTCCGGCCCCGCTCTTGATGCGGTCACGCAACGCCCCCGACCCGGCCCCGGATGCTCGAAGGCGGTAGCCGGCGGCAACGCCGAACGCGGCCCCAAAGTTCTTGGGGTTGACCGGGTTGCTCATCACGCCGGCGAGCGAGCCGGCGTGGGACAGCTTCACGACCGATCCATCGCCCCGATCGCCCACGCCACAAGCGGCCGCCACGACCATCGCCGAGAGAACCCTGAGGATGACGAACCGCGTCGCGGGCCGGGTCACGAGGGAGGGATCTCGACGACCACCGAGGTCGACTTCACGGACGCGACCGCCAGCATCCCGGGAACAAGCTCGAGCTCGTCGGCCGCCTCCCGGGTCATCAGGGACACGATGCGATGGGGGCCGGCTTGAATCTCGACCTTGGCGACGATCGTGTCCTTGTCCACTCGCGTCACGATTCCCGTGAACCGGTTGCGGGCCGAGCGGGCCACGATCATGTCCGGCTCGGCCGTGGCGACCGTGCCCTCCTGGAGGAAGCGAACCAGATCGGCGCCATCGATCAGCCGCTGACCACCCTCGGTGCGATGGGTGGCGAGCCGCCCAGAGTCGGCCCACCGTCGGACGGTGTCGACGCTCACCCCGAGCAGGTCCGCGATCTGCCCAGGCCGGTAAGACAGGTTGGCCATCCGACCAGATTATGCAGTTGCTGGGCTAACCGTCGTTCTTCATGGCAAGTACGGCTTCAAGCTCGCTGGAAGCTCGCTCAGCCTACCAACGGATCCTCCGAACCCTGGGTGGGAGGCGCTGGGAGGGGCGGGACCTACACCAACGCCTCGACCACCCGCTGCTTCCGGGGGCGGACCCGGAGCATGTCAATGGTACAACCGTTGGAGATCTCCGGGCGCGGGAGCCTTGCCCAACTTGGCGGTGACCCGCGACAGCTAGCGTCTAGCCGTGGCCGACCAGGCGACCTTCGCGGAACAGGCGATGCCGTTCATGGGCTCGCTCTACACGGCTGCCCTCCGAATGACCCGCAACCCGGCCGATGCCGAAGACCTGGTCCAGGAGACCTACCTGAAGGCCTACAGGGGTTTCGGGGGGTTCCAGGAGGGCACCAACCTGAAGGCCTGGCTCTACCGGATCCTGACGAACACCTACATCAACATCTACCGGGCCAAGAAGCGCCGACCCGAAGAAGCCGACATCGAAGACCTGGAGAGCCTGTACCTCTACCACCGCCTAGCGCCATCGGCCGGTGGGGACCTGGGACGCAGCGCCGAGGACGAGGTGCTCGACCGCTTCACCGAGACGGAGGTCAAGGAGGCGATCGAGGCGCTGCCCGAGCAGTTCCGCATGACCGTCCTGCTCGGCGACGTGGAGGGGTTTTCCTACAAGGAGATCGCCGAGATCCTCGACGTTCCCATCGGCACTGTGATGAGCCGTCTGCATCGCGGAAGAAGGGCCCTCCAGAAGCGGTTGTACGAGTTCGGACGCCAGCGAGGGCTGGTGCCGACCGCCGAGGGGAACCCCAAAGGGTGACGCACCGATGACCGATCCGACCGGCGAATGGCACTGCGTCGAGGCGGTGGACATGCTCTACCACTACATCGACGGCGAGCTCACCGAGGAGCGGCGGATCGTCATCCGGAGGCACCTCGACGACTGCCCGCCGTGCTTCGACGCCTTCGACTTCGAGGTGGAGCTGCGAACGGTGATAGCCCACAAGTGCCGGGAAAGCGTTCCCGAGTCGCTTCGTGTCCGGGTGGCGGAAGCGCTGCGGAAGCTCCAGGAATAGAGCCTCCCGCCCCGTCGTTGCCGAGGGCATGTCCGACACCTCGCTGGGGGCTCACCCGATCTCGGGCACCGACGTGCCGTCGAGGAAGTTCAGGTCCGGCCGGGTGTGCCGCCATCTGGACTGCCAGACCCGGCTCTCGATCTACAACGACGGGTCCTACTGCTACCAGCACGAACCGATGACCGTCCCGCGTGTCAGGGGCAAGAAGATCGCCTGAGCAACCGGACAGCGTCGGGGCCACTGGGCCGTCCCGGTACAGTCGCCGTGTGGACCTGCTAGCTGCCGCCAAGCCCTGGACCTATTGGATCGCGCTGCCGCTCGTGGTCGTGTCGCTGCTGGGACTCGCCGGAGCCATGCTCGCCTATCTCGTCAAGGTCGTCGCTCCCAAGTACCCGAAGACCTAGCGCACCTGAGCGAGGAGGAGAAGAGTTGACCGTGAACGGCGCCTCGGAGGGCCCCATCGCGTGGGACACCGCCGAACGGGTGGCGATCCGCGTAGCCGGTCACGAGCCCCTGGCGGACTCGTACCACGCATCGTCACTGGAGCCCGACTTCGAAGCCTGTACCGCGGAGGCCGAGCGGCTGGTGGAGGCCGAGACGGGACTGCGGTCGGCCGCCGGGCCGGCCCGGGTGCGAGTGACCGACCGGCCGGGCTGGATCCGAGCGAACCTGGCGTCGTTCCAACGGCTCCTGCGCCCGTTCACGGATCGCCTGGGTGAGCGCATGTCGTCGAGCGCGCTGGCGCCCGTCGGCCGCAGCATCGCCGGCGCCGAGGTGGGAGCGCTGCTCGGCTGGATGTCGACGCGGGTGCTCGGCCAGTACGACATGCTCATCGTGGAGAACGAGAACCCCCACGACCAGGACATCGTCTACTACGTCGGCCCCAACATCTTGGGCCTGGAGAAGCGCTACGCCTTCCCGCCCCGCGAGTTCCGGCTGTGGCTGGCCCTGCACGAGCTGACGCACCGCGCCCAGTTCACCGGGGTTCCGTGGCTGCGCCCGTACTTCCTCTCGCTCGTCGACTCCAGCATGGCCAGCTTCGAGCCGGATCCCAAGCGCTTCCTGAGTGCCGTGCGTCGCGCGGCAGAGCAGGTGCGCGCCGGCCAGCACCCCCTCGACGAAGGTCTCGTCGCGCTCCTCGCCAGCCCGGAGCAGAAGGTGCTCCTGAACAAGATCCAGGGCCTCATGAGCGTGCTGGAGGGCCACGGCGACATCACCATGGACCGCGCCGGAGCCGATCGGGTGCCGAGCGCCAGCCGGTTCCAGCAGGTGCTGCACCAGCGGCGCCAGTCGGGTGGAGCGGCGCGCCTCGTGCAGCGCCTCGTCGGCGTCGAGGCCAAGCTGCGCCAGTACGAGGAGGGCGAGAAGTTCCTCGAGGCTATCCAGAAGGCCGGCGCGACGAACGTCGAGCTGCTGTGGAGGGGACCGGAGTGGCTACCGGACCTGGGCGAGATTCGAGACCCGCAGTCCTGGCTCGATCGAGTTGTCGCGGCCGAGGTGGCCGCCAGCTGACGACGTGACCCCGTGACCGGCGAGCCGGTGACCGGGTTCGCCGAGACGGGGCCAGGCGATCGGCAGGGACGGACGGCCGAGACCGACCGGCTGCTACCTCGCACCACCTTCCCGCCAGCGGGCACGCCGGTCACGTGCGCGGTATCGGGCGGCGCCGACTCGCTAGCTCTGCTGATGCTCGCCGCCGCTGCCGGTTGCCGCGCGACGGCCGTCCACGTAGACCACGGCCTGCGCTCTGGCTCCGACGCCGAGGCCGACGTGGTCAGGGAGGCGGCGATCCTGGTGGGTGCCGACTTCCGCTCCGAGCGCTCCGCCGTGGAGCCAGGCCCGAACCTGGAGGAAAGGGCCAGAGCCGCCCGGTACTCGGTGCTGCCGCCTGACGTGCTTACGGGACACACGGCCGACGACCAGGCCGAGACCGTGCTGCTGAACCTCATGCGGGGCGCCGGCCTGGACGGCCTGGCAGCCATGACTCCGGCCCGGCACCCGATCCTGGGGCTCCGGCGAGCGGAGACCCACGAGCTGTGCCAGTCGCTGGGCCTGAGGCCCGTGGTAGACCCCTCGAACGACGACCCCGTCCACCGCCGCAACCGCGTTCGCCACGAGCTGCTCCCCCTGCTCGATGCCATCGCCGAACGCGACGTGGCCGCCGTGCTGGCCCGGCAGGCCGGTGTGTTGCGGAACGAGGCCGAGCTTCTCGACGAGCTGGCGGCTGCTCTCGACGTGACCGACGCCCGCGGCCTCGCCGCCGCACCTTTGGCCTTGTCCCGCCGCGCGGTGCGTCGCTGGCTGTACGTGGGCCAGGACCATCCCCCGGGTGGCGACGCCGTCGAGCGCACGCTGGCAGTGGCCCGGGGGGAGGTCCGGGCGACCGAGGTGGGGGCCGGGCGAAGGGTGTCGCGCAGCGGTGGTCGGCTCCGCATCGAAGCGGGCCGGTAGCTTCTCCGAGCGATGACGCCAGACGGCGACCCGAACATCGGCCAGGTGGTCGTGACCGAGGCGCAGCTGCGCGAGCGCGTGGCAGCACTGGGCAAGGAGATCACGGCCGACTACGCGGATAGGAGCCCGCTGCTGCTCGTCGGCGTGCTCAAGGGCGCCTTCGTGTTCATGAGCGACCTCGCCAGGTCGATCAACCTGCCGGTGGAGTTCGATTTCATGGCCGTGTCGTCCTACGGGAGCGCCACCAAGACGAGCGGCGTGGTCCGCCTGGTCAAGGACCTCGACCTGGACCTGACCGACCGCCACGTAGTGCTCGTGGAGGACGTGGTCGACAGCGGGCTGACGCTTTCGTACGTCCGCAAGAACCTCCTGGCCCGCCGACCCGCCAGCCTGGAGGTCTGCGCCTTGCTGGTGCGAAAGGGACTCCAGAAGCATGATCCGGGGCTGAACTACGTCGGGTTCACGATCCCGCCCGACTTCGTCATCGGCTACGGGCTCGACGTGGGCGAGCGCTACCGCAACCTCCCCTACGTCTGCGTCTACGCCGGCGAAGAGGCGCCGTAGAGGGCCATTACCCTGGCGCCTGTGAAGAAGGTCCTCCGCAGCCCCCTGCCCTACGTCGCCCTGGCGTTGGCCGCCGTCCTGGCCGTAGGCCTGGTCGCCAGATCTGGGGACAGCACCCAGCAGCTCCGCCTCGACCAGTTCGAGCAACGGGTGGCTGCCCACCAGGTCCGCACCGCGGTGATCGACGACCGCAACGGCAACATCACCGGCAGCCTGAAGACCGGCGCCCGTTACAAGGTGAGCTACGTGGTCGACGACGCCGAGCGGGTCGTCGCTCAGCTCCGGGCCGCCCCTGGCGTGGAGGTGAAGGTCGACCACCGCAAGGACCCCATCTGGTGGTCGCTGCTCCAGACCTTGCTGCCCGTGCTGCTGCTGATCGGCGCCTTCGTCTTCGTAATGAACAGCATGCAGGGTGGCGGCAGCCGGGTCATGCAGTTCGGCAAGGCCAAGCCCAAGCAGGTGTCGAAGGACGAGCCGAAGACGACCTTCGACGAGGTGGCCGGGGCCGACGAGGCGGTGGAGGAGCTACAGGAGATCAAGGAGTTCCTGGAGGCCCCGGCTCGCTTCTTGTCCATGGGCGCCAAGATCCCCAAGGGTGTCCTGCTCTATGGCCCACCGGGCACCGGGAAGACCCTCTTGGCCCGGGCCGTGGCTGGCGAGGCGGGAGTGCCGTTCTTCTCGATATCGGGCTCCGACTTCGTGGAGATGTTCGTGGGGGTCGGGGCCAGCCGGGTGAGGGACCTGTTCGAGCAGGCGAAGGCCAATGCGCCGGCGATCGTCTTCGTCGACGAGATCGACGCGGTCGGTCGCCACCGGGGCGCCGGGCTCGGTGGCGGCCACGACGAGCGGGAACAGACCCTCAACCAGCTCCTCGTGGAGATGGACGGGTTCGACGCCAAGGTGGGGGTGATCCTGATCGCCGCCACCAACCGGCCCGACATCCTCGACCCCGCCCTCCTGCGGCCCGGCCGCTTCGACCGACAGATAGTGGTGGACCGGCCGGACCTGAAGGGCCGCCGGGCGATCCTCGAGGTGCACAGCAGAGGCAAGCCGCTGGCCGAGGGCATCGACATGGAGGTGCTGGCCCGACGGACCCCCGGGTTCACGGGTGCCGACCTGGCCAACCTGCTTAACGAGGCCGCCCTGCTGACCGCCCGGCGCGGCTTCGAGAAGATCGGCATGCCCCAGCTGGAGGAGGCGATCGACCGCGTCATCGCCGGGCCGGAACGGAGATCGCGTCTCATCTCCGAGAAGGAGAAGCGGGTGATCGCTTACCACGAGGGCGGCCACGCGCTCGTCGGCCATGCCCTGCCCGACGCCGACCCCATCCACAAGATCTCGATCATCGCCCGGGGCAAGGCCCTCGGCTGGACCCTCGCGCTTCCCACCGAGGACAAGTACCTGGTCACCCGCTCGGCCCTGCGGGACCAGCTGGCGATGCTCATGGGCGGCCGCACCGCCGAGGAGCTCATATTCCAGGACCCGACGACCGGAGCCCAGAACGACATCGAGCGCGCCACCCAGATCGCCCGGGCGATGGTCACCGAGTACGGCATGAGCGACGTCATCGGGCCCCAGCAGCTCGGCCACGTCGGCGGCGAGGTGTTCCTGGGCCGCGATCTCGGGCACCAGCCGAACTACTCCGACGAGGTGGCCGCCCGCATCGACAGCGAGGTCCGGCGCCTCATCGACGAAGCCCATGCCGAGGCCATGGAGATCCTCGTCGCCCACCGCGAGACGCTCGACGAGCTGGCCGAGGCGCTAGTGGCCACGGAAACGCTCGACACCCCGGAGGTCACGGCGCTGTTGGCCGGGGTCGGCACCCGGCCACGGCGTGAGGCGGCGGCGGTCATCGGCCACCTCCGCCCCATCGACCGGCCCTAGAAGCGTTGGAGGGCCCGCCCGTGTTCGACCGGGCCCGGATCGCAAGCGCGGTCCGCGAGATCCTTCTGGCGATAGGGGAGGACCCCGACCGAGACGGGCTGGCCCGCACGCCGGAGCGGGTGGCCGACATGTACGTGGAGATCTTCGCCGGCCTTCGCACCGCTCCCGACGAGCACCTTTCCGTGATGTTCGCCGCCGACCACGACGAGATGGTGATGGTCCGCGACATCGCCCTCTTCAGCAGCTGTGAGCACCACCTGGTGCCCTTCATTGGCAAGGCACATGTCGCCTACATACCGAACGAGAGCGGGCACATCACCGGCCTCTCGAAGCTGGTGAGGCTGGTCGAGTCGTACTCGCGGCGGCCCCAGGTGCAGGAGCGCCTCACCACCCAGGTGGCCGACGAGATCGAGAAGACCCTGAAGCCCAGGGGGGTGCTGGTCGTGGTCGAGGCGGAGCACCTGTGCATGTCGATGCGCGGGGTGCAGAAACCGGGCACGACCACTGTCACCTCGGCTGTGCGAGGCGTATTCCGGGACAACCCGGCCACGCGCGCCGAGGCCCTGCAGTTCATCCACGGCCGCCGTTGAGCCCCGGCTGGCACCACTACTCTGAGCAACTGTGCGGCTACGCCCGTTGGTGATGGGAGTGCTCAATGTCACTCCCGACTCATTCTCCGACGGTGGGCGCTGGTTCGACCCCGAGGCGGCAGTGGCCCGCGGGCTGGAGATGGTGGCCGAAGGAGCCGATGTGGTCGACGTGGGCGGCGAGAGCACCAGGCCGGGAGCCGAGCCGGTGGAGGCGGACGAGGAGTGCCGTCGCGTGATGCCGGTGGTCGAAGCCCTGGCCCAACGCGTGCGGGTCTCGATCGACACCCGCAAGGCAGTGGTGGCCGAGGCCGCCATCGGTGCGGGCGCCACCCTGGTGAACGACGTGTCTGCCTCCCTGTCCGAGGTCGCAGCCGACGCCGGGGTGGGGTGGGTGGCCATGCACATGCAGGGCACCCCCGCCACCATGCAGCGCGGCCCCCATTACGACGACGTGGTGGGCGAGGTCGGCGAGTTCCTGGCAGCCAGGGCCGCCCGGGCTCGGGCTCAGGGCGTGACCGAGGTCTGGGTGGACCCGGGGATCGGGTTCGGCAAGACGGCCGCCCACAGCCTCGCGTTGCTCCGGCACCTCGACCTTCTCGTCGGCCGGGGCTTCCCCGTGCTAGTCGGGACCAGCCGCAAGAGCCTCCTCTCGCGGCTGGAGCCGGGCGTGGAGCTCGGCGTAGAGGATCGCGCCGAAGCGTCCCTGGCGACGGCGACCTGGGCGATGTCGAGGGGCGCGGCCATGGTGCGGGTCCACGACGTCTCCGCCGCCGTGCAGGCAGCGCGCCTGGTCGAGCCGAACGACGTGAGGTCTCCATGAAGGGCAAGTGGGCAGCAGGGATCGCGCCCAGGAACTTCGCCTGGATAATCAAGGACCAGATCGCCATAAGCGAGAGGCCCGGCGGCTACGCCCGCTCGCACCGCCCGGTGCGGCGCCAGGAGGAGATCATCTGGATCCGCGAGCAGCGGTTCGATCGGGTGATCTCGCTGCTCCCGTCGCCGCACAACTTGCACGCCTACGAGGAGCTCGGGGTGGCATCGGAGCATCTTCCCTTCGGGCGCCACGACGACCCCAGGCCGCTTCTGGCCGACCTCTACACCCGGATTGCGACATGGCTCGGCAATGGGGAGAAGCTGCTCATCCACCAGGAGGAGATGGGAGACCGGTTGCTCGGCGTCGTCGCCGGCTATCTCGTGTGGGCGAAGCTGGTGCCGATGCCGGCCGAGGCCATCTCCGTCGTCGAGCGGATCAACCAGCGCCAGATGGGCAGTCCCGGCCGCGAGCTGGTGTCCGTCGCAGTCGGGTTGGCCGGCTCGACCGAGTCCTTCTGAACGGTCGATGCCCGACCGGATCGAGCTACGGGGCCTCCGGCTGCTCGGCCACCACGGCGCACTCGAAGGCGAGCAAGAGTCGGCCCAACCTTTCGAGATCGACGTGGAGGTGGAAGCCGACCTGGCACGAGCAGCCGCCACCGACGACCTCATGGAGACCCTCGACTACGCCCGGCTGGTCACCATCGTCGCTCGGGTCGTCACCGTCGAACGGCACCGGTTGCTGGAGCGGCTCGCAGAGCGCATAGCCGCCGAGATCGGGGCCGACGCCAAGGTGCTGTCGGTCACGGTGGCGGTGCGCAAGCTGAGGCCGCCGGTCCCGGTCGACATGGTCTCGGCCGGTGTCCGCATCACCCGGCCCTGAAAGCCGAGTTTGAGAGCCTTCCTCGGCCTTGGCTCCAACGTCGGTGACCGCCGCCGGCACCTTAGCGAAGCGGTTGCCGCGCTCACCGAGGCGGTCGCCGTTTCGCCCGTCTACGAGACCGAGCCGGTCGGAGGTCCACCAGGTCAGCGCGATCACCTGAACGTCGTGGTCGAGCTGGACACCGAACGCTCGCCCCGAGAGCTGCTCGAGACGGCACAGGCCCTGGAGGAGGCCGCTGGCCGTCAGCGGGGGGAGCGCCACGGCCGTCGGACCCTCGACGTCGACGTCCTCCTGGTCGGCGACCTGAAGGTCGACGAGCCGGACCTGGTGGTCCCCCACCCCGGTATGGCCGAGCGCCGTTTCGTCCTCGTCCCCCTTTCCGACCTCGCGCCCGAGCTGGTTTCCGAGGAGTCGCTGGCGCGGGCGTCCGGCGAGGTACGGCCGGCCGGTAGGCTCTAGCTCGACGAACGGCACCCGACCGGGGCCGGAACGTGTGAGGAGCGAGAGATGGCACTCGTTCAGGATCGGGAGCTCCTACGCAAGGAGCTCGACGGAGCCCGCGAGCGCGGACACGTGGTCGGCTTGGTGCCCACCATGGGCGCCCTCCACCGCGGCCATGCCTCACTGATCCGCCGGTCGGCAACCGAGTGTGGGCTGACTGCGGTCAGCATCTTCGTGAACCCCCTCCAGTTCGGTCCGGAAGAGGACCACTCCCGCTACCCGCGCCACCTCGAATCCGACATGGCGCTCGCCACCGAGGCTGGGGCCGACGTCGTCTTCGCCCCAGAGGTCGGCGACCTGTGGCCGGGCGGGGCTCCAGCAACTGATGTCCGCGTCGCCGGGCTCTCCGAGATGCTCGAGGGGGCGTCGAGACCGGGCCACTTCACGGGCGTGGCCACAGTGGTCACCACTCTGCTGGGCCTGGCCGGGCCATGCCGGGCCTACTTCGGCGAGAAGGACTACCAGCAGCTGCTGGTCGTGCGCCGCCTGGTGGCCGACCTCGCCTTACCGGCCGAGGTGGTGGGCTGCGCCACCGTCCGGGAGCCCGACGGTCTGGCCTGCTCCAGCCGCAACCAGTACCTGTCCGGGCCTGAGCGCGCCGCTGCCCCCGTGCTCCACCGGGCCCTCACGGCTGCGGCCGAGGCCGTTCGAGCCGGCGAGCGAAACAGTGAAAGGCTCCGCCGCCGCATGGGCGAGATGGTGGCGGCCGAGCCGCTGGCCGACTTGGACTACGCCGAGGTCGTCGACGCCACCACCGTGGCCCCACTCGCCGAGGTCGCTGGCGATGCCAGGCTCGTGATCGCCGCCCGGATCGGGTCCACACGCCTCATCGACAACGTGGGAGCGGGGACCTAGATGCGCCGGCGGATGATGAAATCGAAGATCCACCGGGCCACCGTCACCGGCGCCGACGTCGGCTATGTCGGGTCCATCTCGCTCGACACCGAGCTCATGAAGCGGGCCGACATCCTCGAGTGGGAGCAGGTCGCCGTGCTCGACATCGACAACGGCGCGCGCTTCGAGACCTACGCCATACCCGGCGAGCCCGGGCAGGTGCAGCTGAACGGCGCGGCCGCCAGGCTGGTCGAGCCCGGCCACCTGGTGATCGTCCTGACCTACGCCGACTACGAGGACTCCGAGCTCGACGGCCTGGCGCCCACCGTCGTGCTGGTGGACGGCGAGAACCGGGCGATCTAGCGGCATGCTCGACCTTCTGGTGCTCGGCAGCGGCGTGGCAGGGCTGTCAGCCGCCGTGCAGGCGGCCCGGCGGCAGGGAGCGCGAGTGGGGGTGCTGACCAAGGGCGAGCTCTCCCAGACCGCTACCCGGTGGGCCCAGGGCGGCGTCGCTGCCGTCCTTGGCGGCGACCCGGACTCGACCGACCTTCACCTGGCCGACACCTTGGCTGCGGGTGCGGGCTTGTGCGACGTCGATGCCGTGAGGGTGCTGGTGGACGAGGGCCCGGGCCGGGTCCAGGATCTGATCGCCCTGGGCGCGGTGTTCGACAAAGAGGCCGGCGGGGGCTTGGCCCTGGCCCGCGAAGGCGGGCACTCCGTGGCCCGGGTGGTACACGCCGGCGGGGCCGCCACCGGAGCCGAGATCGAGAGAGCCCTGGTGGACGCCGTCCGGGCCACGGCGGCATCGGTGATGGAACGGTGGTTCGCCGTCGACCTCCTGGTGGAGGGAGGCAGGTGCCGGGGCATCCTCGCCCTCGACCCCGCCGGCCGCCGAACCGAGGTCCGGGCCCGCCACACCCTCCTGGCCACGGGCGGCGCCGGGCAGCTCTACGCCGTCACCACCAACCCCGACGGCGCCACCGGCGACGGCGTGGCGATGGCGCTACGGGCCGGTGTTGTCGTCGCCGACCTCGAGTTCGTACAGTTCCACCCCACCGCCCTGCACCACCCGCAGGTTCCGAGGCCCCTGCTCTCGGAGGCTTTGAGAGGCCATGGAGCGCTCCTGCGCGACGACCGGGGCGAGCGCTTCGTCGACGAGCTCCAGCCGCGCGACGTGGTGGCCAGGGCCATGACCCGGCGGATGCTCGAGCACGGGGTGGACCATCTCTGGCTCGACGCCACCGGGCTGGGGCGGTTCGGCGACCGGTTCCCCACTATCGCCGCCGCGCTCACAGCGGCCGGGCTGGACCCGGCGTCGGACTGGCTCCCTATCGCCCCCGCCGCCCACTACATGATCGGCGGCGTGCTTACCGACCTCGACGGCAGCACCACCCTGCCCGGCCTCTGGGCCGCGGGCGAGGCGGCCTGTACCGGCGTCCACGGCGCAAACCGCCTGGCGTCCAACTCGCTGCTCGAAGGAATGGTGTTCGGGGCACGGGTGGTGGAGGCGGTGGCTGCCGGCCGCGAGGGCCCGCAGCCGACGGGCGCCATGAAGGAGTGGCTCGGCGGGACGTGCCTACGCGTGCCGTCCGACGAGGGCTGGTTCGGGCACGTTCGATCCGGTGGCGAAGACCCGGCCAAGCTGCGGGCCGAGCTCGGCCGGGCGATGACCACAGGCGCCGGCGTGCTGCGCGACCGCGAATCGCTGTCGGAGGCGAGCGCCGTGCTCGGCTCGCTCTCTACCGAACCGGCGCCTGGAGACGCGGACGGGCCAGACTCCAACGAGCTGCGGAACCTGATCACGGTTGGCCAGGCCCTGGTCCGGGCGGCTCTCGCACGGGAGGAGACGCGCGGCTGCCACACACGCAGCGACTTCCCCATCGGTGAGGCCAGGTTCGAGAAGCGCCTTGTGGCCGGCGGCCCGGATCCTCAGCCTCCCCGCCATCTCGTGCGGGCCGCGGTGGCTCGGGCGCTCGAGGAGGACCTCGGACCCGACGGCGACCTGACCAGCGCCTTGCTGCCGCGTGACGTGTTCGTCACTGCGATCCTGGCCACGCGGGCCGACGGGGTACTGGCCGGCCGGGCCGCGGCCATCGAGGCGTTCGCCCAGGTCGACAAGGAGATCCAGGTCAATTGGCGGGCTGACGACGGCGACCTGATCGAACACGGCGAAAACCTTGCCGAGGTATACGGGCCGATGGCGTCGGTCCTCACCGCCGAGCGGACGGCACTCAACTTCCTTTGCCACCTGTCGGGCGTCGCCACCCTTACCCGTCTCTACGTCGACCTGGCCGACGGTCGGGCGGCGATCCGTGACACGCGCAAGACCACGCCGGGCCTCCGAGCATTGGAGAAGGCGGCGGTGCGCGCCGGCGGCGGCCTCAACCACCGCTTCTCGTTGTCCGACGGCATCCTGGTGAAGGACAACCACCTGGCCTGGATGTCCATCGAGGAGGCAGTCGCGGCGGCGCGCGCCCGGTGGCCCGGTGTGCCCCTCCAGGTCGAGTGCGACTCAGCCGATCAGGTGGCGCGGGCCGTCGACGCCGGTGCCGGGTTGGTGCTGCTCGACAACATGTCGCCCGCCCAGGTGGCCGAGTGCGTCGAAACGGTGGCCGGTCGGGTCCTGGTGGAGGTCTCTGGCGGCGTAACGCTCGCCAACGTCGCCGCCTACGCCGCCACCGGCGCCGACCTCATCTCCGTCGGGGCGCTCACCCACTCGGCGCCGGCCCTCGACATCGGGCTCGACCTCTAGTGCTCCTGGCGGTCGACGCCGGGAACACCCAGACGGTCGTAGGGCTCTTCGACGGCGAGGAGCTGGTGGACCACTGGCGCATCGCCACCAGTGCCGAGCGCACATCCGACGAGCACGCCCTGCTGGTGTCGCAGTTCCTGGGGCTCGGGTCGAGGTCCTTCGACGACGTCGAGGGCATGGTCGTCTCCTCGACCGTGCCCCGACTGACCGCCGCCTTGCGCGAGCTGGCCGAGCGCTATCTCCGGTCTCCGCCCATCGTGCTCGAGCCCGGCATTCGGACCGGCATGCCCATCCTCTACGACAACCCGAAGGAGGTGGGCGCCGACCGGATCGCCAACGCGGTGGCCGCCCACGACCTCTACGGAGGACCCACGATCATCGTCGACTTCGGCACGGCCACGACGGTCGACGCCACCTCTGCCGCCGGCGAGTACCTAGGCGGCGCCATACTCCCCGGCATCGAGATCAGCCTCGATGCCTTGTTCTCACGAGCCGCCGCCCTCCCCCGGGTACGCCTCTCGCAGCCTCGAAGGGTCATCGGCAAGACGACCGTCGAGTCGATCCAGTCGGGCGCCTTCTACGGGTTCGGAGGCGCAGTGGACGGCCTGGTTCGTCGCTTCCGTGACGAGCTGGGACCCTCGATCGTCGTCTCAACCGGAGGATACGCGGCGATGATGCACTCCTACGCCGGATGCATCGACCATCATCAACCTTGGTTGACGCTAAGAGGGCTGCGCCTCATCTTCGAGAGGAACCAGTGACCGCCGTTCCCTACCGGTTCGAACGCACCGCCACGACCGCCGAGCTACGAGCCCGTCATGGCGAACTTCCCGCCGGCAGCGAGACCGGGGTGGCCGTCTCGGTCGCCGGCCGGCTGATGCTGCGGCGGGTTCAGGGGAAGGTCGCGTTCGGGACCCTCGCCGACTCGAGTGGGCGGGCCCAGCTGTTCGCCCGCGCCGACAACACGCCGCGCTTCGATGAGTTCTGCGCCCTCTCGCTCGGAGACTGGGTCGGGGTGACCGGCGAGGTGATGACCACCCGCAGGGGCGAGCTGTCGGTGCGGGTCGGCGACTGGGTCGTGCTGGCCGAGACGCGACGGCAGTTCCCCGACAAGTGGCACGGGCTCTCCGATCCCGACACCCGCTACCGGCAGCGCTACGTCGACCTGTGGGTCACTGACGAGTCCCGGCGCGCCTTCCTCCTCCGTAGTCGAGTCCTCAGCCTGCTCCGTCGCTGGCTGGAGGACCGCGGCTTCGTCGAGGTGGAGACACCCGTCCTGCAACCGGTACCAGGTGGGGCGCTGGCCCGGCCCTTCGTCACCCACCACAACGCCCTCGACACCGACCTCTACCTGCGAATAGCGCCAGAGCTGTACCTGAAACGGCTAGTCGTGGGCGGCTTCGAAAGGGTGTTCGAGATCGGGCGCGTCTTCCGCAACGAGGGCCTGTCGCCCCGCCACAACCCCGAGTTCACGATGCTGGAGCTGTACCAGGCCTACGCCGACTACACCGACCTGATGGCCCTCACCGAGGAGGTCGTCGCCCGCCTGGCCACCGAGCTGTGCGGTACCACCCGCCTGACCTACGGAGGGCGTGATCTGGACCTGGCTCCCCCATGGCGGAGGGCGACGCTGGTGGAGCTGGTGGCCGAGAACGCAGGGATCGAAGTCGACTTGGCCATGCCGGTCGAGGAGCTGCGACGGGTGGCACTCGGCGCCGGGGTCGCGGTGGAGGGCTGGTGGGGACCGGGGAAGCTGCTGCTGGAGATCTACGAGAAGACCACCGAGGCTGCGCTGTGGGGACCTGTCTTCGTGCTCGACTACCCGGCCGAGGTATCCCCGCTCGCCCGGAGCCACCGCTCCAAGCCGGGATACGTCGAGCGGTTCGAGGCCATCGTGGCGGGCCGGGAGCTGGCCAACGCCTTCAGCGAGCTGGTCGACCCCGACGACCAGCGCTCCCGCTTCGAGGCCCAGGCCGCCCAAGGAAAGGCGGGCGACGCCGAGGCGATGGCGGTCGACGAGGACTACCTGCGGGCCCTCGAATACGGGCTGCCACCCACCGCCGGCCTGGGCATCGGCATCGACCGCCTGGTGATGCTCCTGGCCGACGTGTCGAACATTCGCGACGTGGTCCTGTTCCCAACGCTTCGCCCGGAGGCCACCTGACGCGAGGCCGAACGGCCCCCGACGGCCGGGGCATCCCGTTCGTAGGGCCCACACGGTCACCAGCTCGTGCAACGCCAAGGGCACCCAGGTGCGAGCAACAGCGAGCGTCCGGGTCACGGGCGGGGCGCACCGCAGCGCCTTCGTGACCGCGCTGCCCCAGCCCGGGCAATGTCCACCGACCCGAAAGATCTCGCCAAGAGCGCAGGCCTGGCCCTCGCGCTTTTGGCCCTCATCGCCTTTCCTTCGGAGGTGTTCAACGCCACCTTCGAAGAGAACTCCGGCGAGATACGGGCCTGGTTCCGCCGGCCGCGGCGAGCCCTGGCGTCAGCCGGGCGCGTCAGGCAGAGCGTGCTGTACGGGGTGTTCCTGGCCATCGGGGGCCTTCTCTACGCCGCTGTCAACCCGGACTTCGGGCTGGACGTCTCTTCCTTCGCGCTGGCCGCCGGCATCGCCGGTGGTCTTGGCGTGGTGTCGCTCGGCTTCGGGGTACCAGCCAATCTGGTTTCGTACGCGCGTTACCGCCAGTGGGGGCGGTTGGCGGTGCTGCCCGGGAGCGCCGTCGTGGCCGCCGCCTGCGTGGGCTTCTCCCGGCTCCTGAACTTCCTGCCCGGCTACCTGTTCGGGCTCATCGCCGGGTTCACGTTCCGCAACGAGGAGGACGAGAAGACCGAGGGCAGGCTCACCGCGGCCGGGTGCCTGTTCATCCTCCTGGTGGGGATCGCGGCGTGGATCGCGCGAGGCCCGGTGTCGGCCGCCGCGGCCGGGCCGGGAGCGGGCCGCGGGCTGTTCGCCCTCGAGGCGCTCCTCACCGCCGTCTTCCTGCTGGGGCTGGAGAGCCTCCTCTTCGGCCTCCTGCCCCTGCGGTTCCTCAACGGGAGCAATGTCGATATTGCCGTCCAGGAGGGCCTGACGTGTGCCGCCACCTGCGGTCCCGTCCAGCCCGTTGTCCGCTCAGTAGGCCTGTTTCCAGCCTGTAGTAGAGTGGTCTACTGACAGGCGGGCATCCTTGGACCGTCTTCATCCTCATTCTCGACGACCGCAGCAGAACCCTGCCGCCGATACGTGACCGTTGCCCCCTGAGCAATTGCCCGGTGGTGCCTCGAGCATGACCTCTGCATCCGCCAACACTTACGTCGCGACTCTTCCGTACCTTCCGCTGCGCGAGGCGGCCCCGTTCGGGGACTGGTGGATCGGACCGCTCGGCGACTACTCAGGAGGCTGGGCATCACCCGACCTCGAAGAAGCCACACGACGCTTCCTGGCCTGCTTCCGCTTGCCCACCGGCTGCGGACTCGACCGCCCGACCGTTCTCGCTCGGATCAAGGATGGCATCGATGGCCAACTGCCGAGCGCCCCTTGTACGGGTCTCGTCCGGAGGCGGGACGGGTCGCGGCGACGACGGAGCGGGAACTGTGGGCCGTCGAGGCGACGGCGAAGGGGACTCAGCACGTACAGCCGTCCTCGGGTCACTGGCGCCTGTGACCTGTCGGTCCCAGAGCGCACCAAGGAGGGTCCGAGGCTCGGTCACCGACGCACTCCTGTCCAGGTCGCCCGCGTGTCGGAGGTCGCCGCCTCACCGCGGACCTTCGTGACCGGTTCCAGAGGCGGCCGAGGCGGAGGCGGCGGAGATGGAGGAGCGGGGGCCTCACCTCGCACCTCGGTGATCCGGTCACCTGCGGTCGCTTCCCCCCGCACGCTGGTCTCAGGTGGAGAGTCCGGCTTCGGCTGAGGGCGAGCCGGAGGCGGGGTAACGGGACCGGGGGTGGTCGGAGACTCGGCGCGCACGAACGTGTCGGGGCTGCCGGCGCCCGCTGCCTGGCGGTCCCAGAGGGTCCCGAGCAGAGTCTGGCGGTCACTCATGTGGGTCAGGTTACAACGCTGTGATTCGGAACGCGCTAGGTGGCTGGTGTTTTTCGCGGACGCCTCCGAAAAGGCACCCGAACCCCCCGAAAATGTAGGTCGGTCGGAGTCATTTTTTCGATTTGCGGGCCGCAGAAGCGCTCCTGTGCGGAGGTCGATTTCGGTCCTCGCTCGATCACCCCGTTTGACACCAGCCACCTAGGCGTCCTCGAGCTCCCAGCTGATCTTCTTGCCCAACGCGGCCGCGTAACGCTCAACGGTCGACAGCTTGGCGTCGATCTCGGCGGATTCGAGGCGGGCGACGGCCGACTGCGAGGTGTGCATCCGGGCGGCGACAATCGTCTGTGACAGCCCGAGTGCCTCGCGCTCGGCCGTGAGACCCTCGAGGAGCTGACGGCGCCGAATGGCGGCGTCGAGCAGCGCGGGAAACTCCGGGTCTGTCTTGGTGCGCTCAGCGATCATTTCGTCGAGGAAGTCCTTGGTAGCCATGTCGCTGACTATACCATCTCTGCGATCTCTAGGACGCTATCAGCGCCGACCCCGTGGCGACCGCCCGCTCCTCACCCCTGTGGAACGATGGCCGGGTGCCGCTCTGTCCCGTCTGCTTCAACGCTCCTGACTACTGCGAGTGCGACACCCGGTATGAGCCGTCGGCGGACGAGCTGAGGCGGTTGGAGAACCGTCCTAGCCTGACGGCCGAGCGGGAGACCGAGGAGCGGCTGCTCCGGGACGTCGACGCCGAGCGCCGCGACGACCTTCGAGAGATCGTCGCTGGCCTCGTCGAGATAGGAGCGTGGCTCGAGACGCCACCGGCTGTGGTCCCGGACTACGTAAACGTGCGTGTGCCATCCCGGTTTGGGCCAGCTCGGCTTTTCTCAATCAACCGGTCGACTGGTCGGATCGAGTTCCACGACGAGAGCTACCCCGTCGCCGAGCAGCTGCGTCTCGGCCATCACTTCACTCGGCTTCCAGCAGGCGACAAGGCAGCCATCACCGTGAAGACCGCTGAGGAGGTCCAGGCCGTCCTCACCCTGGCGCGCGCCGTGCTCGCGAGTCGGCGCGCTTCGGGCT
>JBOGIF010000201.1:0-34788 GCA_050742415.1 Acidimicrobiales bacterium | reverse complement strand
GCCGGGGCGTGGGTGCTCGTGTTGCCGTCGAACCAGGGCAAGGGCGGCGCGGTCGCGGCCGGGGTGGCGGCCACGCCCGAGACCGACGTCTACCTGCTCGTCGACGCCGATGTCGGAGCGACGGCGGCGGCCGCCGGCGCCCTGCTGGGACCGGTGCTCCGCGGTGAGGCCGACATGACCGTCGGCGTTCTCCCATCTGCGGGCGGCCGCGGCGGCCTCGGGATGGTGAGGGACCTGGCCGCCGCGGGGATACGTCGCGCCACCGGGTCGGGCGTCGAGGCGCCCCTGTCCGGCCAGCGGGCGGTGCGCGCCAGCCTCCTTCGCGACCTCGTGCTGGCACCGCGGTTCGGCCTGGAGACGGCGCTCACCATCGACGCCCGCTGGGTCGGGGCCCGGGTGGTGGAGATCCCCGTACCGATGGACCACCGCCACACCGGGCGCACGGTGTCGGGGTTTGCCCACCGGGCTCGCCAGGGTGCCGACGTGGTGCAGGCCCTGTGGCCCCGCCTCACGACCCCGCGGATCAGGACCGTGGTCACCATCGTGGCGACGACCATCGGCCTCCTCGCCGCCCTTTTCTCGGCCGGCCGGTGGGAGGCCGACAGCGTTGCCGCGGGGGCGGCGTCGAAGGTGCTGATCGTCGGCGTCCCGGGGCTGGGGTGGGACGACCTCGGCCGAGGACGGATGCCGAACCTCGACCGGATGGTCGACGACGGCGCCCTCGGGGCGATGACCGTCCGCACCCGCTCGGGGCATCCCTCCGTCACCGAGGGCTACGCCACGCTCGGCGCCGGTAGCCGGGTGGCTGCTTCCGATGGCAACGGCCAGGCCGAGGGTGACGCCCCGGTCAGGGTGCCGGCCGTCGCCGCCCTGCGGTCGAACGCCGGGCGGAACCTGCCGACCGCCCCGGGAGCTCTCGGCCAGGCCCTGCACGCCGCCGGCAAACGGACGGCGGTGGTGGGCAACGCCGACCTCGCCCTTGGCCTCAGTGACCCCGTGCCGGCCGGCGAGGGCGAGGGCCGGCCCGTGCGGCTGCGCCCGGCGGCGGTGGCGGTGATGGACGGGGACGGCCGGGTGGACGCCGGTCTGGTCGGCCACGACGACGTGCTCGTTGCCGACCCGTCGGCGTCGTTCGGCCTGCGCGGTCACACCGACCGGATCGTCGAGGCCACGCGGCGGCTCCTCGGGGTGTCCGACGTGGTGCTCGTCGACCCCGGCGACCTGACCCGGGCCAAGGCGCTCGAGGCCCTCGACCCGCCGGCGTGGTTCGTGGAGCAGGCGCGAACCCGAGCCCTAGCCGACACCGACGCGCTGCTCGGGCGACTCACCACCGACCTCGACTCCCGCACCGTCGTGCTCGTCGTGTCGGTCGTTCCGCCCAGCCGGGAGTGGAGGTTGACGCCGATGGTGGCCGCCGGCGCGGGGGTGACGCCCGGTTACCTGCACTCGCCCTCCACCCGCCGCCTCGGCCTCGTGGCTCTCACCGACCTGGCTCCCACCGTGCTCGGAGCGCTGGGGGCGCGGGTCCCCGTCGCCATGGTGGGCCATCCCGTGCGCTACGTGGCCGGTGTCCCCGATGCCAGGCGGCTGGTGGACCTCGACCGGGCGGCCGCCTTCCGCGAAGGGGTGTACCTGCCGCTGGTCGTTGCCTTCATCGCGCTCCAGGCGCTCGTCTACCTGCTGACGATGGTGGCCTTCTCCCGTCGGCGGCCCGGCTACCCCTGGTGGCGGGCGCCGCTACGGCTGGTCGTGCTGGCGTTCGCCGCCTTTCCGCTGGCCACCTTCCTCCTGCGGGCCGTGCCCGGCGTGGACCGTGGGGGCCTGGCCGCCGCCACGGTCGGCCTGTTGGTGATCGATTCCCTCCTAGTGGCGGCCGTCGCCCGGGCCCGCCGTCACACCCTCTCGTCTCTGTCATGGCTTCTCGGCGCGACGGCGGCCGTGCTGATCGTCGACGTGGCCACCGGTGGTCGGCTCCAGCAAGCCAGCATCATGGGTTACTCGCCGCACACCGCCGGCCGCTTCTACGGCCTGGGCAACAGCGCCTTCGCGGTGCTGGCGGCCGCCAGCCTGCTCGGCGCCGTGCTCCACTTCGAGCATGCCCCCCGCCGGCGCGAGGCCCTGGTGAGCGTGGCCGTGCTCTTCGGCCTGGTGGTGGTGGTCGACGGCGCTCCTTCGCTGGGTGACGACGTGGGCGGCATCCTCACCCTCGTGCCGGTGTTCGCTCTCACCGTTCTCGCCCTGGCCCGCAGGCGTGTGACCTTGCGTCTCGTAGCCGGGGTGGTGCTCGCCACCGTGGTCGTCCTCGGCTTGGCCACGGCCATCGACCTGTCCCGCCCGCCCGAGGCCCGTACCCACCTGGGCCGCCAGGTGGTCAGCATCGGGGAGGACGGGCCGGGCACGTTGCTGGCGACGATGACGCGCAAGGCAGAGGTCAACCTGAGGATCCTCGGCGCGTCGGCCTGGACCTGGACGGTGCCGGTGATCGCCGTGTTCATGCTGGAGATGCTGGTACGCCAGCGGCGGGGGGCCGACCTGCTGCCCCGCGGCTCGCCGATGCGGGTCGGGGTGGTGGCGGCCCTAGCCACTGGGATCCTGGGCGCGGCCGTCAACGACTCCGGCGTGGTGGTGACCGCCCTGGTGCTGGTGTACGTCGGCCCCTTCCTTGCCCTTCTCGCCCTGGCGCGAGGCGAGAACCGGGTGGCCGTCCTGATGGAGCCGGCAATCCCGGCATCGGCGGCCCGGCGATGACGGCCCTGGTGGGAGCGTTGGTGGCGGGATTCCTCACCGCCCGGCTGGGCTGGGTGGCGACCCGCCCGCTCTTCTCCGCTCCGGGCCTCGCCCGGACCAACTACCGCGGGCTCGCGGTACCGACCGCAGTGGGCGTCCTGATCCCCTTGGCCGCCATGGTGGTCGAGGCGGGGCGGGCCGCGGCGGGCAGCCTCGGCGTCGGCGACGCCGCGGGCATGAGCCGCAACCGCGCCCTGGTCCTGATCGCGGCTGCCGGCTTCGGGATCCTGGGCCTCCTCGACGACGTGGTCGGCGACGGTGGCGATCGGGGCTTCCGCGGGCACCTGAAGGCCCTGGCCGGTGGCCGGGTCACCACGGGCATGGTGAAGCTCGTCGTCGGGACGGCGGTGGCTGTGGTCGTGGTGGCGCCCGTGGCGCGTTCGTCGCCGGCCCGGCTGTTGTCGGACACGGTGCTCGTGGCCCTGGCCGCCAACCTCGGGAACCTGTTCGACCGGGCTCCGGGCCGGGCGGTGAAGATCTCACTCGTCGCCTTCGCCGCCCTGGCCCTTCTCACGGGCGCTGGCGCGGCCGTCCTGGGCGGGGTGGCGGTCGTGATCGGCGCCGGCGTCGGCCTGCTCTCCGACGACCTACGCGAGCGGCTGATGCTCGGAGACTCCGGAGCCAACGTGCTGGGCGCGGCCCTCGGGGTCGGGGCGGTGCTGGCTTGCTCCCCGGCGACTCGCGACCTGGCGGTAGCCGGTCTCGCCGGCCTCACCGTCTTGGCCGAGGTGGTGTCGTTTGGCCGGGTGATCGAGGCGGTCGGGCCGTTGCGGGCGTTCGACCGCGCCGGCCGGCGCCCGCCCGATTAGGCGGCGGCCCTACGGCCCGGCGATCGGGTCCACGGTGGCGGCCTCGGTGGGGGCGGCGGCGGCCGTGGCCGCGTCGGGGTCGGGGGCCTGGATCGGTGGCGCGGAGGGGAGGGAGTTGAGGGCGTCGATGAGGCTGCGGAGGCGGCCGTAGCTCATCCGGTCGAAATGCAGGGCGATCCGGGGCAGCTCGAGCTGGTCGCGGCTGGACACCTCGCTGGCCAGCGGCTCAACCGCCTCGATGTGGCCGCGCGTGCAGATGTCGGCGAAGTCGCGGTCGAGGGCGGCCAGCTCTTCGGTCGTGGGTGCCGCCCGCAGGCGGATCACCAGGCGATTGCCCACGAAGCGGATGGAGTGGTAGTTGCGAAAGAAGCCGAGCAGCTCGCCGGCGGCGTCGTCCACGTCGTCGGTGATCCGGCACAGGGCGAGGTCCTCGGCCGACACCAGGCCCCGGGCCGCCACCTCGGTGCGGATGAAGTGGTCCCACCCCTTCCAGTAGGTCCCGCCCGGAACCTCCAGCAGGACGATCGGGGCCGGCGCCGCCTTCCCGGTCTGGAGAAGGGTCAGCAGCTCGAACGCCTCGTCGAGGGTGCCGAACCCGCCCGGCAGCACGGCGAACCCGGCCGACTCCTTCATCAGCATGAGCTTGCGGGTGAAGAAGTACTTCATTACCACCAGCTTGGGGTCAGACGCGATGAACGGGTTCGCCTCCTGCTCGAACGGCAGCCTGATGTTCACGCCGATCGACCGGGCCCGGCCCGCCCCCTCGGCCCCGGCGGCCATGATCCCGGGACCGGCCCCGGTAACGATCATCCAGCCCGCCGTCGCCAGCGCGGTGGCCAGGGCGCGGGTCTGGAGGTAGAGGGGGTCGTCGGGCTGGGTGCGGGCCGAGCCGAAGATGGTTACCTTGGGGATGTCGCGATAGGGGGCGAAGACCCGGAATGCCTCGCGCATCTCGGCCAGGGCGGCGTTGGTGATCTTGAGGTTGAGGCGGTCCGTGCCGTCGCCGGCCAGGCCGACGGCGGTGGCCAGGATCTCGTACAGCTGGTCACGGTCCGGGCCGTCCGCAGCCCCGGCTTTGGCCAGGAGCTCGGTGACGAGAAGGTCGATCTCAGGGTCGACGGTGCGGTGGCGAGGGGAGCGTATGTCCATGTGGCCCCGATGGTAGGGCCGGCCCCTGGCATCGCTGTTTCCGCCTCGGCAGTTGGGGCAAGATGACGACGTGCCCGCCCTGGTGATCGTCCCGCTGACCCTCGTACTGCTGACCCTCGTACTGCTGAGTGCTCTTCTGGCAGGCCTGGCCTGGTACGAGGACCGTCTCCTGTCGCCCCGGTCCCTGATCCTCTACTGCGCCCGCTGCCGGGGCACGCTCCCCGACCATGCCGAGAACGTCGTGACCGCCGAGTCGGCCCGGCTACTGGCCAAGATGGCGCCTCAGGCTCTGGCTCCACAGCCGGCGGAGGCGGCCCGGCCGTAGAGGGTCGTGCGCTGGGCGAGCGGGCGCCCCAGCGGGGCCACCACGGCCGCGAACTCAGCCTCGCTCATGCGCTGGCCGTGGGCGGCGCCGGCAGCCCGGGAGATGTTCTCGTCGACGAGCGTGCCGCCCAGGTCGTTCGCCCCCGCCACCAACGCCTGACGGGCGCCGGCGGCGCCCATCTTCACCCACGACACCTGGATGTTCGGCACCAGCTCGCGGTAGGCGATCCGGGCCACCGCGTGCATGAGCAGTGCCTCCCGGAAGGTCGGTCCCCGGCGGGCTCGCCCTTGGAGGTAGATCGGCGTGGCCATGGGCACGACGGGAAGCGGCACGAACTCGGTGAAGCCGCCGGTCTCGGTCTGGAGGTCGCGGGTCGCCAGCAGGTGATGGGCCCAGTGCACCGGCCGCTCGACTGACCCGAACATGATGGTGATGTTCGAGCGGAGGCCCACGCCGTGGGCGGTGCGGTGAGCGTCCAGCCACTGATCGGTATCGATCTTGTCCGGGCACAGAACGGCCCGGACGTCGTCGTGGAGGATCTCGGCCGCGGTGCCGGGGAGGCTGGCCAGCCCGGCGTCGACCAGCCGCCGCAGGTAGTCGGCGAGCGGCTCGCCCAGCCGGCGGGCACCCTCAGTGACCTCCAGGGCGGTGAAGCCATGGACGTGGATGTCGGGTGCGGCCTCCTTCACGGCCCGGCACACGTCCACGTAATAGTTGCCGTCGAAGCTGGGATGGATGCCGCCCTGCAGGCACACCTCGGTGGCGCCGGCATCGGCCGCCTCTTGGACCCGGCGCTGGATCTCCGCGATATCGAGCAGATAGGGATCGCCGCGCAGGTTGAGCGACAGGGGTCCCTTCGAGAACGCGCAGAAGCGGCACTTGAAGGTGCAGACGTTGGTGTAGTTGATGTTGCGGTTCGCGACCCAGGTGACCGTGTCGCCGGCGATCCGCCGCCGCATGTCGTCGGCCACCGCCGCCACCGCCGCCACCTCCCGGCCGCGGGCCGAGAAGAGGGTGACGATCTCCTCGATCCCTACCTGCTCGCCGGCGGCCACGCCGGCCAGCACCTCGGCGACCGCGCCCGCCGCCCGCGGCGTGCCGGGCAGCAGCGTGGGCGGTTCGGGTAGCTCGTTCCCCGAGCACCACCCGGCGTCGTCGCGGCCGAGGCTCTCGGCGTCAGAGCGGTCGAGCACCGCCGGGCGCACGGCGGGGTCGAGCCATCTCTCCGGGTCGGCCGCCCGCTCCCGGTAGACGGTGAGGCGGGGAGCCAGCTCGAAGCCGGCCGCCTCGGTGACGGAGCGGAGCCGGTCGAGGTCGGGCCACGGCCGTTCCGGGTTCACGTGGTCGGCGGTGATCGGTGACACGCCGCCCCAGTCGTCGATGCCGGCGGCCAGCAGGCGGGCGAAGTCATCCGACAGGTTGGGCGGCGCCTGGAGGTGCACGTCGGCCGGCAGTGCCAGCCGGGCGGCGGCCACGGTCCACAGGTAGTCGTCGGTCGGGCACGCCGGGCGCGCCCACATGGCCGTGCCGTGCTTGGGCAGGAAGTTCTGGACGATCACCTCCTGGACGTGGCCGTGGCGGCGATGGCCCGAGGCGATGGCCTCCAGCGCCTCCAGTCGGCTGGCCCGGGTCTCGCCGATGCCGACGAGGATCCCGGTGGTGAACGGGATGGCCAGCCGGCCGGCCGCGTCCAGGGTGGCAAGGCGGCGGTCGGGCGTCTTGTCGGGGCAGCCCCGGTGGCAGTCGAGCCCGGGGTCGAGGGACTCGATCATCATCCCCTGCGACCCCGACACCTCCCGCACCCGGGCCAGCTCGGCCTCGTCGAGGGCTCCGGCGTTGGCGTGTGGGAGTAGCCCGGTCTCCTCCAGCACCAGCCGGCAGGCGGCGACCAGGTAGTCGACGGTCGAGCGGTAGCCGTGCTCGTCCAGCCAGTTCCGGGCGAGCGGGTAGAGGTTCTCGGGCTTCTCGCCCAGGGTGAACAAGGCCTCGTGGCACCCGGCCGCCGCGCCGGCACGGGCGATAACCAGTACCTGGTCGAGCGACAGGTAGGGCGCGGCGAGTCGGGCCGGAGGCTGGGCGAACGTGCAGTACCCGCAGCGGTCCCGGCACAGCTGGGTGAGCGGTACGAAGACCTTGGGCGAGAACGTGACCCGGGTGCCGAAGGCGGCATTGCGCCTGGCCGCGGCCTGGTCGAGGAGGTCGTCGAGCGGCGCGGCCAGGATCTCGGCGGCCGTCACCGGGCCAGCGTAGGCCGTTGACACCAAGCTGGCCGCCACTTAGCTTCCCGGCCACGCGACAAGAGGGGGCACTATGAGGCGGCGCTTGGTGTTCGGGTTGGGCTTGGCGTTGTTGCTCGGAGCTTGTGGCGGGGGCACGTCGGACGAGGCCTCGACCACCACGACGGAGGCCGCCGGCGCGACCACCACCAGGGCTACCTCCACCAGGCTGGCAGCGGCGTGCAAGGCCGACGTGGCCATCACCAGAGGCTTCAACCAGGTGTTCAGCGACCTTCCCTTCCCGGAGGGCGACGAGCCGCCGAGCGTCGACTTCAAGGCCAAGCTCAAGGCCGGCTACGCCCAGCACCTGGCCGCACCGCTCGCCGAGTTCCAGGCCAACGCGCCGGCCGAGATCACTACCGAGGCCAACGAGGCCATCGCCGTCGTGAAGAGGTTCGCCGACAGCGGTGACTTCATGCTCGTCGACAACGACGAGTTCAACGCCAAGGTCGACAAGATCGACGCCTACATGTACGGGAACTGCGACGGCACCAAGCAGGCGGTGACCGCCGTGGACTACGGGTACACCGGCCTGCCCGCCCAGATCACCGCCGGGCTGGTCCGCTTCAAGCTCCAGAACACCGGCACCGAGCACCACGAGATCACCGTGCTGGCCCGTAAGGCCGGCGTCACCGAGACCTTCGACCAGATCCTCGCCCTACCGGAGGAGCAGGGCCGAGCGAAGGTGGACTCGATAACCCAGGTCGACTCGGCGGCCGGCCAGGCCGGCTACACGTCTGCGGACCTGAAGCCCGGGCGCTACCTCATGACGTGCTTCATCCCCAAGGGAACGGTGGGCGACAAGGAGGGTGACGGACCGCCGCACTTCACCCTCGGGATGAAGCAGGAGATCACCGTCTCCTAGAGGACGCCTCAGGGGATCAGCCGGCGGCGGCCGGGTCGACCAGCCACACGATGCGCTCGGCCTGCACCTGCGCGGCCGGGCACCAGGGGTCGTCGGCTCGCACCCGGGCGAGCGCCTCGCGCTTGGCCTCGCCCTCCACCGTGAACACCACCAGCCGGGCGCGGGCGATGCCAGAGAAGGTGAGGGTCATCCGCTCGTGCGGGTTGCGGCCGCTCGGGTCGACGTTCATCGCCACCAGGCGGCCCGGGTCGGCCTCCAGGGCCGGCGAGTCGGGAAACAGCGACGCGGTGTGGCCGTCGGCGCCGAGCCCGAGGTGCACCAGGTCGAGCCGGCCGACCGACGCGATCCTCTGCTGGTAGGGATCCGGTCCCTCTTCGCAGCGCATGGGGTGCACGGAGTTCGCAGCTCCCACCCGTTCCAGCAGCGCCTCCCGTACCAGGCGCTCATTGGAGTCGGGGTGGTCGGGCGGCACGCATCGCTCGTCGCCCCAGTACACGTCGACCTGCCACCAGTCGAACTGGTCGGCGCCATCGTTGGCCAGCCGCTCGTAGCAGCGGCGGGCAGTGGCTCCGCCGGAGAGGGCCAGGGAGAAGCTCTCACCGGGACGGGTATGGAACGCCTCGACCACTCGCTCGGCGAACTCGGCCGGGACGTCGTCGACCACGATGATCTCGCCGTTCATCAGCCGGCCGCCGCCCGCAGCTCACGAGCGCCGGCCACTGCCTGCTCGTAGCCCTCGTCGTGGCCGAGCTGGGTGAGTGCCCCGGCCAGCGCCAGCTCCGGCCACTGTCGACGCATGGTGACGACCTGATCGAGCGACGGCCCGTCCTCGATCTCGACGATGGCGTTGAGGACCCGTTCCTCGCCGATACGCCGCACCAGGAACGACCCATGGCGCCCGTCGGCTGTGGCCTCCACGCCGATGGACACGTGTTCCGACGGCTCCAGCCGCACCTGCGACGGGTCGAGCCCGAGCCGCCGGAGCAGCCAGCCGCCGATGAGGTGGCGCGGGCCGGACTTCCCCGCTACCCACACGTGCTCCACGCCGGAGAGGAACGGTCGCGCCACCGCCCCCTCGAACAGCCCGGAAAGCAGGTGCCGCCACGACGCCAGGCGGATCCACGACAGGTCGGCCACCGGGAGACGGCGGGAGAGGAGCGCGCTGCGGGCCAGGATGTCGCCCTCATCGGTGGGCACGGCTCGGCTGTCGACCACGACCATGTTGGCGGCCGAAAGGAGGGGGTCACCAGGCGAAGGCAGGCGCGAAGGCAGCCACACCACCATGCGAACATCGGGGAGGGTGAAGGGCTCGACGACCGAGTCGAGGTGGTGCCGGCCCTGGCCGCGGATGGTCAGGATCACGTCCTCGAAGAAGACGGTGCGGCCGTCGGCCTCGACGGCGTGGACCGTCACGACCGCGTCGCGGCCACTGGCGCCCTCGACACCCGTGCCCGGTACCTCGTCGGGACCTCTGACCGAGTGGCGGCCCACGACCAGGACGATCGTGCGCGACGGATGGCGGGTGCCCAGGGCGTGCACCACCTCGAGGGCGGCGTCGGCCTCGTGCCGGTCGGCGACGACGACGACGAGGGTGAGCACGCTGGCGCGCACCGCCGCCCGCGGCTCGTGACGGCGCAGCGAGGAGAGGGCACCTTCGACCTGTCCGGCGGTGACGTCGGTGGCGTCCCAGCAACCGAGGGCGGTCACCACCGGGTCACGGCTTGCGCCAGTGGCGGCCGTCGCGACGCAGGAGCTCGTCGGCCTCGGGAGGCCCCCACGTGCCCGCCTCGTAGCGCGCCAAAGGCAGGTCCCCCTCCTCGAAGGCCGACAGCACCGGGTCGACGATACGCCAGGCCTGGGCCACCTCGTCGGATCGGATGAACAGCGTCGGGTCGCCCACCAGGGCGTCGAGCAGGAGCCGCTCGTAAGCGTCGGGCGTCTCCTCGAGGAACGCCGCGCCGTAGAAGAAGTCCATCGACACCGACCGCACTGTGAACGCCTGGCCCGGCACCTTGGCCCCGAAGCGCAGGGTGATCCCCTCGTCGGGCTGGATGCGCACCACCAGGGCATCGGGGTCCAGGCCCTCGGTCAGGCTGGTGGCGAAGGGCAGGTGCGGAACTCGGTGGAACTCCATGGCCACCTCGGTCACCCGCTTCGGCAGGTACTTGCCGGTGCGCACGTAGATCGGCACTCCCGCCCACCGCCAGTTGTCCACCCGCAGGCGCATGGCCACGTAGGTCTCCGTCTGGCTGAACGGGTCCACACCCTCCTCGTCGCGGTAGCCCCTGACCTCCTCGCCCTCCACCCAGCCGCGCCGGTACTGACCCCGGACCACCTCGGTGGCCACCTCCTCGGGGGTGAGGACGTCGACCGCCCGCAGTGCCTTGACCTTCTCGTCACGTATGCCGTCGGCGTCGAACACGGCCGGCGGCTCCATCAGCGTGAGAGCCAGCACCTGCAGCACGTGGTTCTGCACGATGTCGCGGACAGCGCCGGCCTGCTCGTAGAAGGCGCCGCGGTGGCCCACCCCCAACGACTCGGCCACCGTAACCTGTACGTGGTTCACGTAGCGGCGGTTCCACACCGGCTCGAAGATGGCGTTGGCGAACCGCAGGGCCAGGACGTTCTGCACCGTCTCCTTACCGAGGTAGTGGTCGATGCGGTACACCTGCGACTCCTCGAAGGCCTCGTGGACCACGCGGTCGAGCTCGGCCGCCGAGCGCCCGTCGCGGCCGTAGGGCTTCTCGATCACGATACGCACGAAGGCGTCGGGGCTGGCCGGTCGGCTGAGGCCCTGGGCGGCGAGGCCGGCGACCACCACCGGGAACGTCGCTGGCGGGGTGGCCAGGTAGTAGAGGCGGTTCCCGGCGGTGCCGCGCTCGCGGTCGAGCTCTTCCAGGACGGCGTGCAGCCGCTCGAAGGTCTCCGGCGAGCCGTAGTCGCCACTCACGTACCGGAACCCGCCGGCGAAGGCGTCCCATACGTGTGAGGCCTCGTCCCCCGCACCCCCGTGCTCGGCGACGAGCTTTCGCATCCGCTCGCGGAACTCGTCGTCGCTCATCTCCGTGCGGGCCACGCCCACCACCGAGAACCCACCGGGCAGCAGGCGCCGTAGTGCCAGCCGCTCGAGCGCAGGCATGAGCTTGCGGCTGGTCAGGTCACCCGACGCGCCGAAGACGACCAGCACCGCCGGGGGCGCCATCCGCTGGGAGCCGGTGTCGACCAGCGGGTTGTCGTCGGCCATTCGCTCTAGCCGGCCACCAGCTCGGTTGCCTTATCGGATAGGGCCGCGAGCAGCTCGTCGAACGACTTGGCGAAGGCGGCCACGCCCTCCTCCTCGAGGGTGTGCCCGACGTCGTCCAGGTCGATACCGACAGCGGCCAGGCGGTCCATCACCAGCCGGGCCTCGTTGACGCCCTGGTTGAGGGTGCAGGCGACCGTCCCGTGGTCCTCGAAGGCCTCGATCGTGGCCTCGGGGAGGGTGTTGATCGTGTCCGGCCCGATGAGGGATGTCACGTAGAGCGTGTCGGGGTAGCTCGGGTCCTTGGTGGACGTCGACGCCCACAGCGGCCGTTGGAGCCGGGCGCCTCGAGCCGCCAGCGCCTCCCAGCGCTCGCCGTGGAACTGCTGGCAGAACAGGCGATAGGCCAGCTTGGCCTGCGAGACCGCCGCCTTGCCGCGCAGAGCCTGGGCCTCGGGGCTCCCGATCTGGTCGAGCCGACGGTCAACCTCGGCGTCGACCCTGCTCACGAAGAACGAGGCCACGCTGTGCACCTGGGACAGGTCGGTCGTGCACGCCTCCAGTCCCGACAGGTAGGCGTCGATGACCTCGCCGTACCGCTCCAGCGAGAAGATCAGGGTGATGTTGATGTTGCAGCCCTCGCTGATCATCTGGCGGACGGCGGGCACGCCTTCGGCTGTCGCCGGGATCTTCACGAGCAGGTTCGGATGGTGGATAGCGTCGTTGAGCCGCCGGGCGGCGGCCACGCTCTCGGCCGTGTCGTGGGCCAGCGCCGGGGCCAGCTCGATCGACACGAAGCCGTCGCCGCCGCCGCTCCGGTTGTGGAGGGGAAGCAGGAGGTCGAGGGCGGCGTGGATGTCGTCGCTGACCATGGCCCAGTAGGCGTTCTCCACGGTGGTTCCAGCCTTGACCAAGCTGCGGAACTGCTCGTCGTAGTCGTCGGACCCGGAAATGGCCTTGGCAAAGATCGTCGGGTTCGACGTCACGCCCCGGATGCCGTTGGTCACCATCCTCGACAGTTGGCCACCCGAGAGGTAGCCGCGCTTGAGGTTGTCGAGCCACGGGCTCTGGCCCTGCTCTTCGAAAAGCTGCTGGAGTCTCGTCATTCCCGCCAGTATCCCCCTACGCGCCCGAAAGCAGCACCACCGAGGCCGTGAAACCGTGGACGAAGTTCCGACCGCCCACCGGGCCCAGCTCACCTGCGCAGAACATCCCGGCCGTGGGAGCACCGCCGAGGCTCTCCGACACCACGGACGCGTCGTGGTCGGGCTCGCCGAACAGGTTCACGCCCCGCCCGTTACAGGTGAAGACCAGAGCGGCGTCGGCCGACCTACCCGACATCAGCTGGCGGAGATCCTCGTCGGCCGTGGTGGCGTCGCGCACGTGGAACTGGGTGTTGTCGCCCACGGCCACCGCGTCGCCCACAGCCAGGTAGCCGAGCTCGGGGCTGGCGGCGTAGACGTTGCGCACCAGGAAGTCTCCCCGCTCGAAGTCGACCTTGCGCTCGTCGATGACCCGCCCCAGGTGCACGTGGCGGGCCAGCAGCTCCCGGTCCTCGTCGGTGAGGCTGGCCGCCACCTCTTGGAGCCGTTCGATCGCCGGTTTCCCGGCCATCTCGAAGACCACGTTGGCCTCGGCCCGCGTGATCACCAGTGGCTGGCCTACGGGCCGGCAGCCCTGCGACACCACGGTCGAGACCGAGACGCGGGGACCGAGGAAGGCGCCGACGGCGCCCTCGCGGTGGACGGCGGCGTCGATGACGAGCCGGTTGCCGCCCGGAGACTGAGCTGCCGACGCCATCCCGCCGACGACTGGCAGCCCCGGGCACGCGCCCGCCACCCAGGCGAGGAAGTCGTCGGTCGGGAACGTGAACGGGTCGGCGAGCAGGAGCAGGGCGCTGGCGTCGCCGGGTACCTGGTCGGGCCAGCCGGCGAAGACCGGGCCTTCGGGCGAGGCTGCGGCCGTCAGATGGAACGGCACCACCGGCCCGGTGTGGCCGGCCCACAGCGACACCGCCGGCTCGGTCTCCACCTCCCGGCTGCCACCCACGACCGACACCGCGGCGCACCCGATCAGGGTGCCGGGGGACAGGGCGGACATCACCGCCGCCGCGATGTCGTCCAGCCCGCGGAGGTGCGGCGGTGTCACGAACAACAGGGCCAGGTCCGGTGGGCCACCGTTGTCGTAGGCGCGTCCCAGGCCCTCGACGACCCGGCCGATGGCCTCCTCCACCGCCGTGGCCGAGGTCGGGTGCTCGGACAGGCCGGCGGCGAAGCCCGTCACGCCGGGGGCAGAAGGGTGAGCGGCACCACCACCGACGGCCCGCCGACGACGCTCACGTGGGCCTCGATGGTCCCGTAGTCGGCGTAGGTCAGGTCGCCCTTCACCAGCTGGCGGGCGAACTTGCCGGGGGCGACGTTGAGGGCCTGGACGTTGCGGGCGACCTGCGTTCCGCTCTCGTCGAGAAACTCCACCTCGAGCGTGCCGGTACCGGGCTCGTCGGGTGGGCACCGGAGGAGCACCACCAGGTGGGGGGCGATGGTCACCGGTAGCGGGGTGGGCGCCGCCAGCGAGAACATGACACCCAGAAGGTCCATCCGCGTCGACGGGCCAGCTACCTGGCGCTGGTCCATCCCCTCCACGAACAACGCCGCAACTATGTCCATGACTAGAAGCTAGCTGGCCGGGAATAGAGCCCTCCCGGCGCTGAAACATAGGATGAGCCACATGGACGAAATCCAGCAGTGGGCAGAGCTCGGCCAGCAGCTCCGAGTGGACTCGGTGCGATCGAGCGGGCTGGCGAAGTCGGGCCACCCCACGTCTTCGATGTCGGCCGCCGACCTCATGGCGGTGCTGATATCGAAGTACCTCCGCTACGACTTCTCGGCCCCTGAGAACCCCAACAACGACCACCTGATCTTCTCCAAGGGCCACGCCTCGCCGCTTCTGTACGCCATCTACAAGGCCGTCGGGGCCATAAGCGCCGAAGACCTCAAGACCTACCGCTGCATCGGCAGCGTCCTCGAGGGGCACCCCACGCCGGTGCTCCCCTGGGTCGACGTGGCCACCGGGTCGCTCGGGCAGGGCCTGCCCATCGCGGTCGGCGTCGCCCTTGCCGCCAAGCGTCTCGACCAGCTCGCCTACCGCACCTGGGTCCTCTGTGGTGACTCGGAGATGGCCGAGGGCTCCATGTGGGAGGCGGCGGAAGCGGCAGCGTTCGACGGCCTCGACCACCTCACCGCCATCGTCGACGTCAACCGCCTGGGCCAGAGCCGCGAGACCCGCTACGGCTGGGACCTCGACGCCTACCGTCGCAAGTTCGAGGCTTTCGGCTGGCACACGGTGACCTGCGACGGGCACGACGTGGCCGCTGTCGACGCCGCCTTCGCCGAGGCCGTCGCCACCACCGGCCGGCCCACCGCCGTGATCGCCCGCACCAAGAAGGGCAAGGGCGTCGCCGCCGTCGAGGACCAGCTGAACGCCCACGGCAAGGCGCTCGACGACCCCGAGGCCGCCATCGCCGAGCTAGGCGGCGACCGAGGCACGAGAGTGGAGGTCCACAGGCCGGAGGCCACGGGGTCGCCCCGTGTGTTCGCCACCGCCGGCGACCTCTCGCTGCCCACCTACGAGCTTGGGAAGGAGGTCGCCACCCGCAAGGCTTACGGCGACGCGCTCGCCGCTCTGGGCTCGGCCCGGGGCGACGTGGTCGCCCTCGACGGAGAGGTGTCGAACTCGACCTACTCCGAGATCTTCCGGGCCGCCCACCCGGACCGTTACTTCGAGTGCTTCATCGCCGAGCAGCAGATGGTGGCGACGGCGGTCGGCATGCAGGTGAGGGGCTGGGTGCCCTACGTGTCGACCTTCGCCGCCTTCCTGGCCCGGGCCTACGACTTCGTGCGGATGGCCGCCGTCAGCCGGGCCAAGTTCTGCATCGTCGGCTCCCACGTCGGCGTGTCCATCGGCGAGGACGGCCCCTCGCAGATGGGCTTGGAGGACATGGCCTCCCTGCGGGCGGTCCACTCGTCGACCGTCCTCTACCCGTGTGACGCCAACCAGACGGCGCAGCTGGTGGCCACCATGGCCGACCTCGAGGGCATCTCCTACCTGCGAACCACCCGTGGCGCCACTCCGGTCATCTACGGCCCCGACGAGCGTTTCCCAGTGGGTGGCTCCAAGTTGGTCCGTTCGTCCGACGCCGACCAGGTGACGATCGTTGCGGGCGGCATCACCGTCCACGAGTCGCTCAAGGCCGCCGAAGCGCTCGCGGCCGAAGGCATCTGCGCCCGGGTGATCGACGCCTACTCGGTCAAGCCGCTCGACGCCGCCGGGATTGCCGACGCGGTGCGGGCCACGGGCGGCCGGGTGTTGACGGTGGAGGACCACTGGCCCGAGGGCGGCCTGGGCGAGGCCGTGCTCGAATCCCTGGCCTGTACCGGGTTGGAGCTCAGCGTGGCCAAGCTGGCCGTCACCGGCATGCCGACCTCGGGCAAGCCCGACGAGTTGCTGGCTGCCGCCGGCATCGACGCCACCCACATCGCCGACTCGGTCCGCAAGCTCGTCTCCTAGCCCTTCCCCGGCCGCCGGAGTGGTCCGGGTACGCTGATCGAACCATGCCGCCCGTCCATCCCGCGACGGGCGTAGCCCCCTCCGAGCCACCCGCCGTGTCGAGGCCGTCGCCCTCGACGCGGGCTGCCATCTTGGCCGAGGCGCTCCGGTGCTTTGCCGAGCACGGGTACGAGGGCACGTCGCTCAACGACATCGCCGAGGGCGTCGGCATCCGTCGCCCGAGCCTCCTGCACCACTTCCCGTCGAAGGAGGCTCTCTACCGCGAGGTCTTCGAGCGCGAGCTCGCCGACTGGGAGCTGCGAGTAGAGGAGGCCACCGAGGGTCCGCGGGAGGGCTGGAGCCAGGTCGATCGGATCATCACCGCCGGGTTCGAGTTCTTCGAGGCCCACCCCGACTTCGTGCGACTCGTCCGGCGGGAAGCCCTCGAGGACGGCACCCGGCTCGGGGCCGAGCTCGGCGCCGGTCTCCAGCCGCAGTTCAACCGGGCAGTGGCTTTCTTCGAGCGCGAGATGGGCGCCGGCCGGCTGCGCCGCCACGACCCCCAGCAGCTCTTCTTCACCATCTACGGCGCCCTGCTCAGCTACTTCAGCGACGTGCCGCTGCTCGAAGGCCTGCTGGGCGGCGACCCCCTTCAGCCCGACGTGCTGGCCGCCCGCCGGGAGCACGTGCGATCCCTGTTCCGCGCCGCCCTCCAGCCCTAGGTAGGCGGGCTCCACCACCTGCACATCCTGATGTTGGTTCCACCGCGTTTCACAAAGCGGCTAAGAGCTGGCTCAGCGACTGCCTCAACGGACCGGTGCGAGTCGGCCTTCCGTGGCCAGGACGACCTCTCGGAGCACGTCCTCGGTCAGGTCCGTCGGTACGCCCGAGGCCCTCTTGGGCCACGCCACCCACAGGCCGCCGGCCGGCTTCATGGCGCCAGCGACCTTGGCGAAGCGGAGCTCCAGGTCACGCCGGGCCGTCACAAACAGCACCGCCACGTCCAGTCCCGGTGCCAGCCGGTTCATCGGTCGTACGCCCATAGGCAGGTCGACGAGCGCCTGTTCGAACCCTTCGGGAGCGCCGAGCAGGGCCAGACGGCTGCCGTCGTTGATCCCGAGCTTGCGGGCCAGCGGCGTCCCGGAATACCCCGACACGCGCGCAGCATGACCTAGCCTCCGGGCGTGCGCCACCCGCAGTACCGACGGTGGATCATGGTGTTCGCCATGGGCGCGTTGGTGGCTGGTTGCGTCACGGTTAAAAGCGACGGCGACGGCGTCAGCTCCACGACCGAGGTCCCAGCCACGTCGTCGACTGTCCCGGCTCCCGCCTACGAACGACCCAGTGCTCCGCGGACCGTGGGGACCGGCTTCGTCGTCGGAACGAGTATCGACGGCACGGCCGTCTACGTCGAGCAGGAGGACAGCGCGTTCCCCCAGCCCGGCTGCGAGGGGCAGCCCCAGCCGGTGCTGTTCCGTTTGCCGTTGGACGGCGGCCGCCGGGAGCTGCTGGCCACGCCCGACCTGCCGGTCCGGGGCCAGGTGGTGCGCGGACCTGCGGGTCGGGTCGCCGTGGTCGACGGTTGCGAGGGGTTCCTCTCCCGCGTGCTCGTCGGCACCGAGACTCCCGACGGCCACCTGCAGGACCTTCGCCAGGTGCCGATACCCGAGAGCGGCTCCCGACCCAATCCCCTCAGCCTCTCTTGGTCGAGAGACGGCGCTTCGCTGCTGGGCGCGCAGGCCTCGGCGTCGGGTAGCTCACGCGTGGTTCGCATCGACCCGGCCACGGGCGCCGTGACCTCGCTCTTCCCCGTGCCTGGAGTGGGCCGCATTGTGCTGCGCGTGGCCGAGCTCGACGGTGGCGCCATCGCTGTGGTCGGAGGTGGCCGCGTCGAGGTGCTCGGCGCCGATGGCCGCACGCAGTCGACCGCCGAGGGCAACGACTTCACCATCGCACCCGACGGCCGGTCTCTGCTCGTCTTCGGCCGGGCCATCGCCCGCCTGGAGGCCGGCGGCCGAGCGCCCGTCCCGGTGGCGGGCGCCGAGGCTGGGCGCGAGATCACCTCGGCCGAGCTCTCGCCCGACGGGCGAGCGGTCGTCTATGTCACCAGTGCCGACGGCGGAGCCGACAACCGTGTCCGGCTGGTGCTGCTCGCCAGCCGACAGGTGGTGGAGGCCACCGGCCCGGGCCAGTGGGGAAGGGCTGAGTTCACGGGAGACGGTCGTGCGGTGGTGTTCAACCAGTTCTTCCCGGCACCGCGGTTCGTTCCCGACGTGGTGCTGGCCGGGTTCGGAACCTAACCCGGCTTCTCGGCCACCAGGAGCTTGTAGCCGGCGATGCCGTCTGCGACCGCCTGGGCAGCGAGGGCCACCCGCCGGCGCGCCTGCTCGAAGTCGATCGACTCGAGCGCCGCCACTCCGGCGATCTTGAACGCCACCAGACGGGCGTCGATCTGGTCGATCATGCGGGCCAGGGCGTCGTCGTGGCCCTCGGTGAGGGTCACCCGCAGCCCGGCGGCCGACAGCAGCTCGCAGTACTCGTCGAGGGGGCGGGCGTCGGCCAGGCAGGCCACCCAGCCGGCCAACGAGGCGAGCTCGGCGTCGAGGCGGGCCGGATCGAGGGCCACGTCGGTGATGCCCAGCCGCCCACCCGGTCGAAGCACGCGCGCCATCTCGGCGGCGGCGGTCGGCTTGTCCGGGAAGGTGCAGAAGGCGCACTCGCAGACCACGGCGTCGACGGAGGCGTCTTCGAGGGGAAGTCGCTCGGCGTCGCCCAGGGTGAAATGAACCTGGTTGTCGACGCCCTTCTCGGCGGCCTTGGCGTTGGCCTTCGCCACCGACTCCGCGCCCAGGTCGACCCCCTCCACCTCCACTCCGAACTCGGCGGCGAGAAGGAAGGCGGTGGCACCCGGGCCGCTGGCGATGTCGAGCACCTGCTGGCGGGCCCGAAGTTCGAGGGCGGCGGCCAGGCGGCGGGTGAGATCCAGCCCACCGGGGTGGTAGCTCTCGCCCAGGATGAGCGCCACCGCGTCGCTCTGATAGCTGCGGGCGCAACACGCCTTCACGTCGTCCCCGCCGCCAACGACCGAGCTCTCCGCGTTTGTCCCCCCTGTCAGGTGTACTTGCGCGAAAAGATTGGGGGGGGTGGGGGGGGTCACCGCAGAGTCTTGCCGATGTTGGTGGCGTCGGCCGCGACAGGGCCGTTGCCGGCCTCGCCAGCCTCGCCCTCGCCGTTCCCGTCGCCGTAGGTCTTGGAGCCGTACCGGGTGGTGAGCAGCACCGGCTGGAGCTCGCCCGAGTTCGGGACGATGGTGGGCACCTTCACCCCGCTGAGCTGCTCTCGCACCTGTTCGCGGTAGCCCACCGAGTTGTAGGCGCAGAACGGGATCAGGCGGCCGTCGGGGGTGATCTCCTCCACGCAGCACTTCATCAGCGCCTTGACGTTGAGCGTGTAGGGGTCCTGGAAGTCCTGGATCACGACCATGAACGACTTGTCGGCGATCGACTTCAAGGCCTCGGGCAGGTCGATGCCGCAGGTGGCGCACTCGAGCTGGGAGGCGGTGTTGCCGTCGTTGCCCGGTACGGCCGAGGCGCTCCAGAGCTTCTCCAGTGCGCCGCGCACGCTCATGTCGGGCATCACGCGGTTGCTGACGTAGTCGAGGTAGTTGTCCACATCGACCAGGCGGGGGATGGGCACCACGTTGTCGCCGTCGACCAGCAGGTAGGTGATCGACCGGCAGGTCGGGAAGCAGCACGGCACCGGTACGAAGTCGCTCAGCTTGAACCACTCGGGGATCTGGTCGACCAGCCCGTGGATGATGTCGGCGTTGGTCAGCCGCTGCATCGGGTCGAACTGGATGTGGCGCCCGGAGTGGGTGACCGGCTGGAAGGCCACCGAGCGCACCGCCGGGTGCTTGACCCCGAAGCGCAGGATCTCTCCCATCTCGTGCTGGTTGAGGTCCTTCTCGATGGCGGCCACCAAGGAAACGCCCAGGCCGAACTCGGCGCAGTTGTCGAGCGCCTTCTGCTTGGCGGCGCGTAGGTCGCGCCCGCGGATCTCGAGGTGGGTCTTCTCCTCGAACCCGTCGAACTGCATGTAGATGACCGGCTTGAGCTTGGCCAGCTCGGCCATGAACTTGCGGTCGTGCGCCAGGCGGATGCCGTTGGTGTTCAGCGTGACCATGTGCACGCCCTTGTCCTGGGCCATCTTGATGAAGTCGAGGATGTGGGGGTGGATGGTGGGCTCGCCGCCCGAGAACATCACCACCTCGGGCTCGCCCTCGGAGCGCACGAAGGCGTCGAGGCCGGTCTCCACCTGCGCGTGGGTCAGGGAGAAGCCGTCGGGCTGGTGGCCGGAGTCGGCGAAGCAGATCGGGCAGTCGAGGTTGCAGTTGCTGTTGACCTCGATGATGCCCAGGCACGCGTGCTGCTTGTGCTCGGGGCACAGGCCGCAGTCGAGCGGGCAGCCGTCCTTGACCTCGGTCTGGGTCTCCAGCGGGATGGTGCCGGGCTTGTTGTAGCGCAGCGAGTCGAAGTACATCTTGGCGTCGGAGTAGAGGAGCGCCTCGAACTTGCCGTGCTCCTTGCAGCGTTTACGCAGGAAGACCCGGTTGTCCTTCACGTTGACCTCGGCGTCGATCACCGTCTTGCACACCGGGCAGATGCTTTTGGTGTACTCGAGAAAGACCTCGTCTCGGTCCACCTTCTGACGGGGCGGGGTCAAGGTCATAGGGGGAGAGCCTCCAGAGGTTCCTCGGGCGAGATCGGGTCGAAGCTACTACGGGGTCAAAGTGCCACCCGGATGTCCAGGAGGCGGCCGTCGGGGGCGGTTTCGACCTGGTCGTGGCCGCTCAGCAGGACGTCACCCACGGGGGAGAGGACCTGCCACGCGAAGGTCAGCCCGTCCATCTCCCCGACCCTCACGATGCGGGCGCCCGCCATCCGGTCCTGCATGGCGACGATGAGCCTGTCTATGGCTTCGCGGCCCTTGAAGGTGCCGGTGGGCCCGGTCATCTCGGCGTCGTCGGCCAGTGCCTCGTCGAGCTCGGCGGCGCGGGCCGTGGCGTCCCGCTCGTTCCAGGCCTTGAGGTAGCCGTCCACCGCGGTCTCGAGAGGGATCGCCATGGATCCAACGCTAGGGCGTCTGGCGTCTTGACCGTCGAAGTGGCGCTCTGCGAGAGTCGAATCAACAGCAGTTGATGTCAGCCGGAGGTGGGCGTGCGGGGGAAGCTGGGACGAATCAGCGTGGGACTGGGCCTGATCGTGCTGGCGGCGTGCGGAGGTGGCGGAGGGTCCGATGGCGGCGGCAACGCCGGCGCGACCCTTCGGGTCAGTGGCTCCACCACAGTCAACGCGGTGGCGGCCGATGCCGCCGAGGTCCTGCGCGGTCGCGGTCTGAGGGTGACGGTCGACAGCCAGGGCGGGTCGGCCGGGGGCATCGCCCAGCTCGGGGCCGGCCAGGTCGACGTCGCCATGTCGTCCAAGCCCATCGCCGACGCCGACCGCGCGATGTTCCCGAAGGTGGCGTTCACGAGCACGGAGATCGGTCAGGACGCGGTCGGCGTGATTGTGCGCCGGGAGGTGTTCGACGGAGGTGTCAGAAGCCTCACCAAGGCCCAGGCCACCTCGTTGTTCGAGGGCAAGGTGGGCAGCTGGCGCGAGCTCGGCGGTCCCGACCTGACCGTGTTCGTCTACGACAAGGAACCCGGGCGAGGGACCCGCGAAGCCCTCGACAAGTACCTCTACGGGGCCGGCGTGGCGGCGCCAGCCCCGCCCCAGTCCGACAACTACGCCATCGTTGGCGGCAACGAGGAGACGAGGTCGAAGCTGCTTTCCACGGCTGGCTCGGTGGGCCCGCTGTCGTCGTCGTTCATCGACGGCTACCCGCAGCTGGTTGCCGTCGCCCTCGACGGGATCGAGCCCACGCCGGCCAACGTGGCCGACGGCAGGTACCCCATGTCGCGCCCGCTGTACCTCGTCACCAACGGGCCGCCGGCCGGCGAGGCCAAGCGCTTCATCGACTTCGTCGTGTCGCCCGAAGGCCAGCGGCTCGTCCGCAAGCACGGCTACCTGAACCTTGCGGACCTCGGCAAGGCGGCGTGATCCGGGGCCGGACACGGGTGCGGTGGGTGCCGGCGGCGGCATGGGCGATGGCCGGTGCCGCGATGCTGGCCCTAGCCGCGGTTGTCGGCTTTCTGGTGGTGGGCGTCACGTCGGGCCCGCTCGATTGGGCGCGTCTGCTGACCTCGTCGGTCTGGCACCCCGCCGGTGGGAGGTTCGGGGCGGCGGCGATGATCTGGGGCACGGCGGCCGTCGCCGGCCTGGCGCTCGCTCTTGCCGCCCCCATCGGTTGGGCCGCGGCCATCGCCGTCGCCGAGCTCGCGCCACTTCGGTGGCGGCGCGCCCTGCGGAGCGGGTGCGAGCTGTTGGCGGTCGTGCCCTCGATCGTCTACGGCCTGGTGGGGATCGCCTACGTCCGGCCGCTGGTCTCGCGTCTGGCCGGCGTCCCCGGCGGTGACAGCCTGCTGGCGGCGGCCCTGGTGCTGGCGGTCATGGTCTTGCCCACGATCGTGGCCGTCTCGGTTGACGCGTTGGCTGCGGTGCCTGCCGGAGATCGCGAGGCCGCCGCCGCCTGCGGCCTCACCCGCTCCGAGGTGATCCGCAGCGCCGTCCTGCCCAAGGCCAGCCAGGGGATGGGCGCCGCCGCGCTCCTCGGCCTGGCCCGCGCCGTGGGCGAGACCATCGCCGTCTTCCTCGTGGTGGGCCGGGCCGACGGGCGGTTCCCGTCGTCGACCGCCGACGTGCTGACGAGGTTGGTGCGTCCCGGCCAGACCCTGACCAGCACGTTGAACGGCCCCGAGAGCGTGCTGGCCGGCACCTCGGGGCCCCACTGGGCGGCCCTCTGCGCCTTGGGTCTGATCCTGCTGGTTGCGGTGGCCGGGCTCACGGTAGGTGGCCGCCGCTGGGAGGCGTCGGCTGCGGGGCGTAGCACGGGGGGCCGCTGGCGCTCCTCGCGGTCGGGGCTGTCCCGGCGGGGGTTCGGTGCGCCGCGGCGCTCGGTCGATCGAGCCGCCACCGTGGGGTCGAGCGCGGCCTTGGGTGTCGTGCTGGCACTAGTCGTGGCCTTGCTGGCCGCCGTGGTGACCCGTGGGTCTCTGGCGCTGCAGCCGGCGTTCTGGGCCGGGGCGTCGTCCGGCGCCAGCGGGGGAGGGGTCCGGGGCCAGATCGCCGGCACCATGCTGCTCGTCGCCGCCGCCGGCCTGATGGCTGCGCCGGTCGGGCTCGGGCTCGGCCTGGTCGTGTCCGAGTATGCCCGGCCTGCTGTCGCCCGGTGGTTGCGCTCTCTCACCCTCACACTCGGCGGCGTCCCCTCGATCCTGCTGGGACTGTGGGGCTACTGGCTCTTCAGCACCCGCCTCGGTTGGGGCAAGAGCTGGGTGGCCGGCAGCATCGTCCTCGCCGTGGTGGCGGTCCCGCCGATCGTGGTGGCGGTGGCCGCATCCGTGGCGGCGCTGCCGGCCGAGCGCCGGGAGGCGGCGCTGGCCATGGGCCTGCGGCGTGACCAGCTGGTGCGGTCGGTGGTCGTGCCCCAGGCCGTTCCCGGTCTCGTCACCGGCACTCTGCTCGGCCTGGCCCGGGCCGCGGGGGAGACCGCGCCCCTCCTGTTCACGGCGACCGTCTTCTCGGGCGCGAGGCTCCTTCCCGGAGGCGTGCGAGAGTCGCCGGTGGTCGCGCTCCCGACCCACATCTTCGTGCTCGCCCAGGATGCGGCCGAACCCCTGGCAGTGCGCACGGCATGGGGCGCGGCGGTGGTGCTCGTCGCCATCGCCGGCCTGTTGGTCCTCGCTGCCGCCCCGGCCCGACGGCGCATGGAGGCGAAGATGCCATGACGGCGGTCCTCGCCCACGATCTGAGCGTTTGGTGCTGCGGCCGGCCGCTGTTCGAGCCGGTTTCCTTCGGCGTGCCCGCGGGCGGCACCCTCGGCATCCGCGGGCCCTCCGGGGCCGGGAAGTCCACGATCCTGCGCGCCCTGACCGGGCTGCTCCCGGTCGCGCTCAGCGCCCGGGGCAGCATCGAGGTGCTGGGGGTCGACGTGCTTGCCTCCGGAGCCGATCTTCCGGCGCTGCGCGCCCGAGCCGTGCTCGTGGGCCAGACGCCGGTGGTCTTCCCGGCGTCGGTGCTGGCCAACACCGTCTTCGGCCTCCGGCACGTGATCCGGGCGTCGAGGGCGCAGTTACGGGCCCGCGCCGAGGCGGCGTTGGTGGAGGCCGGCCTCTGGGACGAGGTGGGCGGCCGGCTCGACGCCCCCGCCGAGGAGCTCAGCGTGGGCCAGCGCCAGCGCCTGTGCCTGGCCCGGGCCTTGGCCCTCGACCCCGACCTCTTGCTGCTGGACGAGCCGACGAGCGCCCTCGACGCGGTGTCGGCGGCGACGGTCGAGGCAGCGGTGGCGGGCGTGGCCGGGAGCCGCAGCCTGCTCCTGGTGTCGCACGACCGGGCTCAGCTCGACCGCCTGTGCGACGAGGTCGTGACCCTGCCCGACCCAATGCCGGCGGCCGTCTAACGTTCACAAGCGCACAAGCGGGCCTGTCACTAGACTCCCCTCCCGTTCCGTACCGCCACGCCTCTCGGGGAGCCCGACGTGCCTGCCGAAACCCAGATCGATGGCCCTCCCAATCGCGAGCAGGTGCTCGACCTCGTTCGGGACCGGCTGGCCGACATCTTGGAGGTCGAGCCCTCCGCCATCGCCGAGGGCGCGTCGTTCACCGACGACCTTGGTGCCGACTCACTCGCTCTGATCGAGCTGGTGGAGGCCATCGAGGAAGAGCTGGGCGAGCGCAACGTCGGCTTCCGTATCGAGGACGAGGACCTCGAAGACCTCAAGACCGTGCGCGACGCCGTCGACTACGTCGTCGGCCGGGTCGCCGAGGTCACGCAGTCCTGATCGACACCTCCCCGGTTCAGGCCCTCGGTGAGCGTCTCGGTCGTCACTTCGACGACCCCACCCTGCTGACGCGGGCGCTCGCCCACCGGTCGTGGTGCGCCGAGAGCCCGGGCACCTCGTCGAACGAGCGGCTCGAGTTCCTGGGCGACGCGGTTCTGGGCCTGGTGGTCACCAGCCACCTCTATCGGACCTATCCGGACCTGCCCGAGGGCCAGCTGGCCCAGGTGCGGGCCGCGGTTGTCAATGCCGGGGCGCTGGCCGAGGCCGCCGAGACGCTCCGCCTCGGCGAGGCCGTCAGCCTCGGCAAGGGCGAGGATGCCTCCGGTGGACGCGAGAAGCCGTCGATCCTCTCCGACGCCATGGAGGCCGTGATCGGAGCGGTGTACATCGACGGTGGGTGGGACCCGGCGGCGGAGCTGGTCATGAGGCTCCTCGGCGACGCCATGGCGGAGGCGGCGGCCGGCCCCGGTGGCCACGACTACAAGACCCGCCTCCAGGAGCTGGCCGCCCGCCGCTTCGACGACCTCCCCCGATACGAGGTGGTCGGAGCCGGTCCGGACCATGCCAAGCAGTTCTCGGCCACCGTCTTCGTCCGCGGCGACCCATGCGGGTCCGGCCAGGGCCGGTCCAAGAAGCAGGCGGAGCAGGGCGCGGCCCGCACCGCGTGGGCGCGGTTGTCCGAGCGGGTGGCAGCAGACGATGCCTGAGCTGCCCGAGGTGGAGACGATCAAGCGCGACCTCGAGAAGGAGGTCGTGGGCCGCAGGATCAAGGCGGTCGAGGTCACCGGGATGAGGTCGGTGCGGCGGCACCCGAACAAGAAGCATTTCGCCTCCAAGCTCGAGGGGTTCAAGATCGCCGGGGTCGAGCGAAAGGGCAAGTACCTGGTGATCCGGCTCGAGACCGGCGACGTGCTGGTCGTGCACCTCGGGATGAGCGGCCAGCTGCTGCGGTCCAAGGGCGCGGCGAGAGACCCGGTGCCGAAGCACACCCATGTGGTGATCACCTTCACCCAGGGAGGCGAGCTGCGATTCGTCGACCCCCGGACCTTCGGCGAGATGTTCGTCACGGCGCCGGGCGACCTGGCCGACGCTGTGCCCGAGCTGGCCCATCTCGGCTTCGACCCGGTCGACGACATGATCTCCTGGACCCGTTTCGGCGAGTCCCTCACGTCGCGCAAGACCAAGCTCAAGACCCTGCTCATGGACCAGCGGTTCGTGGCCGGGATCGGCACCATCTACAGCGACGAGATCCTCTGGGGCGCCGGTCTGCGGTACGACCGGGGTTCGGAGAGCCTTTCGTCGCAGGAGGTTCGCCGGCTGTACCGGGCAATGGTCGAGGTTCTCCAGGATGCGATCAAGCACCGGGGCTCGTCTCTCGGCGACGAGCAGTACCGCGATCTCTTCGGCGTCATGGGCGAGTACCAGACACAGCACAAGGTGTACGACCGGGAGGGCCAGGCCTGCCGTCGGTGCCGCAGCACGGTTGTCCGCCAGAAGTTCGCGGGCCGCTCCACCTTCCTGTGCCCGCAGTGCCAGGTCTGACTCCTTAGCGACCGTCCGGGGTCCGCGGTCGGGGTGGGAGGCGCCGCTAGCGTTCGGGGCGGCATGTTCCTGCGGTCGCTCACCCTGAAGGGCTTCAAGTCCTTCGCCGAGCCCACCACCATCGAGTTCGAGCCCGGGCTGACCGCCGTGGTCGGTCCCAACGGCAGCGGCAAGTCCAACGTCGTCGACGCGGTGGCCTGGGTCCTCGGTGCCCAGGGCCCCCGCACCATGCGGTCCAACCGCATGGACGACGTGATCTTCGCCGGGACCGGCCGCCGGCCGGCCCTGGGCCGGGCCGAGGTCAGCCTGACCATCGACAACTCGTCGGGGCTGCTGCCGATCCAGTTCAGCGAGCTGACCATCACCCGCACCCTCTTCCGCTCCTCAGGCGAGAGCGAGTACTCGCTCAACGGCGCGCCCTGCCGGCTCCTCGACCTGCAGGAGCTCCTGTCGGACACGGGTGTCGGGCGCCAGCAGCACGTGATCGTGTCGCAGGGCAACCTGGACTCCATCCTCGACGCCCGGCCCTCCGAGCGGCGCCTGATCGTGGAGGAGGCGGCCGGCATCCTGAAGTTCCGGCGCCGCAAGGAGAAGGCGGAGCGGCGTCTCGAGGCCACCGAGGCCAACCTGGTGAGGGCGACCGATCTCCTCCGGGAGGTGAGCCGCCAGATCCGCCCATTGGAGCGCCAGGCCGAGGCGGCGCGACGCCACGGAGAGCTGGCCGCCGAGATGCGGGCGTTACGGCTGTTCCTGGCTGGACGTGAGCTGAGCGCCCTGGCCGCCAGGTGTGACGCGGCCACGGCGCTCGGGTCCCGCCAGGTGGCCGAGGAGTCGTCCCTGAAGGCCGAGCTGTCCCGCGGCGACGCCGCTGTCGCGGCCACGGAGGCATGGTTGGCGCGCTCGGAGCGCAACAGCGTCGGCCACCTCGTCGGGGGCCTGGAGGCACTGCGGGAGCGGGCCAGGGGCCTGTCGGCAGTGCTAGCCGAGCGCGGGAGGTCGCTGGAGCGCCAGCGCGACATGGCCACCGACCGCGCGGTCGGGTCGGTCCTCGAGGAGGAAGCAGAGCGGCTCGATACCGAGCTGGCCGACGTCGAGGCCGCCGAGGTCGCGCTGGTGCCGCAGCGTGAGGAGCTGGAGCGGGCCGAAGGGCTGTCGGCGGCCGAGCGAGCCGGCCTGGCCGCCCCGCCGCCGGCGCTCAACCAGGCGGCAGAGGCACGCGGGGAGCTCGGAGCGCTGCGCGACAGTGTGGATCGCAACCGCCACGAGCTGGTACGGCTGCGCGAGCGGGCCGAGGCGTTCGGGCCACGGCAGGCGCGGCTCGACCAGGACCAGGCGATCGGTGCGCAGGTGCTGGAGGAAGCGACCCACCGACACGCGGCCCGGGCCGAGGCGGTCGCCGCCGCCGAGGTCGCGCAGGCCGTCGCCGCCGCTTCGGCAGCATCGCTGGAAGTCGCCGCCCGGCACGCCGAGAACCGCCGTCGGGCGGGAGAGGCCCGGGTGGACGCCCTGGCCGTGGCGGTTCGGGAGAGAGGCGCCGACGACGACAGCCTGGGCGCGCTAGCGGCCCGGACCGGCGTGCTGGGCCGGCTCGGACGGCTGGTCGAGGTGGAGCCGGGCTGGGAGGCGGCGGTGGAGGCGGCAGCGGCCGGGCCTCTTGGTGCCGTCCTGGTCGACCGCCCCGACCGGGCGCGCTCGCTGCTCGAGGAGCAAGGCGCAACGGCGACCGGCCCTGCCCTTCTCGCCCTCGGCGTGCACCTGCCGCCCCCACGGCCCGGCCACCTCCCGGCCCGGCCGTTGCGCGAGCTGGTACACACTGCCGACCCGGCGGTGGGCGCACTTCTGGACGGGTTGTTGGCTGGTTCGGTGGTGGTCGACGGAGGCTGGCGGGAGGCGCTCGACCTGGCTGTCGCCAACCCGCAGCTGGTAGTGGTCTCCCGTGCGGGCGACTGCTTCTCGCCCCGGGGATGGCAGGTCGGTGGCCGCGGGCCCGAAGCGGCCCGGCTGGCCCTCACGACGGCCGAGGAGGAGGCGGCCGAAGCGCGGCGGGCCGAGGCCGAGGCCGTCTCTGCGGCTCGCACGGCTGGTAACGCCGCCGCCGTGGCCGCCGCCGCTGTCGAGCGGCTGGTGCGGGAGCGCGATGTGGCCGCGTCCGGTGTGCGGGCGGCGGCCACGGCGGCCCAAGGCATGGAGGCGGAGCGCCGGGAGCTGTCGGCTGAGGTCGAGGGGCTCCGGTCCCATTCGGACCACCTGGAGGTGCGCCTGCAGCAGGAGATGCACCGGCTGGCCGGGCTGGAGGCCAGCCTCCCGGGTCTGGAGGCGGCCGACGCCCAGGCGCGCCGTGCCGTTGCCGAGCATCAGGAGCGGGTCGCCCGGCTGTCGGAGCGGGCGGAGCTACTGCGGCGGTCGCGAACCGAGGTCGAGGTACGGATGGCGGAGCTGGCGGAGCGCCGAAGGGCGGTAAGCCGCCGCCTGACGGAGGTCGGCGAGCGCCGCCGCCGCCTCGATGTCGAGGAGCAGGCGGCGCGGGCCCGGTCGGGCCAGCTGGCCGTGCTCGTCGCTCGCACCGCGAGGCTGCGGGGCTACCTGGGCGAGCGGATGGCCTCGCTCGAGGGTGCGCTTGAGGACATGGTGGAGCGGGCCCTCCGCCAGGCCGAGGCCACCCGCCTGGCGGCGTCGGAGCTCGATGAGCTTCGTCGTCGGCGTCAGGGGCTGGAACGCCGGCTGGAGGAGGCCCGCGAGCACCGGCGACGGTCCGAGCTGGACGAGGCCGAGGCCCGGATGCGCATCGAAGCGGCCACCGAGGTCCTGAGGCGCGAGCTCGACTGCGAGCCCGATGCCGCCCTGTCCGCCGAGTGCCCGTCGTTGCCGGCGGGGTCGAGCGCCCCGTCCCGCCGCCGGGAGCTGGAGCGCGAGCTGCGCCTGCTCGGGCCGGTCAACCCCCTCGCGCTCGAGGAGCTGACGGCCCTCCAGGAGCGCCACGTCTTCCTCACCGCGCAGCTCGACGACGTCAAGACCACGCGGCGCCAGCTGGCCAAGGTCATCCGAGGGATCGAGGAGGAGATGACCGTGCTGTTGGCGGCGGCCCTCGCGGACGTGACCGACCACTTCTCGCGGCTGTTCGAGACCCTGTTCCCGGGAGGCCAGGGTCGCGTCCGCCTCTCGGAGGGCGACCGGCTGCTCGATGCCGGGATCGAGCTCGAGGCCCGCCCGGCCGGCAAGAACGTCCGGCGGCTGTCGCTGCTCTCCGGGGGCGAGCGTTCCCTGGTGGCGCTGGCCTTCCTCTTCGCCGTATTCCGGAGCCGGCCGTCGCCCTTCTACATGCTCGATGAGGTCGAAGCCGCGCTCGACGACGTCAACCTGCACCGGTTCCTGGCACTTCTCGACGAGTTCCGAGACGAGGCCCAGCTAGTGGTCGTAACCCACCAGAAGCGCACCATGGAGGCGGCCGACTGCCTCTACGGCGTCACCATGCAGGCCGGAGGGTCTTCGAAGGTGGTGTCGGAGAGGGCCAGGGCCCCGGCCTGAGGCCCGCGTCGGGCACCGGCCGCACTCGCCTACCCTGAGGCGCCATGGAGATTGTGCTGGGGTTGCTCGCGTTCTTGGTGGTTACGGGCATCATCGCCGCATTCATCGCCGCCCGCCCCCCCAGGCCGGGTGCCGACCTGGAGCCACCGCCGGCGTCACCCTTTCCGCCTCCGACGGCGCCACCCAAGCGCCGCGAGATCCCGCCGGAGGCCGAGCTCGACCGTCAGGCCGCCGAGGTGGTGGCCGAAGCCGAGGCCCTCCTGGCACAGTCCAGGGCCGAAGCTGCGGCAGAAGCCGAGGCCGAAGCTGAGCCTGAGGCAGAGCCCGCACCCGAGGCCCCCGCCCCTGCGCCGGAGGAGCCGGTCCCGCCACCGCGCTTTCGGGACCGGCTGGGTAAAGCCCGCAGCCTCCTGTCGGGCTACCTCGGCTCGGTCCGCTCCCGGGGCCGCATCGACGAGGAGACCTGGGAGGAGCTCGAGGAGGCGCTGATCCGCGCCGACGTCGGGGTGACCGCCACCACCGCGCTGCTCGACCAGCTCCGCGCCCAGGTCAAGGCCGAGGGCATCACGTCTCCGACCGCGCTGGTGGAAGCGCTGAAGGACGGCCTCAAGAAGAGCCTGGCCAGCGCCGACCGGGGGTTGCGCCTGGAGCCGGGCGGGCCCAACGTCTGGCTGTTCGTGGGCGTCAACGGCGTCGGCAAGACCACCACGATCGGCAAGGTCGGCCACCGTCAGGTGGCCGAGGGGCGGACCGTCGTCATGGCCGCCGGCGACACCTTCCGGGCGGCCGCTGCCGAGCAGTTGGAGCTGTGGTCCAAGCGGGTGGGCGCCCAGCTGGTCCGTGGCGCCGAGGGTGGTGACCCCGGGTCGGTCGTGTTCGACGCGGTGGAGCGGGCTGCGGCGCGCCAGGTCGACCTCGTCCTTGCCGACACTGCTGGACGCCTGCACACCAAGGTCAACCTCATGGAGGAGCTGAAGAAGGTCCGGCGAGTGGCGGGCAAGCCTCCCGGTCAGGTGACCGAGGTGCTGCTGGTGATCGATGCCACCACCGGGCAGAACGGGTTGGTCCAGGCCCGCCAGTTCACCGAGGCCGTCGACGTCACCGGCGTGGTGCTCACCAAGCTCGACGGCACGGCCAAGGGCGGGATCGTCCTCGCCATCCAGAACGACCTCGGCATCCCGATCAAGCTCGTGGGCCTGGGCGAGACGGCCGACGACCTCATCGCCTTCGACCCCGACGAGTTCGTGGAGGCCCTCTTCTCCTGATCTAGTCCCAGGCGGCTTGAGAGAAGTGGTCCCGAATTCGTCGGTCGGCGGTGATCAAGGCGGCGTCGTCGGCGATGGCCTGGCCGCAGATCAGCCGATCGAACACATCCCGTGTCCAGTCGAGATCCAGTGCGGCGGCGACGACCCTAGGGAACGGTGCGTCGGAGATCGCGAGCTCGATAGATGTGCCCAGGTCGTCGAGGACATCCTGGGGCGGTCCCGAAACCTTTTTGACCTCGAACAGGTATCGGAGCTCCAGCGTCACCATGGGAGAGATGGCAACCGGCTCCGATTCGATCCGTCGCCTGACCGCTGCAGGAACCCGATCGAATTGCTGTCCGAACAACCACACCAGGACATGCGTGTCCAGATGGATCATGTGCCCGGTCAGAGCGGGCTCGGGTCCCAGTACTCGGACCAGTCCATGTGGATCAGCTCGTCGGGGTCGCCGATGATGAACCCCGGGTTCCCAACGATCCGGTCGAACTTGGAGCGCGGCTTCTCCGGTACCACCCGCAGCTTGCGGCCCTTGCGCTCGATCTCCAAGGGGATGCCGGTCTCGAGCACCTCGTCGAGAAGCTTGTAGATGTTCTGCCGGAGCTGCGAAGCGGTGACGGCCACGGGGCCTCCTTCACGTACGTACTAGTCCTTCCTAGGATAACGTACGCCGGAGTAGGCCAGCCGACCCAGTAACACCTACTACCGTTGCAGGGCCGATGTTCGACTCCCTCTCCGACCGTTTCGAAGGCATCTTCCGCAAGCTCCGGGGCCGGGGCCGCCTCGGTGAGAAGGAGGTCGAGGAGGTCCTGCGGGAGATCCGCGTCGCCCTCCTCGAGGCCGACGTCAACTTCAAGGTCGTCAAGAGCCTCGTAGGACGGATCCGGGAGAGCTGTGTGGGCGCCGACCTGTCGGGCAGCCTGTCGCCGGCCCAGCAGGTCATCAAGATCGTCCACCAGGAGCTGATCGCCAGCCTAGGCGGCGAGACGCTGAAGATCACCTACGCGTCCCGCCCGCCAACTGTCGTGATGCTCGCTGGCCTCCAGGGCTCCGGTAAGACCACCGCTTCCGGCAAGCTCGCCCGCTGGTTCAAGCAGCAGGGCCGCAACCCGATGCTCGTCGGCGCCGACCTCCAGCGCCCGGCGGCCGTGGAGCAGCTACGGGTCCTGGGCCGCCAGGTGGGCGTGCCGGTGTTCAGCGCCGCCACTGACCCGGTGGCGGTGGCCACCGCCGCCTTGGAGGAGGCCCGCAACCTGGGTCGCGACGTGGTGATCGTCGACACCGCCGGCCGGCTCCACGTCGACGAGGACCTCATGGAAGAGGCCCGGCGCATCTCGGCGGCGGTGAGCCCCGACTACACCTTCCTGGTGGTCGACGCCATGACCGGTCAGGACGCCGTCAACGTCGCCGGATCGTTCAACGCCACCCTCGCCATCGACGGTGTGATCCTCTCCAAGCTCGATGGCGACGCCCGGGGAGGCGCCGCCCTTTCCGTGAAGGAGGTGATCGGCAAGCCCATCGCCTTCGCCTCGGTGGGGGAGAAGCTCGCCGACTTCGAGGCCTTCCACCCTGACCGCATGGCCTCGCGCATCCTCGGCATGGGCGACGTGCTCACCCTCATCGAGAAGGCGGAGGCGGCCTACGACGCCGGGGAGGCGGCCAAGGCCGCCGACAAGCTCCAGAAGGGCCAGTTCACCCTCGAGGACTTCCTCGACCAGATGCAGCAGATCAAGAAGATGGGACCCATACAGAACCTTGTAGGTATGCTTCCGGGGATCCCCAAGGAGATCCGCAACGCGGAGATCGACGAGGGCGAGGTCGCTCGGGTGGAAGGCATCATCCGGTCGATGACACCAGCCGAGCGGCGTGACCCGACGGTGATGAACGGCTCGAGGCGCCTCCGGGTGGCCAACGGCAGCGGGTCGACGACGAGCGACGTGAACGCGTTGCTCAAGCAGTTCAAGGAGATGCAGAAGATGATGCGCCTCATGGGCCGGGTCACCGGCAAGGGCAAGGCTCGGGCCCGGGTTCCGAGCATCTGATGGGAGAGTTCTCGACATGTCAGTGAAGCTCCGCCTCATGCGGATGGGCAAGAAGAAGCACCCGACCTACCGACTGGTGGTGGCCGACGCCCGGTCGCCGCGCGACGGTCGGTTCATCGAGTCGATCGGCACCTACGACCCTCGCGCCGAGCCCTCGCTCGTGCAGATCGACAACGAGAAGGCGGTGGGGTGGCTCCGCAAGGGCGCCCAGCCTTCCGAGCCGGTGGCCAAGCTCCTGAAGATCTCCGGCGCCTGGGACGACTTCACCGCCTCCAAGCCGTGACCGACGTCGACCCCGAGCTGGAACCCGAGACCGACGACGCGACCGACGACGAGACCGACGAAGACCTCGACGACGACGAGGTCGACGACGCCAACCGGGTGGCGGGAGCCATCCCGCGGCGCGTGTTGGAGTATGTGGCCCGTTCGATGGTGGACGAGCCCGACGCCGTCTCCGTGGAGGTCCAGGAACGCCGGGGATCGGTCCTGTTGCAGCTGAACGTGGCTCCGGGCGACATGGGCCGGGTCATCGGCCGCCGGGGTCGGGTGGCGCAGGCCCTCCGGACGGTGATCCGGGCCGCTGGCGCGCGGGAGGGCATCGACGCCTCTGTCGACATCGTCGACTAGAAGGGCGCTTCCGAGCATGCTCGAGGTCGGCCGGGTGGCTCGACCGCACGGTCTTCGGGGCGAGGTGATCGTCGAGCTCACCAGCAACCGTCCCGAGCAGCGCCTGGCGCCCGGGTCGGTGCTTGTGTCCTCCGGTGACGCACTGGTGGTGACGGCGGCCCGGCCGCATCAGGGCCGTTGGATCGTCTCGTTCGCCGGCTTCGGCGACCGAGAGGAGGCCGAGGAGCTACGGGGCCGGGTCCTGTCGGCCGAGCCCCTGGACGAGGCCGAGCTCGGCACGCTCTGGGTGCACGAGCTGGTCGGGTCCGAGGTCTTCGATATCGCCGGCACCCGCTTCGGCACCGTCGCCGCCGTCGAGGCCAACCCCGCTTCGGACCTACTGGTGCTCGACGACGGCCGTCTGGTGCCGCTCACGTTCGTGACCGAGTCCGGTGGCGGGCGCACCGTGATCGACCCTCCCGCCGGCCTTCTCTAGGAGCCATTCCCGTGACCGACGCCGTCCTCGTCCCCCGCCAGGTCCTATTCGGCAACCCCGAGAGAGTGAGCCCGAGCATCTCCCCCGACGGGGCCAGCCTGGCTTGGGTCGCGCCGGACGAGGGGGTGCTCAACGTGTGGGTGGCCCCGGTCGGGTCGATCGGCGAGGCGCGGCCCGTGACCCGGGACCGGGACCGTGGCATCCGCTCCTTCACGTGGGCCCACGACGGCCGCCACCTGCTCTACGTGCAGGACAAGGGCGGCGACGAGAACTGGAGGATCTATGCAGTCGACCTGGGCACCGGCGCCATTCGCGACCTCACCCCGTTCGAGGGCGTCCAGGCCCGGATCGAGGAGATCGACAAGCGCTTCCCCAACG
>JBOGIF010000200.1:0-25713 GCA_050742415.1 Acidimicrobiales bacterium | reverse complement strand
TCGACGCGGGCGCCGAACCAGCGCAGGACCTCGGCCGTACCTTCGTCCAGCGTCGTCCAAGGCTTCCACCCGAGATGGATGGCGGCACGACCGGGGTCCAGGCTGGAGCGCGCCAGCTCCCCGGCGCGTGGCGCCGCATGGGCGGCCTCCGTGCCGACGCCGGCCGAGCGGGCCATGGCGGCGTAGAGCTCGTTGACCGAGGTCTCGACACCGGTGCCGATGTTCATCAGCAGGCCGCTGCCCCGCTGCGCGGCCCGGGCGAAGGCGTCGACCACGTCGTCCACGTACACGAAGTCGCGGGTCTGGCGGCCGTCACCGAAGACCGTGCACGTCTCCCCGGCCAGCAGACGGCCGGCGAAGATGGCGACCACGCCGGCCTCCCCGTGGGGGTCCTGGCGGGGGCCGTACACGTTGGCCAGGGCGAGGGCCGTGAACTCCAAGCCGTGCAGCTCCCGGTACGCCACCAGGTAGTCGACCGCCGCCTTCTTGGCCACGCCGTAAGGCGACAGCGGCCGTTGAGGGTGCGATTCCCGCACCGGAAGCCCCTCGGGTTCCCCGTAGAGCGTGCCGCCGCTGGCCGCGAACACCACCTTGCGGCTTCCCGCCGCTCGCGCCCCTTCGGCCACGTTGAGGGTGCCGATCACGTTCACCTCGGCGTCGAACACCGGCCGAGCCACCGACACCCGCACGTCGGCCTGGGCGGCGAGGTGGAAGACGACGGCCGGCCGCCGGCGGGCCATGAGGTCGACGAGCGTCGGGTCGCGCACGTCGAGCTGGTGGAAGCGCATCGAGTGATCGGAGCTGGCCCGGGCCTGGGCGAGGTTGGCCATCGACCCGCTCGAGAGGTCGTCGACCACGTCGACCTCGTGGCCTTCGGCGAGGAGCCGGTCGACAAGGGTGGACCCGATGAACCCGGCCCCGCCGGTGACCAGAGCGCGCATGCTCAGGCCACCGCTTGGTCGGGCACCCTGGCCCCGACCAGGGTCCGCCCGGGCGCGATCTCCACCCCGGTCCCGAGCACGGTCAGGTCCGACAACCGACAGCCGTCGCCGACGATCGCACCGCGCCCGAGGATCGAGCGCTCGACACTGGCTCCATCGCCGACGACCGCGCCGGGAAGGAGCACCGACTCCTCGATCGTGGCTCCCTCGCGCACCCGGGCGCCGGCCCCGATCACCGACTGCATGACCTTGGCGCCCGGTGCCACCCGGGCCCCGGGGCCGAGGTGGCTCGACCCGTCGAGGATGTCGAGCTGGGCGTCCAGGTACTGCGTGGGGGTGCCGGTGTCGGTCCAGTAGGCGCTGGACCCGAAGGCGTACAAGCGCCCCGACGAAGCCAACTCGGGGAACACCTCGCGCTCCACCGACGTCCGCCGACCTGCCGGCACCCGGTCGAGCACCGAAGGGGCGAACAGGTAGATGCCGGCGTTGATCAGGCCGGGGCCGGCTTCGGATGGGGGTGGCTTCTCAACGAAACCCCGGACCCGTCCGTCGGGCGCCGCCTGCACCAGGCCGAACGCTGAGGAGTCCGCAACCTTGGTCAGGGCGATGGTGGCCTCGGCGCCCGTCGAGCGGTGCCGCTCGACCATGGCGGTTATGTCCAGGTCGGTGAGAACGTCGCCGTTGACGACGAGGAAGTCGTCGTCGATGCCGGCGGTCCGGGCGGCGTAGGCGATGGCACCCCCGGTGTCGAGCGGCTCGGGCTCGACGGCGTAGCTCAGCTCCAGCCCCCCGGCTCGGTTGCCCGGGAAGAGATCGACGAAAGCCTGGTTCAGGTAGCACAACGACAGGACCGCCTTACTCACGCCGTGGCGCTCGAGGTGGGCCAGGACGCGCACGATCATCGGCACCTCGACGATCGGCAGGACCTGCTTGGGCGTGTCGAGGGTGAGGGGACGGAGGCGGGTGCCGCTGCCGCCCAGCAGCACTATCGCTCTCAAGGAGCCGGAGCCCTTAAGGACACGCAGCCCTCAAGGAGCCGAGGGCGGCGGGCTGCTCGGCGTGGTCGCGGCCGGGGGAACCGAGCCATCAGCCGGGGGCACGGAGCCGTCCGCCGGGGGGACCGAACCTTCGGGGGTCGGGGCGGGGGTGGTGCCGATGTCGGTGAGCTGGTCCAGCTCGGCCTCCGAGGGCGGCCGGGGGATGTCGACCCCGTCGGGCAGGAAGGCGACGGTTATGAGCTGGTTGTTCCCCAGCCGGATGTCACCGGGGTCGCCGGTGTAGAGGTTGCCCTTGTCCTCGGGGTCCCTGGTGTTCCACACCCAGGTGCGAACCTTCGCCGCCCGGCCGTCGCACTTGGCTCCGTTCTTCTTGACGGGTTGGCCGGCGAGGTCGATCTGCGAGGTGGTCACCTTGGCGCCGACGTTGTCGAAGTAGTGGCTCACCGTGGCCCTTCGCCCGGCGGCGCGCCCCACGAACGGGTGCGTGTGGATGACACCGTCGCCATGGGTGTGGATGCCGAGAGGGTCAGTGTCGCTCGAGGGGCTGGGGGCGAAGGTGCCGCAGATGTCGAAGCCGATGGCGGTGTGCCAGTGGTCGACGTTGGCACGGGGCGGGGTCTCGTCGGCGGCCGATCGGTCTCCACGCGACACCACGACCAGGGCGATGCCGATGATGACGACCACCGCCATGGCGCTGGGCCAGCCCAACGACGACGTGCCCTTGCGCGTCCGGCCACCGCCGGTCCGTGCCGCCCGCGCCACCTTCTTGCTCGACGATGCTCTTCCCATGACCGCCCCGAAGCTAGCGGCTGGCGGGCGGTTGTCTGTCCAGCCGGTGCTGGGCCCAGGCGAGCACGGTGCGCAGTCCGAGGCCGACGGCGACCGCCGGCAGCATCAATCGCCCGGCCCCGGAGGTCGTCTCCGAGGCGAAGCGCAGCAGCGACCGGTGGTGGGCAAGGATCATGCGGTAGGGCGCCAGTTGGCTGGACACACCGATCGTGTGGACCACCACCCCGGCCGGCTCGTAGCCAACCTTCCACCCCTTCTGGCGCAGGCGCCAGCAGAGGTCGACATCCTCGACGTACATGAAGTACCGCTCGTCGAAGCCGCCGACCGCCTCGAAGGCGGATCGGCGCACGAGTATGGCCGTGCCAGCCACCCAGTCCACCTCGCCGGCCCGGTCGTGGTCCCAGTCGAGCATCCGGTAGCGGCGGGTGAACCGGTTGTCGGGCGCGACCATCCCGAGGAAGGCGTGGCCGGCGGCCAACCCCATGGCCGGGAACCGGCGGACCGACGGGTATAGCGAGCCGTCGGGGTTGTGCACCCGCGGGCCCACCACCGCCAGGCCGGGGTCACGGTCGAGCGCGCGACTCAGGGCAGCCACGGTGCCGGGTTGCACGACCGTGTCGGGATTGAGGACGAGGACCTGCGCTCCCGACGTGGCGGCCACCGCCCGGTTGGCGCCCGAGCCGAAGCCCAGGTTGGCGCCAGTGGCCAGGAAGACCGCGCCCGGGTCGGCGGCGGCGAGTGCCTCCCGGGAGCCGTCCGACGAGGCGTTGTCGGCGACCACGATCTCCCGGACGCCCTCGGCCCGGAGGCTGGCGACGCAGGCCAGCAGGTGCTGCTTGGCGTTGTAGTTGACGACGGCTGCGCTCACGGCGGGCGGGCCCGAGCTGGGCTGGGTCGCCCCGGGCGTCACCGGCTCCAGCGGCACCGCAGGAGAGTCCACAGCGCCCGCACGCTGTCCTGCCAGGCGAACTTACGGCCCTCGTCGGGCCGGCGGGCGGAGTGCGAGATCGGCACCTCGTAGATGCGGTGGCCGTTGCGGAGCACCTTGGCGGTGATCTCGGGCTCGAAGTCGAACCGGTCGGACTCGATGCGGATGCCGTCGAGCACCTTGCGCTCGAACAGCTTGGCCGACGAGCCCATGTCGGACAGGCTGGTGTCGTAGAGCACGTTGGTGACGACCGACAGGAACCGGTTGGCCAGCCAGTTCGAGAGCCTCACCCCTTGGCGCTCGCCGCGGAACCGGCTGCCGTAGACGACCTCGGCCCGGCCCCGCAGCACGGGCCGTAGGAGGGCGGGCCAGTCGTCGGGGTCGTACTCCAGGTCGGCGTCCTGGATCAGGATCAGGTCGCCGCGGGCGTGCTCCAGGCCGGTGCGGATGGCGCTGCCCTTGCCCCGGTTGTCCGGGTGGCGCACCACGTGCAAGGTCGAGTCCTCGAGAGCGGCGAGGATCTTCTCCGTGCCGTCGGAGGAGCCGTCGTCGACCATGATGACCTCGAGGTCGACGTCGAGGTCGACGCGCCGCATCCTCCTCACCACCTCGGCCACGGTGGCCCGCTCGTTGTACACCGGCACGATCACCGACAGGGTGCGTACGTCAGCCATCGGTGCTCCGGAACCATTCGGCGGTACGGGCGAGCCCCTCGCGCAGGTCCACCTGCGGCTCCCAGTCGAGCAGCTTGCGGGCGAAAGTGATGTCGGGCCGGCGCTGGCGGGGGTCGTCGGTGGGCAGCGGCCGGAACTCGATCGGCGACCTTGAGCCGGTGACGTCCAGCACGGTATGGGCCAGGTCGAGGATGGTGAACTCGTCGGGGTTCCCTATGTTCACAGGTCCGACGTGGTCGGAGTCGAGCAGGGCGAGGATGCCCCGTACCTGGTCGTCGACATAGCAGAAGCTGCGCGTCTGGCTGCCGTCGCCGTAGATCTCGATCGGCTCGTCGGCGAGTGCCGCCACCAAGAAGTTCGACACGGCCCGCCCGTCCAGCCGTCTCATCGAAGGCCCGAAGGTATTAAAGATACGAACGATTCTCACGTCGAGGTTGTGGGCGTGGTGGTACGCCATGGCCAGGGCCTCTGCGAAGCGCTTGGCCTCGTCGTAGACGCCTCGGGGGCCAACCGGGTTCACGTTGCCCCAGTAGTCCTCGCGTTGGGGGTGGACCAGCGGGTCGCCGTAGACCTCACTGGTGGAGGCGAGGAGGTAGCGGGCACCCTTCTCCTTGGCCAGGCCCAAGGTCTTGTGGGTGCCGAGGCTGCCCACTTTCAGGGTCGGGATCGGGTGCTCGAGATAGTCCCGAGGTGAGGCCGGGCTGGCGAAGTGAAGTACCGCGTCGACCGGGCCGGGGACCTGCACGTAGTTGCTCACGTCGTTGTGGTGGAACGTGAACCGGGCATTGCCGGCCAGGTCAGCCACGTTGTCGAGCGTGCCCGTGATCAGGTTGTCGACGGCGACCACGTCGTCACCTCGGGCGACCAGCGCCCGGCACAGGTGGGAGCCCAGGAAGCCGGCGCCGCCGGTCACCACGATCCGGCGGCTCACCTCCCGATGCCCTCGTAGACGAAGCCGCGGCGCCGCATGGCGGCCGGGTCCAGCAGATTGCGGGCGTCGACCACCAGGGGCGCGGCCAGCAGACTGGCGACCTTGGCGAAGTCGAGCCGCCGGAACTCGTCCCATTCCGTGAGCACGGCCAGCACGGCGGCGCCTTCGCACGCTCCGTAGGGGTCGGCGCACACCTCCACCGCCTCCAGGCCAGGCCCCTCCAATGCGCTCTCGACGGCCGGGTCGAAGGCGCGTACCCGTGCACCGCGCTCGAGCAGCCGGCGCACCACCTCCAGGGCGGGCGACATCCGGAGGTCGTCGGTCCGGGCCTTGAACGTCAGCCCCCATGCCGCCACCGTCAGGCCCTCGACCGAGCCGCCGGCCATGGCCACGATCTTGGCCGTCACCCGCTCGAACTGCTCGGTGTTCACCTGGTTCACGCCCCGCAGCAGCCCGAAGTCGTACCCGGCGTCCTCGGCGATCCGTATGAGCGCGTTCGTATCTTTGGGGAAACACTGGCCGACGACGAGGCCGTGGGTCGCAACCACCGTCCCTGAGCCCGGCACCTTCAGCGAGTACACAGGGCCCTGGTAGCTCGTGCTCTCGATGCCTGTCACCCGCACCCAGGTGGCGTTCTTGGAGAGCCTCCGGTGGCCGGTCGGGGCGATCCGCTTGGCCTGCTCGGAAAGCGACTCAGCGATCTCCCAACCCTCGATGGCCGGAAGCAGCCACAAGTTCTCCTCGACCTGGTCGGCGCCGGATATCGAGAGCCAGTAGGTGTCGCAGGTGGACTTCGCGGTCCGCCCGACCTTCAGACGAGCCACGATCCCCAGATCACCGAGAAGGCGGAGCATGCCGTCCGCCAGCTGCCGCGAGACGGTGCCGTACTCCAGGACGACGCTGGGGCCGCCTGCAACGTAGGACCAGGACCCGTCGCCGTCCCACAGCCCCCGGAGGATGGCCCGTTTGTGGGCGGCTGGGGCGGCCCAGATAGCGTCCGGCAGTCGCTTGTCGTAGCAGTTGGTCCCGAGCCCCAACCCGTCCTTGAACACGGCGGCGAGCAGTCGGGACGAAACCGACACGTGATGGGCGGTGGCGGCGGGGCGCGAAGTCACCTTGACGCCCAGCTTCCGGCAGTACCCGACGATCACCTCGACGAGGTCGGCCTCGTCCCGCGGATGGAAGGCCCAGTAGATGCGAGCTCGGCTCTTGTCGCGCGTCATCCAACCCTCGGCCAGATAGAGGCCCACTACCCGCCACAGCTCCTCGTCGACGGGGATCGTCGCCGGGACCGAGGTCCCATTGCTGGCGGTGCCCAAAGATCCGCCCTCCTCGGTTAACCCGAGGGAGCGGAGCTCGTCGAGACGCATGGCCTGGCAGCGGCGCACCTCGTAGCGCCTGGGGGTCGGCAATCCAGACGCTCGCTCCTCGAAGAGGTCCCGCTGGGCCTCCGAAAGCCAGACGATGACGTCCTTCTCGGCCAGGCCCGCCGACGCCACGGTGTCGCTGACTCGGATCAACTCGGGCGGTTCGGCGGCCAGCGCGCAGCGCTGGGCGACCGGGAGCCAGTCACTTGTCGTCAACTGGTTGGCCAGGCGGCGGGTGACGCCGTCGCTACGCCCGTCGCCGACGACGAACGGGTGGTCCTCGGTGACGGTGATCCGGCGTCCCATCTTCGTACGCACCGTGATCGTGCCCCCCACGTAGTCGCGCTTGGTGAACAGCGCTACGGGGAGGAACTCCGGGGTGGGCTCTCCCGATCGCCAGGAGAGCGCCTCCCAGCCGTCGGGTGTCGTCCTTTTGATCTCGGCGAAGAGGTCCGCCAGGCTCAACAGGCGGGTGTGGCCCCCTCGCCGCACCAGCAACGTCTCGTCACCGAGGAAGCACGAACCACCAAATCCCGGGCCCGGCTTCATGAACTCGAAGCCGATACGGCGGTCGTAGCCCATGCCCAGCAGCACGTCGCGCACGTCGGCGCCCACTGCCTCGCACACATTGGCCACGGCGTTCACGAACGAGATCTTGGTGGCGAGGTATGCGTTGGACGCGTACTTGATCGTCTCCGCCGAGGCCGGGTCGGTCACCACGACCGGTGCCCCGAGTGACTCGTAGAGCGAGGCCACCCGGGTGGCGGCGGCCTGGTCGTCGGAGCCCACGACCACTCGGTCGGGGTGCAGGAAGTCGTGGACGGCCGAGCCCTCGCGCAAGAACTCCGGGTTCGACACCACGCTCACGTCGTCGCGCCCGAGCACCTCTTCGACGACGCGGGTGGAGCCCACCGGGACGGTTGACTTGTTGACCACGACCGTCCCCGGCGACAGCCGCGGGCCGATCTCGGCGGCCGCCGCCCGTATGTAGGACAGGTCGGCCGATCCGTCGTCGGACTGGGGCGTGGGCACGCAGAGGTAGACGAACTCGCAGTCGGCGACGGCCGCCGCCGCCCCCAGGACGAACGACAGCCGCCCACCGGCCAGGCCGGCCTTGACGATCTCGGGCAGGCCGGCCTCGAGGATCGGGACGTCGCCCCGGGACAGGCGCTCGACCTTCTCCGCCACCACGTCGGCGCAGATGACACGGTGGCCCAGGTGGGAGAAGCAGGCTCCGGTGGTGAGGCCCACATATCCGGTGCCGATGACGGCGACAGTGCTCAAGACGAGGTCAGCTCCTTGACGAGGCGCTCCAGCGGCTCGTGATGGTCGGCGAGCAGGGGCAGGCCCGACAGCCTCAGGGCGGCGTTGTCGAGGACCGAGTAGGCGGGCCGGGGCGCGGGCCTCGGCGGGTCCAGATCGGCGGTGGTCACCGGTTGCACGAGGCCGGTGTCCAGCCCAGCGGCCGCGAGGGTGTCGCGGGCGAGCTGGAACCAGGTGGTCGGGCCCTGGTTGGTCACATGGAACGTTCCGGGGAGCCGGGCGGAGACCAGCCGGGCGATCATGGCGGCCAGGTCGTCGGCGAAGGTCGGCATGCCGTGCTGGTCGTCGACCACGGTGAGGAACTCTCCGCGTCCGCAGCGGTCCAGCACCGTCTTCACGAAGTTGCGGCCATGACGACCACACAGCCACGAGGTCCTCACCACTGTGTCGTCGGGCCCCAGCACCTGCTCGCCTGCCAGCTTCGACCGTCCGTAGACTGACAGCGGGTTAGGGGCGTCCCACTCGTGGAGGGCGCGCCCGGCGCGCCCGTCGAACACGTAGTCGCTCGACAGGTACAGCACCCGGGCGCCGGCGCCACGAGCAGCTCCGGCCACGTGCCGAGTGCCCAGCGCATTGACCCGGAAGGCCCGGTCGGGATCGGTCTGGCAGCCGTCGACATCGGTCCATGCCGCCGCGTGCACGACCGTGTCCGGCCGGACTGCGCCGACGAGCTGGAGGACCTGGTCCCGATCACCGACGTCGAGGTCGTCCTGATCGACTGCCGTCACCTCGTGGCCGATGTCGGTGAGTGCGGGCACCAGCTCGCGCCCGAGCTGGCCCGAAGCCCCGGTCACGAAGGTACGGCTCATGCCCGCGCTCCTGTCCCGGCCGGCCTCGCCCAGGCGGTGGCCTCGCTCACTGGCGCCCGGTCCCGTAGCGGCTCCCACCACGCCCGGTTCGCCTGGTACCAGGCGACTGTGTCACGCAGCCCTTCGGCGAAGTCGACGGTCGGCTCCCAGCCCAGCTCGCGGCGGAGCTTGGACGAGTCGAGCAGGTAGCGGCGGTCGTGGCTCGGGCGGTCGGGAACGATCGTCTTCAGGGTCGAGGGTAGGTCCAGCTCGGCGAGCACGAGGTCGGCGATGTCGGTGATGCTCGCCTCGAAGCCGCTGCCCACGTGGTAGGTCTCGCCCAGCCGGCCGCCGGTCAGGACGGCGTCGACCGCCCGGCAGTGGTCGACCACGTGGAGCCACTCGCGCCGGTTGGCGGTGGACGCGTAGAGCGGGAGAGGCACACCGTCGATGGCATTGATGGTGAACAGCGGTACCACCTTTTCCGGGAACTGGTACGGGCCGTAGTTGTTGGCGCAGTTGGTGATCGTCACCGGCAGCCCGTAGGTGTGGTGGTAGGCGCGGACGGCGTGGTCGGCTGCCGCCTTCGAGGCGTTGTAGGGCGTGCGGGGCCGGTAGGGCGAGTCCTCGGTGAAGGTCTCGTCGCTGTCGAGGTCGAGGTCGCCGTACACCTCGCACGTGGAGATGTGGTGGAACCGGGTTACGCCCACCTGCCTTGCGGCCTCGAGCAGGGTCTGGGTGCCCAGCACGTTCGTACGGAAGAAGCGGGTCGGGTCGATGATGGCGAGGCTGTTGTGCGACTCGGCCGCGAAGTGGACCACCACCTCGATGTCGTGGTCGGCCAGGCAGGTCACGACCGCCTCGGGGTCGCAGATGTCGCCGTGCACGAACGTGACCCGGCCCTCGACCCCCTCGAGGTTTGCGAGGTTTCCGGCGTACGTGAGCGCGTCGAGCACGATCAGGTCGTCGCCGGGATGGGCTTCGTCCCAGTAGCGCACGAAGTTGGCGCCGATGAACCCGGCGCCGCCGGTGACCAGGATCCGCACCGGTTCACACTAGAACGGCCGGCACCCCCCTCCCCTCCGGCGGCGGTCCGCAGTTGTCCCGGTCATAAGGGGGTCAACTGCTGGGGGAATGTGCCTGGGCCTCAGCAGGCGGGTGCGGCGGTGCCGCTGGCGCGGGGGGTGGATGCCGGCGGGGCCACGGTGGTGGCCGGCGCGGTACCGGCGGTCGGCGCCTGCCTGACCCCCTTGAAGTCGGCGCCGATGACCAGGGAGACGTCGGCGGTACCGAGCGTCCGTACCTCCTGGATGGTTGCCGTCCCCCCGACGTAGCGCTTGAGCACCTCCGCCTTCGACCGCTGGCCGGTGACGTGCTGGATCAAGGTGTTGCGGACGCCGTAGTTGCGGACGTCACCGAGGTCGGCGACGTTGAACCCGGCGCTGGTGAGCGCCGCGCCCGCCGTGCTGGCGGCCCCGTCGGCGCCGGTGCCGTTGAGCACCCTCACCCGCACGTCGGACGGCTGCGCCGCGGCCGGAGCACCAACCGGCGCCCCCTTTCCGTTCAGCCGGTCGATGTAAGGCTGGGCCTGGTCCTTCTGGAGCAGCAGCACCGACGCTCCCCCGATGGTGGTCCCCCGGGTCGGCAGGGTGAGCATGTCCACCGTGTTGGGATCGAGGGACTTGAAGCGGCGGCCCAGGCGGGCGATGTCGCTGGTTGACATCTCCGAGTCGAGGGTCACGTCGCGCACCCCGATGCCGACCAACCGGTTGAGGGTGACGGGGTTGGAGATCCCCGACGACACGGCCTTGCGCAGCATCCGGCGGATGAAGTCCTGCTGGCGCTGGATGCGGCCCAGGTCGGCGGTGGGATCGGTGCGCCACCGACCCGACTCGAAGGTCTCGTAGTTACGGCTGCGCACGAAGGCGAGGCCCTGGTCGCCGTTGACCCGGATGCAGCCCGGGGTCTTGATGTCGAGTCCGCTGAACTTGTCCCTCACCGGGGCTGGCACGTAGATCTGTACCCCGCCGACGGCGTCCACGACGTCCTTGAAGCCGACGAAGTCGATCTCGACGTAATGGTTTATCGGGATCCCGAGCGCCGTCTCGATCGTGTCGACGAGCCCGCTGGCGCCCCCATAGGTGAAGGCGGCGTTGACGCGGTTGCGCTCGTTGCGCCCGGCTATCGGCACGTACAGGTCCCTGGGGATCGACAGGATGACGGCCTTGGCGTCGCGCGGGTCGATGTGCAGCACCATGATCGTGTCGCTGCGGGCCCCGGCCACGAGGTTCTTGCCGGCTTGGGCGGCGGCCTGGCCGGTCAGGCGCTCACGGCTGTCCGAGCCGACGAGCAGCACGTTCATGACCTCGTCGGCTCCGCTGTCGCCGGTGCCCGAGATCTGCAGCCGGTTGATGTTGCCGAGCTGCGCCTTCACGTAGAGGTAGGCCCCGCCCGCGAGCAGGACGCAGATCCCGACGAACACGACCAGGCCCTTGAGGAGCCGCTGCGGCCAACGACGCGGTCGGATCGAGGTCTGTCGGGGATGGACCACGGAGCCGGAGGCTACCGCCGGCCGTCTCGGGCGCCACGGCGGTGGCCGGCCGTGGCGCCGTAGGCTCGGCATTGCAATGGCCGAGCCGGACGACTTCGTCGTGGCCGCCGGACGCTTGCTGACCGGGATGATCGACGTGACCTCCGACGTCGCCGCCCTCGACGGGTCGGGCCAGTGGGCCGTCGTCCTTCCCTACGACGCCGCGCCGGTGTGCGCGCGCTTCTCGTCGGTGCAGCAGGCCGCGTCGTCCTGGCCGCGGTCGCCGGCGGCACCGCCTATGACGCTTTCGGCGTCTGGTGGCTGGCGGTCGAGCCTCGGTCGGCCCGAGTTCGTCAAGGGCGTCACGACCATCCGCGAGGCGATCGGCGCGGGCGACGTCTATCAGGTCAATCTCTGCCGGCGCCTCAGCACGCCGGTCCCCGAGGGCTTCGACATCGTGGCCCTTGCTTCGGCGTTGGCCGATCGGAACCCCGCTCCCCATGCCGCGGTCGTCAACCTCCCGTCGATCGGGATGAGGATCGTCTCGGCGTCGCCAGAACGGTTTCTGAGGCGCGACAGAGAACTGGTCGAGTCGGAGCCGATCAAGGGGACGGCGGTCGGGGAGGAGGGGCTGACCGACAAGGACCGGGCCGAGAACGTGATGATCGTGGACCTTGTTCGCAACGACCTGGGAAGGGTGTGCCGCTACGGATCGGTATCTGTTGCGGCCCTGTGCCGGACCGAGCGCCACCCCGGGCTGGTGCACCTGGTGAGCACCGTCCGCGGCCGGCTGCGGGCGGGTATCGGCTGGCCCGCGATCCTCGACGCAACCTTCCCCCCCGGCTCGGTGACGGGCGCACCCAAGCATGCCGCCATGGGCATGATCGAGGCCCTGGAGCCGTGTCCGCGCCGGGCGTACTGCGGCGCCATCGGGTGGGTCGACGCCGACCGGCGCCAAGCCGACCTCAACGTGGCCATCCGCACATTCTGGGTGGAGGACGGGATGCTCAACCTCGGTACCGGAGCCGGGATCACGTGGGGTTCCGACGCCGAGGAGGAGTGGGCCGAGACCGAGCTCAAGGCCCGCCGGCTCCTGGCCGTGGCCACCGGCTCCACAGCCTCGCTCTCGGCCGACTCGGCGTCGGTGGAGCCGACGAGGGCCCGGCCGTGACGAGCGTGTGGATCGACGGCCGGGTCGTCCCAGCCGAGGAGGCGCGGGTCTCGGTGTTCGACCACGCGCTTCTGACCGGCGATGGCGTGTTCGAGACGCTTCGCGTCTACGGAGGCGTGCCGTTCGCCATCCGGCGCCACCTCGACCGCCTGGCCCGCTCGACCGCCGGCATGCGGCTGGCCTGCCCAGAGCCGTCGCTGCTGCGTGAAGCCATGGCCGAGGTGGTGGCTGCCGGCTCCATCGTGGAGGGTCGCCTGAGGGTCACCGTGACCGGCGGCCCCTCACCCCTCGGGTCGGAGCGGGGCGACACCGGGCCCACCGTGATCGTCGCCGGTGGCCCGATGGCCCCGTGGCCCCCTTCGACCGATGTCGTCGTCGCCCCCTGGCCCCGCAACGAGCGAGGTGCGCTCACCGGCCTGAAGACGGTGTCCTACGGCGAGAACGTCCTGGCCCTGGCGTTCGCCCGCGACCGCTCGGCCGGCGAGGCGCTGTTCGTCAACCTGGCCGGCAACCTTTGCGAGGGCACCGGTACCAACGTGTTCGTGGGCATGAACGGGCGGCTCCACACCCCGTCGCTGTCGTCCGGTTGCCTCCCGGGCGTCACGAGGGACCTGTTGTTGGAGCTCGTCGACGTGGTCGAGGACGACCTCCCAATCGACGTCCTGGCTCGCGTCGACGAGGCGTTCCTGACCTCCAGCACCCGCGAGGTGCAACCGATCGGTGCCGTCGACGGCCGTTTGCTGCCTATGGCCCCGGGCCCCGTGACGACCGCCGCCGCCGACGCTTTCGCCAGTCTGGTGCTCCGCGACCCCGACCCCTAGGTGTGAGATGCCTGTCGGGACGCGCTGGGCCAGGGCGAGGTCATCCCCGTCCCGCTGACACAGCTGACAACGCTGACGATAGATGTATGATGCCGCCATATGCGGCGGACGCAGATATACATCACCGATCAGCAGGACGAGCGGTTGGCAGCTCGGTCCCACGACGCCGGCGTTCCCAAGGCGCAGGTCATCCGCGCGATCCTCGATGAGGCTCTCGGTCTCGACAATGGCCTGGAGGAGCGGCGCCGGGCCGTCCTTGCCACCGCAGGGCTTCTCGCTGGGGAAGATGACTGGCCGGCTTGGCTGGCTCGGGTGCGAGGCGTAGGTGCCGGCGAGCGGCTGAAGCGCCTGTCGACGTGAGGCGCCTGTTCGACTCGACAGTGCTCATCTCGCATCTGCGCGGCGACTACCGGGCGACCGAACTACTGATTGCGGCGCTGCCTGAGGGAGCGCTGGCCAGCGTCATCTCTCGCGCCGAGATAGAGGGCGGAATGCGTTCAGGCGAACGCCGTGACGTTGCCCGGTTGTTCGGTGGGCTACAGCTCGTTCCGGTGTCTGATGCGGTCGCCTCCCGGGCTGGCGCGCACCTCAGGAAGCATCGACGTTCGCACCCTGGTATCGACCTGGCTGATTACCTGATCGCCGCTACGGCTGAGGAGGAAGGCGCGGAGCTCGCAACGTTGAACGTCAAGCACTTTCCGATGTTCGGTGGTCTGAGTCCGGCTTGGGTGTGAAGCCTCGTGCACGATAGGCGCATGTTCTCCAAGGTCCTGGTGGCCAATCGCGGCGAGATCGCGGTACGGGTCATCCGGGCCTGCCGGGAGCTGGGCATCCCGAGCGTGGCCGTCTACTCCGACCTCGACCACGGGTCGCTGCCCGTCCGCCTGGCCGACGAGGCGTACGCGCTGGGCGGTGAGTCGCCGGCCGACAGCTACCTGAACACCGCCGCCATCCTCGATGCCCTGGAGCGCAGCGGCGCCGGCGCCCTGCACCCCGGGTACGGCTTCTTCTCGGAGAATCCTGCCTTTGCCCGCATGGTTGCCGCCCAAGGCGTCACCTTCGTCGGCCCGCCGCCCGAGGCGATGGAGATCATGGGCGACAAGATCTCCGCCCGCCGGGCCGTCATGGCTGCGGGTGTGCCGGTGGTCCCGGGGACCACCGAACCCGTCTCGTCGGTCGACGACGTGCTCGCTTTCGGTCGCGCCCACGGGTGGCCGGTGGCGATCAAGGCCGCCTTCGGCGGTGGTGGTCGGGGCATGAAGGTCGTCGACTCGGAAGAGGGGGTGGAAGCGGCCCTCGACTCGGCCCGGCGCGAGGGGCAAGCGTGGTTCGGCCATTCCGAGGTGTACCTGGAGCGTTACCTGGCATGGCCCCGGCACGTGGAAGTCCAGCTCTTCGCCGACGCCTCTGGGCAGGTCGTGTCGCTGGGAGAGCGGGACTGCTCGTGCCAGCGCCGGCACCAGAAGATGATCGAGGAGACGCCGGCGCCGGGCCTGAACGACTCCGAGCGCCGGGCGCTGGGCGAGGCGGCCGTGGCGGTGGCGCGGGCTTGCGGGTACGTCAACGCCGGAACGGTGGAGTTCCTTTACCAGGACGGCGAGTTCTGGTTCCTGGAGATGAACACGCGCCTGCAGGTCGAGCACACGCTGACCGAGCTGGCATGCGGCATCGACCTGGTGGCCGAGCAGCTACGGGTGGCGTCGGGCCTGCCGCTGTCGTTCACCCAGGAGACGATCGAGCTCCGCGGCCACGCCATCCAGTGCCGGATCAACGCCGAGGATGTGGCCGGCGGTAGGTTCCTCCCTTCGCCCGGCCAGCTCACCCGCTTCTCACGGCCGGGCGGGTTCGGCGTGCGTATCGACGCCGGGTATGGCGAGGGCGACACCGTCAGCCAGCACTACGACAACCTGGTAGCCAAGGTTCTCTCCTCGGGGCGCGACCGCGAGGAGGCTCGACGGCGGATGCTGCGCGTGCTGCGGGAGATGACCATCGAAGGGGTTGCCACCAACATCGACGCCCACCTGCGGATCCTCGAGCACCCCGACTTCGTGGCCGGCGACCATTCCACCCGCTGGGTGGAGGAGTGCCTCGACTTCTCCGACCTCAGCCATACCGGGACCGCGTCTGCACCCTTGGCCCGGTCGGCTAAGGGGGCCGAGCCATCGACGCCCCGCCAGATCGACGTGGAGGTCGGCGGCCGTCGCTACCCGGTCCGGGTCTGGCTGCCCCAGCCGGTCGCGACCGCTGGCGCCGCGGCTCCTATTGCTTCGGGACGGCGGCCGCGCTCGGCCCCGGCGGCAGCCTCGGCCTCCGGTGCCGGCCGGGTGAGCGCGCCGATGCAAGGGACGATCATCGAGGTGCTGGTGGTGGTCGGCGACCAGGTGGAAGCCGGGCAGGCCGTCTGCGTGCTCGAGGCCATGAAGATGGAGAACCAGGTCGAAGCGACGGTGGCCGGCCGCGTGGCCGAGGTCCGCGTGACCGCCGGCGACAACGTCGCCACGGGCGACGTCCTGGCCGTCATCAGCGAGGAGGCCCGAGCCGGGGTCTAGGAAGCGACGAGGAGCTTCATGAGCTTCGGGAACGCTGGGTGAAGCGGCCTTGGCCCCATTCGAGGTCGGGCTCGTTGCCATGGCCTGGCTGAGCACAGGATCGCCGACTCAGGGAGGTTCCCGGGAACAGCGGAGGCGGGCTGTCTTCGCAGTACCATGACTACCGTCGGTCGTGGATCGCGCCCATCCCCGGCACGCCGTTCGGGTGACCGGAATGACGGCTACCGCTACGCCTTGAGGTCCTTGTTCTCGGGAACGAACTGGCTGGCGATGAAGGTCGCCCTCTGCGGGTCCTTGATCATCGCCATCCGTGTCCACGGGGCATCGAATGGTCCGGCAACGACCTCGCCGCCGAGCGCCTTCGCCTTCGCCGCCGTGGCGTCGGCGTCGTCGACGGCGAAGGTGACGCTCCAGTGCGCCGGCGTATCGGGCTCGTCGTCGGCGATTGGATTGACCGCGGCGACGACGTCGACGAAGCCCTCGGGCGCGCCCATCTGCGCCATCTGCTCGTGAAGGCCCGGACTGCTCTCCTCGAGGTGATCGCCGTAGCCGGGGAGCGTCCACATCAGAGCGGCGGGCAAGGCCAGCGTCTTCCAACCGAAGACGGCGCCATAGAACGCTTTGGCGCCTTCGGGGTCCCGGGTGGCGAGGCCGTTGAAGTTCAGCGAGCCGTGCTCGTTGACGACTTTCGCCCCCTTGTGGTTCTTCGCCTGCCAGACGCAGAACGCAGCTCCTTCGGGATCGGTAAGGACAGCCATCCGCCCCGCGTCCATGACGTCGAAGGGTTCCATCGTCACCGCGCCGCCGGCATCGCGAACCTTGGTCGCCGTCTCGTCGGCGTTGTTGACCCAGACGTACGTGTTCCACATCGCCATCGGTGGCGCGCCGTCGGGGATCGACCCGACCGCCGCCGCGTCGCCGCCGTGGATGCGGCCGATGAAGTACTTGCCCTCCGACCCTTCGGGCATCACGTTCTCGAACTCCCACCCGAACAGACCGCTGTAGAAGGGGAGGGCGGCCTCGACGTCGGGCTGACTGGTGTCGACCCAACAGGGGACGCCGGGCATGTATCCGTCTCGCTCGGGCATGCCGTTCCCTCCGCTCGCGCGCTTGACCACCGTACGAGGAGGCGCAGTGTGAACCGGGCCGTTCTCACTCTGGAGTGGGAGGACTGCGTCGACCGTCACGCGGGCCGGATCGGTTGGAGCTAAGGCGACAATCCTGCCCTAGAGCTTCGAACGCGTACGCGCTGAGCAGGGTCTTTCGACGCCGAAGCCGCATTTCTCCGTCGGGCCGGTTGCTTGCGAGCGCTGATGACGGCGGTTTCGCGAGCTGCTCGCAACGGTTGGGCTGTCACCCACCGGCACTCCAGGTGCACCGGTAATGCGCCTGTTGGCGGCTGCGAACGCGGCTCGGATCGGAGACGGCCTCTACTGAGCGACAACGAGCATGTCAGACCAACGCTCGCTCCTTCTCCAGTTCGCCGTGAGCGGAACCGCGGCGTTCCGTGCTGTCGACGCAGTTTGATCGTGCAGGTCCACCACTCCGGTCGAGCGGCGAAGTACAACGGCACGATGGATGATCGCGACCGTTTGTCACGGGTCCGTGCCTTGCGCGCCCAGAGGTGTACGCCCAAAGGGGTCGCCCGGGTCCTCGGCGTCTCGTCGGCCGAGGCGGGTCGCCTGGTGCGCCAGGTGGCGCTTGAGGATGCCGCACACGCCCCGGAGCCGCCGGTCGTGGGGTGCTGGGTCAGCCCAGGCTGGAGCGAGGGGCTCGATGCGCCGGCGGAGTGGCCGGATACGGACGTGCCCGATGGGGTCGGCCACGGAATCGTCAGCGTGCTCGTGGCACGGGATCATCGGCGTGACAAGGTCTCCGTCAGCGGCTACTTGGTCGACGTCTATTGCCTGGGCGTCAAGGACGTACTCGGGCCGAAGGTGATGGACGATGCCGACCTGCGCGCCTACGTACGCAACTACTTCCTCGTCTATGGGGCGCCCGCGCTCGCCGCTCGGATCGAGATGGCGCGGGAGCTGGTGTGGGGTGCCGTCGGCTACGCCAGGAATCTCGGTTTCGAACCGCACCCCGACTTCGAGCGGACCGCCGGCCATCTCGGCGCCTGGGATCCGACCGGCGCCGTCCGGTTCGGTCGAGAGGGCAAGCCCTACTTCGTCCAAGGCGTCAGAGACAACGCCACTCGAATCCTGCGCACGCTGGAACGCTCCGTCGGCGAGGGCAACTTCCACTTCCTCGTGGCCGTCTAGCCGGGTCAAGAGCGCCGGCGCGAGACTTAGCGCCAGACGGCGAGCTTCGCCGGCGTCGCGGGGCAGGTGCCGCAGCTTTCGGATCGACGAGGCCGTGATCATCCCATCTCGCGACGGCAAGATCGTCGAGGCGCGGGGAGATCGCAGATATCGCCGCGCTACGAGCGCAACTCACTGAGGGGTGAGGCAGTGTTCCCAAGGTTCCGTTGGCGGGCACGCGATACGGCACTTCCTGCGCGCTCCATGAGGCGCCGCTTCGGCGGACAGCCTGTCGTCCCCTACCGCCGGCTGGAGGGCACAGCCGCTGAACCGGGAACGACATCGGCGACATTGCGCGCCCGACTGAGGACGGTCCAGTTGTAGCCGTCGTCGGTCTCACGGTGAGGATCACCCAAGATGTCGACGCCACTCTCGACCGCCCGTTCGAACGGGACGTGAAGGGCGGCCAGTCTCGCCACAATGTCCGGATCGACCTTCTCCACATGCCATGGTTTCGTTCTACCGGTCATTGGTCCTCGTGTCCGAACCCCTCCCAGGCCACGGCATTCGCCATCAGCTACGGATCCGACAGCCGCATCAATCGTAGAGCCAGCTACGCCACTCAGCCGGCTCGACAAAAACCGCCTCCGGGTTGGGCAACCCCAACTCGCTACGAACGCCCACGAGAAACGTTTGGAGTTGGTGCTGATACAGATCCCATTTGCTTTCAGGGTGCCGCGGATGGACACCCTTTATGGCGTCCTGCCACAGAGTCCACGCAAACCTGAGCGTCTTGAGGCCCGCCTCTTGAGTCTGGAGCGACCTCAACAGGAGGCGCAGGACCTCATATTCGGCCGCCGCCTGCACCTGAAGGCCGCGCAGTTGGTCGATTAGCTCATCCTTGCGAGCCTCCTGAAGGACAAGCTGGGGTGCGATTCGCTCAATGCGCGTCAGCGAGGACGTAAAGGCTGCCGACGCGACCCGAAGAGCATCTGCTCGCCGAGCCTTGCGGTCAGACGATGATCGCCATACTTCCAATGCGATCGAGGTAAGCGACCCGACGAGAACGCCGATGAACGCGAACAGGGCGACAATCACGGCTGGCTCCAGTCAGGACGATCGGACGGTTCGGTTGGTGCCTCTGCCCATGCGACAGACCCCGCTGGTGACGAAGCGCACAAACGAGCGGCGTTGTCCGGTCTCACGGTGATCAGTCGGAGTCGAGAATCGATAAGGGAACTCGCGAACCGTCCCATTCAGACGGCGGTCGGACATCAGGCAACTCGTCGCCCGGCAACAGGTCCTCCAACTCCCTATCGAGCACCTTGCGCCACTCCTCGGGTGCGCCAGTGAGGAGAACGGGACCCATCGGCAGGGTTATCTCCATCGTGTCTGCGGGAAGGTCGACCGAGCCGCCTCCGAAGACCAGCTCAGTGCCGCGTCCGTCGGCGAGATCGTCGAGCGCTCCGACCATTGACGCGAGAGCCAGCGTGTCCCGCCAGGTCGCGGATCCCCGCACTGCGGCGAAGACTAGAAGGACATCGTCGGCCTCGCGGGAGGAGCCATACGCCTGAATCGACAGTGACACCGCGTCATCGGCTTCTTGTTCAGCAATGACGACCTCGTCGAGCATGCTCGGTCGAAAGGATTCGAGGAGCGCGTTCATTGCCTCGGCAAGTGATGCTCGGCGCTTGGCTACGAAGTCCGGGTAGCGCTCGACCCACCGGAGATCAGGGTCAACCGGAACGAAATGACGGTCGAGATCCTCGGAATCAAGTTCCTCGAAGTACAACGCAGGAGGACGGGCACTGATCTTCCTGTTGGCCTTGTCCGAGATGAAGGCGAGGTTGGCAAGATCGTTGATCTCGGCCTTTCCGTATGCTTCCCTCAGTCTCGCTCGTGGATGGATGTGGTGGTATTCGACCGAGTATGAGCCGTCGTGGCTAAGGGCGACCGGCACGCCATACCACCAGTCACGTGCCTTCCTCCTACGAGCAGCTAGGTAGCTTAGTAGGAAGAAGGGGCTCGTCGATCCCTTCCCAGCAAGGGTTGCCGCCGTTATCTCGGGGCGCTGGTGAAGCAGCCCGAGGTTGCGGTAGAGGTTCCGAAGGGGGTCGTCGGATCGTAAGGCGGTTACATCCTGGGCGATCGCGTTGGCTGCTGACGAGCTGTAACGGCTCTGAATGAACGCGACCAACAGCCAATAGACCAGGCCGTTTCGCTCTGCCCCGGCGAGGGCGATGTCGCTTCTCTTGCCCAAGTAATAGACGAGCGGGACCAGCGCATTCGCCGAGGGGATCAGGGTGCTGTTGTCGATCGAAACCTCCTCCTGCAGGAGGGCGACCACATGATGAAGCCCCTTCCTGGTTGCCTGCCACGCTGCTTCAAGCTGGGGGATCTCGACGTTGGTGAACGAACCTGGACTCGTTGTCTCCGTGGCCAAGGCAGCAAGACACCGCACCAGGAAGGCCATGTCGAGTGCCTGGTAATGGTGTTCACGACACCAGGCAACCTCTTCCTCGAGCTTCGCCACGACCCCGGGCCAGCGTGCCGAGAGTGTTGCCAACGCCAGGTCGGTGTCCTTCAGCGCTCGACCACGGGAGTTGACGCGGACGAAGATCTCGGTGACCTCGTGATAGGGAAGGTCATCGAGGATCTCCAGCCAGTATGTGTACCGAGAGATGCTCTTGACCCGATCGAGGCGGGCGAACAAGTCCTCTTGAGTTAGTCCCTCACCATCGACGACGGGCTGCAACTCGGCCACGAGGCCGAAGGCGCTCACCTTGTCGGCAAGCAAGTCGTGGACGCTGACCCATCGGACATCCTTCTTGGTAGCTGCGCTCTCAATCTGGAACTTCTCCGTCAGCACGTTGAATACGACTTGAGCGCGCTCGTGGCCCGTGAAGACCCGATGGAGTGATGTAAGCCTCTGCTGCCCGTCGAGCAGGTAGAGCGGCTTGATCATCGACACGCCAGTTGCGCCAGCGCTCGCGAGGTCCTTCTCCGTCACCTGCTCGTTGGTCTCCCACAGGAGGACGGAGCCCGATGGGTAGCCCCGGTACAGAGAGTCGATTAGCCCCGCGACCTGCGCCGGCTTCCAGACATACCCGCGCTGGATCTCTGGTAGTCGCAGCTCACCATGAGTTACCTGGTCCATGAGCTTGCGAATCATCGCCGTACCGGTCTTCACGTTGGTGACTCTCCTTGACATCACTGCGATCGATTGGACGCTGGAAGCCGTCTTGCCGCGTGCGCCCTCGCACTCGGTGACCAGTCTTCCAGCCTGGTTGAGAGGCCGCAGGATCAGAGCAAAGAGAACACCTCGGTGATGACAAGGTCGGCGGCGGCGGCGATGTCGTAGCCCTCAGGCCAGGTGGCGACCAGCGGCATGACATCCTCGCGGAACGTTCGGTTGGCCAGCTTCGCGCGGAGGTTCTGTTCCGCCCGGCCGCGGGTGTAGCCCCGCGGTCGGTAGGCGTCGAAGCAGGCAACGATGTCCATCGGGGCGATGCCGAGTTGGCTCAGGGCGAGCCAGAGGTCGAAGAGGTCCCGACCTTTCGACCTTTGGAACAGGGCGCGGAGCTTGGTCGAGACGAGTTCGGCGAGGCTGAAGGTGAGAACGTCGGCCCTCCCCGTGAACCACGCCGATTTCACTGAGTAGGGAAGGCGGACCAGTTCACGGGCAGGCGAGCGCTCGAACGTGTTGACCTCGACCTTGATCCGCATCCGGGCGTCACCAGACTCGAAGGGCGCTCGAAGGTAGATCTTCGGCTGCTGCCCGATCCGGGTACGGACCTCCATCCCGAGCGCTGAGCCGATCGCGCTCACGGCGCGTGTCAGGTCAGCGATTCCCCCGCCGCTGCGCCTCACGTAGTCGAGGTCCTCGCTGTATCGATACGCCTTGTCGGCGTGGAGCTTGTACAGACAGGTACCGCCCCGGAACACGAGCTCTTCGCCCAAGTACGGATCATTGGCGATCTCGATGATGAGGCGCGACAGCAACAGGTCCTGCTCAACCTGTTCGTCCGTTGGCCAGCCGACGCGGCGGCCCCAGTCCACGATGTCGGCGCGAGGGATCACAGGTCGGGCTCGATCGAGCCATTGACGGTTAGGTTCCAACGTTCGTCGAAGGGCCCGCTGCAAGGGCCGTAGGTATCGAGCATCGCCGGCGTGGCACGCGAGCTGGCCACCTCGTGAAGTGCTTCGAGTTCGAGTGACGTTTGGATTTCCTTCGCCATTAGGTCCAACAGCCAACCGGTCCGCTGGGCTACCGCAGTCGGATACCCGGCCGCGACTTCGGCAAGGCGCCCCGGATCGAGGGCGTGGTCCTGGATCATTTCGCCGAAGACCGTCGCCACGTTTGACATGCCACCGCTTCGGCGCGGCAGCGATACGAGGTCGAGTGCAGTTACCTCCGGAGTCGAAACTCGCATCGTCCCCGTCGGAGTGTTCCTCTCGACGGTCGGCCGCGATGCGACAGCCACCGACGTTACGAATGACACGCGGACTCGGCCGAATGAACGGTCGCGCAGTCGCGCCGGAGTCATCACCTGGAACACCTGGGGGCGCTGGTGTGCAAACCCGTGCGCCTCGGCGGCTGACAAGAGGGCCACGTAGTAGTCGTGGCCGAGGTGCCGCATGAGTGGGTCGATGAAGTGCGACGCCGGGACGGCACCCCACGAGCGGTACTCAGGTGGGATCGGGACGTAGACACCTCTGGTCGGGCTGAACAGGAATCCCTTCTGGCGCCAACGAGCGAGCGTGGGCGACACGTGAGCCTGCGGGACACCGAGCAAGGCCGCGGCCTCGCCCGACGTGATCCAATGACGCCCACGGGCGAGCAGCCAGTCGGACAGTTCCCGCGGCGTGCTTGGCGAATCCTCGACATCGGACCGTGAACCGGACACGTACTTATTCTAATCGTCTTCATTCGTTTGGGTGCAGATCCGGTTCGGCGGCCAAGAGACGAATCGCTCATGCACTCCTACCCGGTCACCGCCCAAGCCGGTGCGGGCTGTGTCAGCCGGTGCGGGCTGCGTGTCAAGCCGGTGCGGGCTGTGTCAAGCGGTGCGGGCTGCGATGCGGGCGATGCGGGCTGCGACGGTACGGGGATGTCATGGACAAGGGCCTCCGGGAAAGCAAGAGCCCGGTCCGAAGACCGGGCCTGAACTGCGGTTTCTTGGAGCGGACGACGGGATTCGAACCCGCGACCCTCACCTTGGCAAGGTGATGCTCTACCACTGAGCCACGTCCGCGACTGACAACGAATCTAGCGCGCTCCCCGGCCGGTCCCGCCTCCTTCCGGGGTCGTTCAGGGTGGCTGTACGACCTTCAGCGTCCCCGGAACGGCTCCAGGGCCATGGCCAGGGCGCGGAAGGCCCGGGCCCGGTGGGAGCAGGACGCCTTCTCCGCGGCCGACATCTCTGCGAAGGTGCGGCCGTCGCCGTCGTCGGGCACGAATACGGGGTCGTAGCCGAAGCCGTTGGTCCCCCGGGGCGACGAGGCGATGGACCCCTCGACCCAACCCTCGGCTTGCACCACGCCGCCGCCGGGAAGCACGGCCACCGCCACCGTCCGGAACCGGGCCCGGCGAGCCGATGGCCCCCGAAGGCCGCCGAGAGCCTGCAGCAGCTTGGCCACGTTGTCGGCGTAGGTGGCGTCAGGCCCGGCGTACCGCGCCGAGTAGACGCCTGGTGCACCGCCGATAGCCTCGACCTCCAGTCCGGTGTCGTCGGCGACCGCGGCCTCACCGGTGGCGGCGAACACCGCCTCCGCCTTGAGTTGGGCGTTGCCTTCCAGCGTGTCCTCGGTCTCGTCCACTTCGGCCAGCCCCGACGGCCGCCGAACCACCTCGAACTCGCGAAGGAGCGGCACGATCTCGGCCGCCTTGTGGGGATTGGCGGTGGCCAAGACGAGACGCATCACCTTCCGGCGCGACCCGCCGGCAGCACGCGCGGAGGTGGGGGAGTCAGGAGGGCCTCGGACTGGGCGTCGAGGATGGTGGCTATGCCGTGCTCGGCGAGCCCCAGCAGGTCGTCGAGCTCGGACCGGCTGAACGGCAGCCCCTCGGCCGTGCCCTGCACCTCCACGAACCGGCCCGTCGACGTCATCACCACGTTCATGTCGACCTCGGCCCGCACGTCCTCGGTGTACTCGAGGTCGAGAAGGGCGACGGCGTCGACAACCCCCACCGACACGGCTGCGCACGCCGCCGTCAGCGGATGGGCGGCCAGGCGACCGGCCTTGACCAGCCGGCTGAGGGCGTCGTGCAGGGCGACGTAGGCGCCGCAGATCGACGCCGTGCGCGTGCCGCCGTCAGCCTGGAGCACGTCGCAGTCGAGGAGAACCTGGCGCTCGCCGAGCACGGCCACGTCGGTGACCGACCGCAGCGACCTGCCGATCAGCCGTTGGATCTCCTGGGTCCGCCCCGATGGTCGCCCTCGGTTGACCTCGCGATCGCTGCGCTCCGACGTCGAACCCGGCAGCATCGAGTACTCGGCGGTCACCCAACCGGTTCCCTTGCCGCGCATCCACGGCGGCACCCGCTCGTCGACCGACGCCGTGCAGAGCACGCGGGTGCGGCCCATCGACACCAGTACCGATCCGGCGGCGAACTCGGTGTAGTCGCGCTCGAACCGGAGGGGCCGGAGCTCGTCGGGCTGGCGGCCGTCGCTTCTCATCGTGTTCTTCCTCTCATTGGTGTGGGGTGGTCAGACGTGGAATGTCGAACCGACAGACGCGACCTCGACCGGCTTGCCGAACGCGGCCGCGCCCTCGGCCCTCGACTGTTCCGCGTCGAGCGTGGGCCACAAGTGGGTGAGCACCAGTTGCCCGACGCCGGCGGCCCGCGCCGTCGCCCCCGCCTGGCCAGCGGTCAGATGGGCGAGCTCGCCCTTCTTCTCGGCGGGCAGCGTGGCCTCGCAAAGTGCCAGATCGAGACCCTCACCCAACGCCTCCAGGGACCAGCCGGGGCCGGTGTCGGACGAGTAGCCCACCGAGCGACCTCCAGCGTCGACCCGGACGGCAAGCGTCTCGGGAGGATGGTCGGTGCGCGAGAAGGACATCGACAGAGACCCGACCGTCACCCGGTGGCCATCGGCGACATCGGTCCACGCCAGCCACGGCTCGGTAGGCCCGTAGGTGCGGTCGCGCAGGCCGGCGGGCGCGAACACCGGCACTCCCTTTCGGCCGGTAACGAACCGCAGGATGTTGTGGAAGCCCTCGATGTCGGTCCAGTGGTCGGGATGCTCGTGGGTCAGCACGACGGCGTCCACGGCGTCGGCACTCGTCAGCCGTTGGAGGTTGGCCAGCGTCCCCGAGCCGGCGTCGACCCACACCGTCGTGTCGCCATCACCGATGAGGTAGCCGCTGCATGCGCCCCCGGGGCCGGGGTAGGAGCCGGAGCAGCCGAGCACAGTGACCGTCAGCCCCACTGCCAGCCCTCCACCTCGTCGAGCTCCGGGCCGAGGAGCCGACCGCCGAGAGCACGGAACCATGCCACATCACCGGACGAGATGAACCGGTGGTCGCCCTTGCCGGCGGTCCGTCGGACCAGGCCCGTCTCAGCCAGTATCGAGCTCACCTCGAAGGCCGTCTCGTCGGCCGACGAGACGAGCACGACCTCGCGCCCCATCACCTCGCTGATCGTGCGGGCCAGGAA
>JBOGIF010000199.1:0-12825 GCA_050742415.1 Acidimicrobiales bacterium | reverse complement strand
CTCGCCGCTCGCCATCGCCCGCACGTCGAAGCGGTTGGGCCTCCGTAGCGAGGCGTCGGTGCGCTTCGAGCGCGGTGTCGACCCCGAGGGAGTCGACCGCGCTGTGGCCCGGTTCGTGCAGCTGGCCGGGGAGCTGGCCGGACTGTCGTCCGCCGGTCCGACCACCGACGTACGCGGCGAGCTGCCGCGGCCGGCTTCGGTGGTCGTGCGGGTGCCCCGGGTCAACGCCATCCTCGGCACGGAGCTGACGGTCGACGAAGTGACGGCCAAGCTGGCGCCGATCGGGTTCACCTCCTTGGCCAGCGCCCCCGGTGACGGCTCGCTCACTGTCGCCGTGCCGTCGTGGCGGCCTGACTGCCAACGCGAGATCGACGTGATCGAAGAGGTCGCGCGCCACCACGGCTACTCCAACATCGCCCGGTCCCTGCCGGTGGTCGTCCGCACGGGTCGGCTCACCGCCTACCAGCGCGGGCGCCGCGCTGTCCGCGAGATCCTCGTCGGCGCCGGGCTGTCGGAAGCGTGGGCCACGTCGTTCCTGGCCGCCGAGGATCTGGCTCGCGCCGGTCTGCCAGCAGCCGCTGTGGAGGTGGAGAACCCCCTGACCGCCGAGGAGTCGCGGCTGCGCCCGTCCCTGCTGCCCGGGCTGCTGCGGGCCATGGCAACCAACCGGTCGGCCCGCCGTCCCGACGTCGCCCTGTTCGAGATCGGGCACGTCTTCGGATTGCCCCAGCCGGGCCAACAGCTGCCTGAGGAGACGGAGAATCTGGCGGCCATCCTCGGCGACGCCGGTGCCGACGACGCCGTAGCGGTATGGTCAACACTGGTTGACGGACTTCGGCTGAGACTGGTCGATCTGTATGCGGGTGAGATGCCCGGCCTCCACCCGACCCGGACGGCTCGCGTCGTCTCGGCTGGTCGCTACGTAGGCGCGGTCGGCGAGGTCGACCCCGACGTGGTAGCTGCGCACGGCCTCGACGGCCGGCTGGGGTGGTTCGAGGTCGATCTCGGGGCGCTGCTGGCCGGCCCGCGACAGCCTTCCTCCTACCGGCCGGTGAGCCGCTTCCCTTCGGCCGACGTCGACCTGGCGTTCGTGGTGCCCGACGAGATTCCAGCGGCGGCGGTGCAGCGCACGCTCGCCGAAGCGGCCCGGGACAACCTCGAGAGCGTCGAGCTGTTCGATGTCTTCCGGGGGCCCCAGATCGGCGAGGGCCGGCGCAGCCTGGCCTTCCGAGCCCGCTTCTCGGCGCTGGACCACACCCTCACCGAGGACGAGGTCGCCGCTCTCCGGGAGCACTGTATCGAGGCGGTCGAGCAGGTTCACGGCGCCACCCTGAGGAGCTGATCCTTTACCAGGCTGGACTGACTTGCATAGTCATGCACTATCACGTATGCTGGTTACGTGTACCGGGTCGGTGTCGTGGGCGCATCGGGCTATGCCGGGGCGGAGCTGCTCCGTCTGATTGCCGGCCACCCGGACCTGGACGTGGCGTGGGCCGCCGCCGATTCTTCGGCCGGCTCTCCCGTCGCCGAGCTGTACCCGAGCCTCGCCTCCGCTTATCCAACGACCGGCTTCGGCTCGATCGACTTGCTCGGCCGAGAAGGCACGGACGAGGTGGACCTCGTCTTCCTCGCCTTGCCACACGGAGCCTCCCAGCGCCTTGTCCCCGACCTGATGTCCGGCGGAGCCAAGATCGTCGACCTGGCTGCCGACTTCCGTCTCAAGGACCCCGCCGCCTACGAGCGGTGGTACGGCGAGCCCCATGGCTGTGCCGAGCTCCTCGACCGCTTCGCCTACGGGCTCCCGGAGCACAACCGTGACGCCATCGCCAAGGCCGACGCCGTTGCCGCGCCCGGCTGTTACCCAACGGCCGCGGCCCTCGCCCTGGCACCCCTGGTGGGCGCGGGCGTCATCGAGAACACCGGGGTCATCGTCGACGCCGCCAGCGGGGTATCCGGCGCCGGCCGGGCGCTGACGCACACCACCCACTTCGGCACGGTCAACGAGGACTTCTGCGCCTACGGGCTCCTCGACCACCGCCACACTCCCGAGATCGAGCAGGCCACGGGCGCCTCGGTGCTTTTCACCCCTCACCTGGCTCCGATGACCCGCGGCATCCTGGCCACCTGCTATGCCCGCCCGTCCGGGTCGACGTCCACCGGTGACCTGCTCCAGGAACTAGCAGACGCCTACGCGGGCGAGCCGTTCGTGGTCGTGAGCGAGAGGTCGCCGTCGACGAAGGCCACCTGGGGCTCCAACACCGCGCACCTCACCGCCCGGTACGACGAGCGCACCGGATGGGGCGTTGTCATCGCCGCCATCGACAACCTGGTCAAGGGGGCGGCCGGGCAGGCGGTGCAGTGTGCCAATCTCATGCTCGGCCTCGAGGAGGCGTCGGGCCTGTCGTCGATCGGCGTCTACCCGTGAGCGTCACCGCCGCCGCCGGCTTTACGGCCTCCGGAGTGGCGTCGGGCATCAAGGCCTCCGGGGATCTCGATCTGGCGCTGCTCGCCACCGACGATGCCGCCCCGGTTGCGGCGGCGGCGGTCTTCACCACCAACAAGGCCCCGGCGGCACCGGTGCAGGTGAGCCGGGAGCACCTCCGTTCCACCTGGGGCCGGGCGGCGGCGGTGGTCCTGAACAGCGGCTGTGCCAACGCCGCCACCGGGCAAGGCGGGTACGACGACGCCGAGACGATGTGCGGCCTGGTGTCTGCGGGGCTCGGTTGCGAGAACACACAAGTGCTGGTGTGCTCCACCGGCCTCATCGGCTATCGCATGCCCATGGCGAAGGTGGTGTCGGGGATGGCGCCGCTGCTGGCGACGCTGTCGGGAGGCGGTGGGCCGGCGGCGGCGCGCGCCATCCTGACCACCGATACCGTCGCCAAAGAAGCCCTGGTCGAGCACACGCGGTACGGAAGGCAATTCAAGGTGGGGGGCATGGCCAAGGGCGCGGCCATGCTCGCGCCCAACATGGCGACGATGCTGGCGGTGCTCACGACCGACGCCCTCGTAGAATCGGGCCATCTGCAGTCAATGCTGATTGACGCCGTCTCTGCCTCGTTCAACACGCTGCTCGTTGACGGCGCCACCTCGACCAACGACACCGTGATCGTCCTTGCCAGTGGTCGTGCCGGGCCGGTCGACCTCGACGCTGTGAACGGGGCCATCGCCGACGTGTGCTCCGACCTGTCGAACCAGATGGCGGGCGACGCCGAGGGCGCCACCAAGACGGCGGTGATCACTGTCAGAGGCGCGGTCAGCCCCGGTGACGCCCGTACTGCAGCGCGAGCGGTGGCTGCCAGCCAACTGGTGCAGTGCTCGTTGCACGGGGGCGACCCCTACTGGGGTCGAGTGGTGAGCGAGTTGGGCAGCGCAGGAGTCGAGTTCGACCCCGACCGGGTGTCGGTTGCCTACGGCGGCGTCGTGGTGTGCGCCGCGGGTGTGGCTGCCGACCACGACGTCGATGCCGTTGCCCGGCACATGGCTGGGTGCCACGTCTCCATCGTCGCCGACCTGGGGCTGGGCGATCACGAGGCGGCGGTCACCACCACCGACCTCGGTCCGGGCTACATCGAAGAGAACATGAGGACCTCGTGACCGCCTTGGGCGAGCGCACGGTCCTGGTCGCCGAGAAGGCGGCCATCCTGGCCGAGGCGCTTCCATACATTCGCCGGTTCTGGGGGAGGGTCGTCGTCGTCAAGTACGGCGGCGCGGCGATGGCCGACAGCGATCTGGCCGGGCTCTTCGCCTCCGACATTGTCCTGATGCGCTCCGTGGGGATGCGCCCCGTCGTCGTCCACGGAGGTGGGCCACAGATCGGCGAACTGATGCGCCGGCTGGGGATCAAGTCCGAGTTCCGCGACGGCCTGCGCGTGACCGATGCCGAGACGCTCGACATCGCCCGGATGGTCCTGGTGGGCCGCGTGAACCGCGACATCGTCTCCGCGGTCAACGTCCACGGGCCGTTGGCCGTGGGCCTCTCCGGCGAGGACGCGGGCTTGATCACGGCCAGCGCCCGATCACCGGAGCTCGGCTTCGTGGGCGACGTCGACGCCGTGAATCCCACGATCCTCGAGCGCCTCCTGGCCGAAGACCTCATCCCGGTGGTGGCCACCATCGGCTCCGACCTGGACGGGCAGGCCTACAACATCAACGCCGACACCGCTGCGGGTGCCATCGCGCAGGCGCTCGGGGCCGAGAAGTTGGTCTACCTTACCGACGTAGAGGGCCTTCTGGCCGACGTGTCGGACCCCTCCAGTCTCGTGAAGACCATCGGCACCGACGAGCTCGAGGCCACCCTGGCTGCCGGCACGCTGACCGGAGGGATGATCCCGAAGATTCAATCCTGCCTGCGGGCGGTGCGTGGCGGGGTGGGCCACGCCCACATCCTCGACGGCCGGGTGCCGCATGCGCTCTTGCTGGAGGTGTTCACCCACGAGGGGATCGGCACCATGGTGACGGCATGACCGATGACCCGAGGTCAGCGTTGATGTCCAACTACGCCCCACCCCCCGCCACCTTCGTACGGGGCGAAGGGAGCCGCCTGTACGACGTCGAGGGGAAGTCCTACCTCGACTTCGTGGGCGGACTGGCGGTCGCGTCGCTCGGCCATTCACACCCGGAGGTGGCCGAGGCCGTAGCGGCCCAGGCCCGCACGCTGGTGCACGTGAGCAACCTCTACGGCAATGTCGTCGGTCCCGAGGTGGCAGCCACGCTCGACCGGTTGCTGGGTGGCGGTGGCCAGGTCTTCTTCTCCAACTCCGGGGCGGAGGCCAACGAGTGCGCCATCAAGCTGGCCCGGAAGTGGGCGGGCTCCGTCCGTGCCGGGGCCCGGAACGAGAGCCGCTACGTCGTCGTGAGCGCGCTCGGGTCGTTCCACGGCCGCACCCTCGCCACGCTGCACGCCACCGGCCAGCCGGCCAAGCACAAAGGATTCGCGCCGCTGCCCGAGGGCTTCCGCCATGTGCCCCTGAACGACGTCGACGCGCTGGCGGCCGCGGCCGCCGAGCCCGACGTGGCCGCCATCCTGCTGGAGCCCCTCCAGGGCGAAGGGGGGGTGAACGAGGTCAGCCACGAGCTCTTCGTCGCCGCCCGCCGGCTCTGCGACGAACATGGCCTGCTGTTCATGGTCGACGAGGTCCAGACGGGCCTGGGCCGCACCGGCCGTTGGTTCGGGTTCGAGCACTTCGACGTGCGGCCCGATGTCGTCACCATGGCCAAGGCCCTCGGCAATGGGATGCCGGTAGGGGCGTGCTGGGCGCGGGCCGAGGTCTCCGCCGCCTTCGTCCCCGGCGATCACGGAACGACCTTCGGGGGCCAGCCCCTGGCGACGGCTGCGGTGCGAGCTGTCTTGGCGGTGATGGAGCGCGAGCGCGTGCCCGAGCGCGCCGAGTTGGCCGGTAAACGCCTTAGGTCAGGGCTGGCTGAGCTCCCGGGCGTGGCCCACGTTCGCGGCCTCGGGTTGCTCCTGGCCGCCGAACTGTCGAGCCGCGGCTCGCGCGAGGTGGCTACTGCCGCGCTGGCCAAAGGCCTGCTCGTGAATGCAGTTACTCCGACCGCGCTTCGGTTCCTCCCCTCGTTGCTGGTCGCCGACGAGGAGATCGACAAAGCATTGTCAATCATGGTTGATGTGCTGTCTTGAGGCATCTCCTGGAGGGCGGTTCACTGACCGCCGAAGACCTGTCCGCCGTGCTCGACGCGGCGGCTCTCGTCGACCCCCCGCAGGTCCTGAGTGGAAAAGGCGCGGCGCTGCTGTTCGAGAAGCCGTCCAATCGCACCCGGGTCTCCATGGAGATGGCGGTGGTTCAACTGGGCGGCCACCCGATCAGCCTGCGGGGCGAGGAGGTCGGTATGGGGACGAGGGAGCCGGCGGCCGACGTGGCCCGGGTGCTGTCGTCGTACTGCGGGCTCATCGGCGCCCGGGTGTTCGCCCACGAGATGCTCCACCAGATGGCCGACGCCGCGTCGGTGCCAGTCGTGAACCTGTTGTCAGACGATGCCCATCCGTGCCAGGCCTTGGCCGACCTGCTCACCCTGCGCCAGCACTTCGGCGGCCTCGACGGTCTGGTTCTGGCCTATGTCGGCGACGGGAACAACGTCTGTCGTTCGCTGATGGCGATGGTCGACCAGGCGGGGATCACCATGCGTGTCGCTTCGCCGCCCGGCTACGAGCCGCCGGCACACGCCGGCATCGCCGTCACCAACGACCCGGTCGAGGCCGTCTCGGGCGCGGATGCGGTGTGTACCGACGTGTGGGCGTCGATGGGCCGCGAGGAGGAGGCGGCGCGTCGTCGACGTGACTTCGCCGGCTTCACCGTCGACGAGGCGATGATGGCCAAGGCCTCGCCAGAGGCCGTCTTCCTCCACTGCCTGCCCGCGCACCGCGGCGAGGAGGTGGCGGCCTCGGTCGTTGACGGGCCCCGCAGCCTGGTGTGGCAGGAGGCTGCCAACCGGCTGCCGGCGCAGCGAGGCGCGATCCTGTGGCTGTTGGAGTCGGCATGAGACTGGCGAAGCCGCAGCGTCAGCATCGGCTCGCCAGGATCCTCGAGACCAACGCGGTCGGCAGCCAGGGCCAGCTCGTCGAGCTGCTGGCGGCCGAAGGCGTGGTGGCCACCCAGGCCACCGTCTCGCGCGACCTCGAAGACCTCGGGGCCGTGAAGGTACGGGTGGCCGGCGGAGAGACGGTCTACGCCATTCCCGAGCACGCCAAGGAGCGGGTCGCGCCCGAGGACCACCTGCGCCGCGTCTTCGGGGAATGGGTCGTGGAGGTGGGCCACTCCGCCAACCTGGTCGTGCTGCGCACGCCACCGGGATCGGCCCACGTGGTGGGATCGGCGATCGACCGGGCGGGCCTGGCCGATGTCCTCGGCACGGTGGCGGGCGACGACACCGTCCTGGTCGTCGCGTCGGAGCGGGCCGGCGGCGAGAAGGTGGCCAGGCGGCTCTCCGCTCTGGCCGGGCTCTAACCACACCTCTAGAAGAGAACGGAGACAGAGAACACGATGGCGAAGCGGGTGGTTCTGGCCTACAGCGGAGGTCTCGACACATCGGTGGCCGTGCGGTGGATGGTCGAGGAGATGGGCGTGGAGGTCGTTGCCGTGGCTGCCGACATCGGGCAGGGCGGCGACTTCGAGGGGCTGCGCCAGCGGGCCATGGCGGCCGGGGCGGTCGAGGCCGTCGTGGTGGACTGTCGTGAGGAGTTCGCCCGGGACTTCGTGGCCCCCGCCCTCAAGGCCAACGCCCTCTACGAGGGGCGCTACCCATTGGTATCGGCCCTGTCGCGGCCGATCATCGTGCGCCACATGGTCGCTGCGGCGCGCCAGCACGGCGCCGACTCGGTGGCCCACGGTTGTACCGGAAAGGGCAACGACCAGGTCCGCTTCGAGGTGTCCACTCGGGCGCTGGCGCCCGACCTCGAGCTGCTGGCCCCGGTGCGGGGATGGGGCCTCACGCGCGAGCAGTCGATCGACTACGCCGAGCGCTTCGGCATCCCGGTCAATGTCACCCGTCGCAGCCCCTATTCGATCGACCAGAACCTGTGGGGTCGCACTATCGAGTGCGGCATCCTCGAGGACCCCTGGGAGCAGCCGCCGGAGGACGTGTTCGAGCTCACCGCGCCCACGGCCACCGACCCGGTGGAGCTGACCCTCACCTTCGAGTCCGGCCTGCCCGTGGCGATCGACGGCGTCACCATGCCGCTCCACGAGCTGGTGGCGGCCGTGACCGCCACCGTGGGCTCATACGGCTGGGGCCGCATAGACATGGTCGAGAACCGCCGGGTCGGCATCAAGAGCCGCGAGGTCTACGAATGCCCGGGCGCGCTTGCCCTTCTGATGGCTCACGCCGACCTGGAGGGTCTCACCCTCGAGCGCGACCTGGCCCACGAGAAGACCCGTCTCGAGCCCCGCTGGGCCGAGCTCGTCTACGACGGCATGTGGTACTCGCCGCTCAAGTCCGCGCTCGACTCCTTCGTGGACGACAGCCAGCGCTGGGTCAACGGGGAGGTGCGTCTGCGCTGTGAGGTTCCCGGCCGCTGCTTCGTGGCTGGACGGCGCAGCGAGACCGGCCTGTATGACTACGGCCTCGCTACCTACGAGGCGGCCGACCGCTTCCACCACCAGGACGCGGCCGGCTTCGTCCGCCTGTGGGGCCTCGGCATCGAGACGTGGGCCGCCCGCCAGGCGCGCCCGGGCGGGTGACCCTCTGGCAGGGCCGCTTCGAGGGCCCGCCCTCGGACGCGCTCATGGCGTTCACCTCCAGCCTCCTGGTCGACCTCCGGCTGGCCCACGACGACATCGCCGGGTCACGGGCCCACGTCCACGGGCTGGCCAAGGCCGGCCTACTCGACGACGTCGAGCGCGACGCGGTGCTGGCCGCCCTCGACGTGGTGGAGGCGGAGCTGCGTTCGGGAGAGCTCGCCGCCGGCCTGGTGCCATCCGACGAGGACGTGCACACGGTCGTCGAGCGCCGGGTGACCGAGCTGGCCGGGCCGGCCGGGGCCAAGATGCACACCGGCCGGAGCCGCAACGACCAGGTGGCCACCGACCTGCGGCTGTGGGCCAAGCGCGAGCTGACCGCGGTGGCGGTACGGGTGCTGGCCTTGCAGGAGGTGTTGCGCGACCGGGCGGGGACGGCGCTGTCGGAAGGCACTTACCTGCCCGGCTACACCCACCTCCAGCGGGCCCAGCCGGTGCTGCTGGCCCACCACCTGCTGGCCCACGGCTGGGCCCTGGCGCGCGATCTCGACCGCCTGCTCGACGCCCGCCGCCGGGCCGACGTGTCGCCGCTCGGGGCCGGAGCCCTGGCCGGGTCCTCGTTGCCGCTCGACCCTGTCTCGGTGGCCGCCGATCTGGGGTTCGCAGCCTGTTTCGAGAACTCGCTCGACGCCGTGAGCGATCGCGACTTCGTGGCCGAGGCTCTCTTCGTGCTGGCCCTGCTGGGCGTGCATCTCTCGCGCATCGGCGAGGAGGTGGTGCTGTGGTCGAGCGCCGAGTTCAGCTTCCTGCGCCTCGACGACGCCTGGTCGACCGGGAGCTCGATGCTGCCGCAGAAGAAGAACCCCGACGTGGCCGAGCTGGCCCGGGCCAAGGCGGGCCGGCTGGTCGGCAACCTGACCGCGGTGCTGGTCGCCCTGAAGGGCCTGCCGCTGGCCTACAACCGCGACCTCCCGGAGGACAAGGAGCCGCTGTTCGACTCGGTCGACCAGGTGGCTCTGGGCCTGGACGCCCTCACCGGCCTGCTGGGGACGGCAACGTTCGACACGGCCCGCATGGCGGCCGCCGCCGACTCGCCCACCGCCGCCGGGGCCGCCGTCGACCTGGCCGAGTGGCTGGTGGCGGGTGGCATGCCGTTCCGGACCGCCCACGGGTTGGTGGCCGGGCTGGTGCGGGAGTCGCTCGAAGCCGGTGTGCTGCTGCGCGACCTCGTCGTGGCCCACCCCCGCCTGGGGGCCGAGGCCGCTGCCGTGCTGGCGCCGGGCGTGGCCGTGCGCCGCCGTACCACCCCGGGCGGGGCGGGGCCGCTACCGGTGGCCGTGCAGCTCGATCGCTTCACCGAGAGGCTGGCGGCGGACAGGGCCCGGCTCTGAGCCCTGCGCCACCGCAACCTCCGCGGCCGCCGCCTTTGTCGCGCCGGTTTTACCGCCGCGACCCGCTGGAAGTGGCGCCGGAGCTGCTGAACAAGCTGCTCGTGCGGGGTGCGATGGTGGCCCGCATCGTGGAGGTCGAGGCCTACTGCGGCGACCGCGACCCGGGCAGCCATGCCTTCCGGGGTCGCACGCCGCGCAACGCCACCATGTTCGGTCCCCCCGGGCGGCTCTACGTGTACTTCACCTACGGCATGCACCATTGCGCCAACGTGGTCTGCGACGAGGAGGGTGTTGCCGGGGCCGTGCTCCTGCGGGGTTTGACGCCCTTGGCCGGCCTGAGTGAGATGCGGGCCGGCCGGCCCCGGGCCCGCCACGACGCCGACCTGTGCAGCGGCCCGGGCAAGCTCTGTCAGGCGTTCGGTCTCGACCGGGGTCTCGACGGCGCCGACCTTGTCGCCGCCGACCGTGACGTGCTCGTGGCCGACGAGGGTGTGCCGCCCCCGGCCGAGCCCGCCGTCAGCGGCCGGATCGGGCTGTCAGTCGCCGGTGACCTCCCCTGGCGCTTCTACGTCCCCGGCGCTGTCGGCTTGTCCCGGCTGGGATAGCGCCGAGCCAGGAACGCGCCGCCGATCGCCAGCACGGGCAGCAGCACCGAGTGCACCAGGAACCAATTGCGGAACGTCGCCTGGCTGACCTCGGTGCCGCCGAGGATGACGAATCGCACGCTGTCACCGAACGCGGCTGGCCACATGCCGCGCATGTTGGTGCCGACCGTTACCGCCCACAGCGCCAGTTGGTCCCACGGAAGAAGGAAGCCGGTGAAGCCACCGACCACGGCAAGCACCGCGATGCCGACCGCGCCAGCAGTCCGGCCCCACCGCCGACCGCCGATGCCGAGCACGAGAGAGAGCAGCATCAGAAACCCCGCCGCGTACGTGAGAAGTGCGCCGGCCAACCGGTGCGCTCGCCTCGGCCACTGGTCCGATGACAGAAGCCATATGTCGTTCCAGGCCTCGTCGGAGGAAGGCCGGTAGCCGACGATGAGCCACAGGCCGGTGGCGACGAGCACCACGGAGAGGAACAGCACCGCCCGTAGAAGCCAACGATGCACGCGGGCGACGACCGTCATCGCCGCCGTGCTACCAGACGAGAACGCCCCTCCGCTCGCCCGCTCCCGCGGGTACGGTCGCCCCGGTGGGTGGCGACGACGACCTGTACTCGGAGCTGGAGTGGCGGGGGATGGTGCACCAGAGCACCTCCCCGGACCTTCAGGCCAAGTTGGCGAGCGAGAGCTTCACCGCCTACGTCGGCTTCGACGCCACCGCCGACAGCCTCCACGTCGGCCACCTCGTGGGGATCGTTGCGTTGCAACGCCTGCAGCGAGCGGGGCACCGTCCGATAGCGCTGCTCGGCGGAGGCACGAGCCTCATCGGCGACCCGAGCTTCAAGGCCGAGGAGCGACAGCTGCTGTCCGCAGCGGAGATAGAGGCCAACGCCGCAGGCATCAGACGCCAGCTCGAGCGGCTCCTCGATTTCGGGCCGGGGCCGGGCCAGGCCGTTCTCGCCGACAACGCCGACTGGCTGTGCCAGCTGCCCCTCACCCAGTTCCTGCGCGACGTGGGTCGGCACTTCACCGTCAACACCATGATCGCCAAGGAGTCGGTTAGGGCCCGGCTCACCGAGCGGGACCAGGGCATCTCCTACACCGAGTTCAGCTACATGCTGTTGCAGGCCTACGACTTCCTCCACCTGTTCGACAACGACGGTTGTCGGCTCCAGCTCGGAGGCAGCGACCAGTGGGGCAACATCACCGCCGGCATCGACCTGGTCCGACGCTGCCGGGGAGCCGAGGTCTACGGCCTCACCTGGCCGTTGCTGACCAAGGCCGACGGCACGAAGTTCGGCAAGACCGAAGGCGGCAACGTCTGGCTCGACCCGGTCCGCACCAGCCCGTACCAGTTCTTCCAGTTCTGGGTCCGCACCGACGACCGTGACGTCGGCCGACTACTGCGTTTGCTGACCTCGCTTGGCCGCGACGAGATCGAGCGTCTGGAGTCGGCGGTCATCGAGCAACCCCGTGACCGGGAGGCCCAGCAGGCGCTGGCTATGGAGGTGACCACCGCGGTACACGGCCGCGAGGAGGCGGAGCGGGCGCGGCGGGCGGCCCAGGCCCTGTTCTCCGGCGCCTTGGCCACGCTCGACGAGGCTGCGTTGCTGGCCGTCTTCGCCGAGGCGCCGTCCACCGATATGGAAGCCTCGACCCTGGATGGCGGGGGGCTGCTGCTCATCGATGTCCTCGCCAGCACCGGTGTCACCCGGTCCAAGTCGGCGGCACGGGGCACGATCATCCAAGGGGGGATCTCGGTGAACGGGGTGCCGGAGCCGGGCCCCGAGCGGAGACTGGGCCCCGCCGACCTGCTGGTAGGGTCCTACGTCGTCCTCCGGAAGGGCAAGCGGGATTACCACCTGCTTCGCTTCCAGTGACACCCCAGGTTGCCGGGGTACGGGGGGCGTGGTAGGTTAGGCAGCTGCGCCGGGAGCGGCCTGGAGATGTTCATCCAGGGCTTCCTGCGCCGGGGAAGTGCGAGCGACACGCCTGCAACCCTCAGATTCACAAGAGCGCACCTCCGTCCCTCTGGGAGACGCGTGCCCTCGAGCGAGCGCTTCTTGAAAACGGAACAGAGAGCTTAAAAAGAAGCCAGTGCGGGCGATCCCTCGCTTGTAGGGATCGTTTTTGCAATGCCAGTCGGCACCCGAGGTTCAGTCATCTCGCGTGTCGGCTCTCCGATTTTGGACCGGTTCGCCGGTTCGAGATCTCGATGGAGAGTTTGATCCTGGCTCAGGACGAACGCTGGCGGCGTGCTTAACACATGCAAGTCGAGCGAGGTCCAACCAGTGGCAACACTGGGGAAGACCTAGCGGCGAACGGGTGAGTAACACGTGAGCAACCTGCCCCGAAGACTGGGATAACACCGGGAAACCGGTGCTAATACCGGATGCCCTCACCGGGCCGCATGACCTGGTGAGGAAAGGAATTTTGCTTCGGGAGGGGCTCGCGGGCTATCAGCTTGTTGGTGAGGTAACGGCTCACCAAGGCGACGACGGCTCGCTGGTCTGAGAGGACGACCAGCCACACTGGGACTGAGACACGGCCCAGACTCCTACGGGAGGCAGCAGTAGGGAATCTTGCGCAATGGGCGAAAGCCTGACGCAGCGACGCCGCGTGCGGGAAGAAGGCC
>JBOGIF010000198.1:0-3457 GCA_050742415.1 Acidimicrobiales bacterium | reverse complement strand
CCACCTACGGATCGGCGAACAATGTTGGCCTTCCGGGACCGGGCATGGACCGCACCAGCCGTGTCGGTCTCGAGCTCAGCCTCGATGCCCGCGCCGACTTGGCGTCAGGCCAGGTTGACGCCCGTGTGGTGAGCGCGCTCGGGATCCAGGCCGAGCGCTTCGCCATCGAGGTCAGCGTGATTCGGAGCGGCCATTCACAGTGCGTGGGAGGCGGCTCCTTCGACACACAGCCCGGATGCTCGGTCTCGGAGCACTGGAACTGGCGAGCGGTCGACATCACCGCCGTTGGCGGCCAACCCGTCACTCCTTCCAACGGGTCGGCGGCCGCCCTGGCCCAGTTCCTGATGAGCATGCCAGCGCCGATTCGTCCCGATGAGCTCGGCGTCCCATGGGCGGCGCTCAGCGCCGTCCGTGGCGTCTTCTCCGACGCCGACCATCAAACCCACATCCACCTGGGCTGGCGGCAATCGGCGCCGGCCAGGTCCGGATGAGCCCGGTACCTGCCACTCCCAACAGTCAGGAGGACAAGCCATGAACAGCGTGAACCTCATCGGTCGCCTGGTCCGCGACCCCGAGATTCGCAGCACGGCGAGCGACAGCCGCGTCGCCGTGCTGCGGCTGGCCGTGCGCCGCCAGCGAGGCGGCGAGAGCGACGGCGCGGTCTTCATCGACGTCGTCTGCTTCGGCCGCCTGGCTGAGATCGTCGCGGAACATCTCCGCAAGGGCCGGCGTGTATCGGTCGAGGGGCGTCTCGACCATCGGGACTGGATCGGGACCAACGGCGAGCCTCGGGGGCGTCACGAGATCGTCGCCCGGAGGATCGGGTTCCTTGACCGCCCGTCCCCGCGCGCAGACGTGCCCGATAGCGGGGCCTGAGGCGAGCCGTGCTCAACATCGGCAGGGTCGGGGCCGACGCCGTTGCCTACTACGTCGACTCGGTAGCCCCCACGGCGGGCGACTATTACTTCGGCAGGGGCGAGGCGGCCGGTCGATGGATGGGGTCGCTGGCACCTGAGCTCGGGCTGTCGGGACCCGTAGAGCGGGAGCACTTCGAACGGCTTCTCGCTGGCCTGCACCCGCAGACCGGCGAAGAGCTGGTGACGTCGGCCGGCTCCAACGCTCGGTCCAGGGCGCGCGCAGCCTCCAGGGCGGCGGCCGCCCGGCCCGGTGCGGAGGCGCTCGACGTGGCCCAGGTCGCGGCCCAGCTCCAGGTGAGCACCCGGGCGGTACGTCATTGGCTGGAGGCCGGCGAGGAGGTGAAACGGGCGGTGAGCGACGCCTCACCCAGCCCCCAAACAGAGGGGGCCGGCCCGGTTGCGGGCATCGACTTCCAGAGCGCGCTCGATCAGCTGACCACCCGTGGTTCGGACACTGGGAAGCTTCCTCGCACTTTCCTCCTGGGCGATCGGCTGGACAGCCATCACCACGGAGGGCACCGCTACCGCTGGTCGATCTCGCAGGCCTCAGTCGACCGGCTCCGTGAGCAACGCCGCCCCCCAGGCGCCCGAGCTGGCTGGGACCTGGTCTTCCGGCCGCCCAAGAGCTATTCGGTGCTCTGGGCGGTGGGCCCTGACCGGGTCGGCGGCGAGATTCGAGACATCCACCATGAGGCCGTTGCCGACGCTCTCGCCTACCTCGAAGTGTCGGCCGGCCGGGGCCGGACGACGGCAGGCCTCGGAAAGGCTCGTAAGCGGGTTCGGGCTGCATCCGGAGGCTTTGTCGTTGCCGCCTTCGACCATCGCGACAGCCGGGCCGGGGACCCCCTCCTGCACACCCACTGCGTCGTAGCCAACGCCACCCGGCTCGACGACGGCCGCTGGACGGCCCTGGAGCCCAGGGGCCTGTACCGCCATGGGCTCGCCGCCGACGCCGTCTACCAGGCGACCTTCCGCCACCTGGCCGAGCACCGGCTCGGTCTGGCCTCCGAGCCGGTGGTGAACGGCTGGGCCGACGTGGCGGGCGTCCCCCGTTCGGTCATCGAGCACTTCTCCAAACGCTCGGAGGAGATCGCCGCCGAGCTCGCTCGGGTCGGGTCCGATTCGGCTACCGCCCGCCAGGTTGCGGCCGTGGCCAGCCGGCGGGCAAAGGCGACCCGTCGCGGCTCCGAGGGACTCCACGAGCGCTGGCGGGCGGAGGCGGCGTCGGTGGGCTTCGGTCCCGACGCGGCAGCCGCGTGCCTCGGCCGCGCCGCCAGCAGCCACGTCGACGCCGAGCGCATCGAGCGTCTCTTCGATCGCCTGGCTGGGCCCCAGGGCCTCACCGAGTCGTGCGCCACCTTCTCGCGTGCCGATGTCGTGGCCGCCCTGGCCAGTGCGCTCGGCGGGTCCTTCCGCGGACCCGAAGTGGTCGTGCTGGCCGACCGGTTCCTGAGCAGCTCACGCGCCCTGCAGGTGCGGGAGCATCGGGCGGGGCTGCCCCGGCAGCGCCTCGTCGACCCCGGGACTGGCGTGTTCTCGGACGACCTGGCCAGTGCCCGGTTCACTACGCCGGAGCTGGCCGGGATCGAGGCGAGGTTGATGGCCGTCGCCGGCCGCGTCACCTCCGGTCTCCTGGCCGCCGGCGAGATCGTCGAGGAGATCCTCGCCGAGCGGGCCGAGCTCTCGGACGAGCAACGCTCCATGGTCCGAACCGTCTGCGGCCCCGGGTCGTTCATGCGCCCCGTGGTCGGCTACCCCGGCTCGGGCAAGACCTACGCCACCGAGGCCTGCGTTGCCGTCCTACGGCGGTCGGGTGTCCCGGTCATCGGCTGCGCAGTGACGGCCGACGCGGCAGACGAGCTGGCCCGGGCCACGGGTCTCGGGGACAGCTGCGACACCATCGCCCGAACCCTGCTCGATCTCGACCATCCACAGTTCGGGGGGTTGGCCGTCGGAACGGTGGTCATGGTCGACGAGGCGTCCACCGTGTCGCACCGTGACCTCGACCGGCTGGTCCGCCACGTCGAGGGGGCAGGCGGATGCCTAGTCCTCGTGGGCGACCCCCACCAACACGGTCCCGTCGGGCCGGGCCACTTCTTTGGTTGGCTCGTCGGCCAGGCCACTCCCGAAGCGGCGGTGCTTCGGGCCAACCAGCGCCAGCGCGATGTGGTCGCCGGCACCGGCGGCGTGGTCGTCTCCCTGGCAGCCGAGCGCGCTGCCAACGAGGAGTTCCGCGAGGGCAGGATCGCCGACGCTCTGATGCGGCGCGAGAGCGTCGGCCTGGTCACCAAGGCGGCAACCGCCAGCGAGCTGCAGGATGCGATGGTCGCCGATTGGTTCTCGGCGTGGAAGACCGGCGCCGCCGATCCCATGATCACCACCCGCAACGCGGTGCGCCACCAGCTCAACCTGCGCGCCAGGACGCTGCTCGGCGAAGCCGGGGCGCTAGCCGGTCCGGTTCTGGAAGTCTCGGGAACCAGCTTCCAGGCCGGGGACTTGGTCGTGGCCCGGGAGAACAGCCGGCGCCTACGGGGCTCGGC
>JBOGIF010000197.1:0-24287 GCA_050742415.1 Acidimicrobiales bacterium | reverse complement strand
TCGTCTTCGAGGGCACACCCGCCGACCTCGTCGCCGCCCGCTCCACCCTCACCGGCGAGCACCTCGCGGCCTACGTCGGCATCTGACCGCTAGTTGAGCTCGGCCTAACGTAACCGCCCATAATCCTCGTTATGTCATGTTGATCGGGAATGACGCCTCGGCTCATCCGCTAGCCCAGGCCAGCCTCGCCGTGGACGGCACCCATCGCGTTGGCGTCGACGAGGTCCGTGACTGCCCGCCGGGTGAGCAGCGACCAGTCATTTTCCGGTCCGGTCAGATCCTTGCACAGCCGACGCGAATGGCAGCGGCCTCGAGCCGTCGATCAGCGGCCCATAGCGTGGCACCATCCGTGAGGACCGTGGATGCGAGCAGCTGGGCGTCGACGTAACCGATCCCGATCCCATGCAGCTGGTGATGCTCGACAAGTGCCAGGATCTCCTCCGGGGTGGCGACCATGGCGCGAGGTAGGGCTCCGAGAAGACCGATGACCTCGCCTCGTCGAACGAGATGGCCGAGGGCCAGCTCGCCCACAACCCAGGGGTGGCCCAGCACGAGGCCTTCCTCGAGGAGTCGTGCCAGGTCGGGCCGCCCGGTCCTGAGGTGCTCGACCCAAACGGATGTGTCAACGAGGATCAAAACCTACTGGCCGCGCCGCCGCGGTATCTCGCTCAGCGCCGGCTCGGTCCCACCCAGCCGGGCTAGCCGACGAGCACTCTCCCGCTGGATGAGGGCGCGTAGGGCCTCGCGGACCAAGGCGCTCTTCTCGCGTGTCCCGGTGAGCCGTTGTGCCTCGGCGAGAAGATCGTCGTCTAGGGAAAGGGTCGTGCGCACACGGCACCTCCTGTTCGATGGAGTCATCAGGAGTGACATCATACGATGTCGCTAGCCGTGCCGCTGCACGGCAGGTGAGCGGTACATCTCACTCCCGCGGCCCGGGCGATGCGAGAGTCGAGAGTAGCCAGCGTGGTGCCCGTCATCTCAGCCAGAGCGACGTAGGACCCGTCGGACAGCGTGAGGGTTCTCCGGCTCGAGCAGCATGTGCCGCTGGCGGTATGCTCATATGTATGAGGACGACCATCAATCTGCCTGATGGGTTGGCGGCCGAGGCCAAGGCTCGGGCTGCAGCCAAGGGCCGGACGTTCACGAGCCTGGTCGAGGAAGGTCTGCGCTCGGTGCTGGCCCACGAAGACCAGGATGCCAATGGCCGAGCTGAGCCGCTTCCCGCCTTCGGCGATCCTGAGGATCGCCTGCTCGTTGACCCCGCCGACCGTGACGCCCTATGGGCTGCCCTCGAGGAATGAGCGACCGCTGTGATCCTGCCGGACGTCAATGTCCTCGTCTACGCGTTTCGCCGTGAGGCGGAGAACCACGAGCACTATGCCGACTGGTTGGCCGGGCTGGTGGCGGGAGCTGATGAGCTCGCGCTGCACGACCATGCCCTGATCGGGTTCGTCAGGATTGTCACAAACCCTCGCGTCGTCCCCACGCCCGCCCCCACCACTCTGGCGCTCGAATTCGTCGCCCGTCTCCGTGCTGCCCGTCGAGCTCGATGGCTCCCGACAGGAACTGCTTCGTGGGGCCGCTTGGAGGAGCTCGCCGAACGCGACCGAGGCATTACCGGCAACCTCGTGCCCGACGCCCACCTTGCTGCCGTCGCGCTTGCCCACGGCTGTCGTTTGGCCACGGCCGATCGCGGCTTCGCCCGGTTTCCCGGCCTCGACTGGTTCGACCCCGCGGCGTGAAGCCGGGTCTATTCGCTTCAGCAGACGGGTGACTCCCCGGTACTCTCGACGCAATGCGACACCGTTGACGTTCGTCACCTGATGAGGTTCGCCGGCTCGGCCGGCTGGCGGTTGGTTGGGCGGCGCTGGCCGACACCATCCCGATCTACGCGCTGTACGCGCTGCTATTCGCCGACGCCGGGTTGTCGGACGCGCAGATCTCCACCCTCTTCCTGATCTGGTCGACGGTGGGCATCGTGGCCGGGGTGCCGTCCGGCGCCCTGGCTGACCGGTTCTCCCGCCGTGCCGCTCTCGTTGTCGCCGGGGTATTGCAGGCCGCGGGGTACGTGCTCTGGGTCACCGTTCCCGGTTATGCGGCCTTCGCCGGCGGCTTCGTGCTCTGGGGGCTCGGTGGCGCCTTCGGCTCCGGGGCACTCGAGGCGCTGCTGTACGACGGCTTGGCCTCCGCTAGCGCCGAGGAGCAGTATCCGCGCCTTTACGGCCGGGTCACGGCGGTGGGCCTCTTGTCGCAGCTGCCGGCCGCGGCCGCGGCGACCGTCCTGTTCTCCACCGGTGGCTATGCCCTCGTCGGTTGGATGAGCGTGGCCTGCTGCCTGGCGGCGGCTGCCGTCGCAACCCGTCTACCGGACCCCCGACGGGAACCGCCGAAGGCAAACACCCACAGCGGCGAGGACGGCACGGAACCTGATTACTTCACAATCCTTCGAGCCGGGGTGGCCGAGGTGGCCCGCCGCCCGGCCGTGCGCGGCGCCGTGGTGGCAGTTGCCCTGCTCGGCGGGCTCGACGGCCTGGAGGAGTACTTCCCACTGCTGGCGCACGACTGGGGGGTCGCTACCTCGATGGTGCCCCTGGCCGTGCTCGGCATCCCGCTGGCCGGCGCCGCCGGGGCCTCCCTCGGTGGCTCGGCCAGCCGGCTCCGCCCGCGCACCCTGGCCATGGCCCTCACCGGAGCCGTTGCCGTCTTCAGCGCCGCTGGAATGCTCCGTCGACCGGTAGGTATGGTCGGGATCGCGGTGGCGTACGGCCTGTACCGGCTCGTCCTCGTCGTGATCGACACGCGGCTCCAGCAGCAGATCGAAGGCCGAGCCCGGGCCACCGTCACATCGGTGGCGTCGTTCGGCACCGACCTCAGCGCCATCGCTCTCTACGCCGCCTGGGCCATGGGCCAGCCACTGCTCGTGGGCGTCATTGCGTTGGCGGTCGCGGCCCACCTGCCGCGGCTCTCCGTTCCGGGGTCGTCAGCGCACAAGTCGGCCCCTTGCCTGCGACCCCGTAACGGCGGAGAATGGAGCACTTCCGAAAGAAGAGCGGAGGCAGCCATGAGACGACACAGCTCCTGGTGGCCACCAACCTGTCCGACGTGCGAGAGCTACGTCCCCTGCGAGCACTGCCGGACCTGCGGCGCCCCGTTACCTCCCGTCAACATCGGCGGGCCGCGCCGCCAACCCAGCGCCACCTGTTCGGAGCCCTGCCGGACCAAGCTGCTGCGAGAGCGCAAGCGCCACCTCGGCTACTAGCGACGCCCTGACCGCTACGCCGGGTCGGGCTTGGACAGGACCGAGACTGCGTAGTCGCCTCCGACGAACGGCTGGCGATCCCAAGTGGCCCAGCGGTGCAGAGGCTCCAGGCCGGCGTCGAGCGCGTGCTGGTCGTAGGTGGACAGGTCGAGACGCCCGGGCTCCAGCGCGAACCCGGCAACCAGCACTCCCCCGGGCTCGAGATGACGAGCGAGGTTGCACAGCACCTCGCCCTCAGTGCCGGCGGTGACGAAGATCATCACGTTGCCGGCCATCACGATGGCATCGAAGCGCCGGCCGAGGTCGACCAGCGCCAGGTCAGCCAGTACCCAGCCGAGGTCCGGCCTCTTGGCACGGGCCTGGCCGAGCATGGAGGGGTCGAGGTCGACGCCCACCACGTCGCACCCGCGGCCGGCCAGCTCGATGGCCACCCGGCCGGTGCCGCACCCGGCGTCCAGCACCGAATTGGGCCCGAAGCGCTCCACCAGGTCGGCCTCGCCATGGATGTTGGCCCCTTGGGAGGCGAGGCGCACCCAGCTGTCGTCGTAGGTCCGGCTCTTCTCGCCGCCCTCGGTCAGCCACCGGTTGGAGGTCGGGTCGCCCACGGCCACGGAGGATACTGGCGCGGTGCCACACCACGATGGGGAAAGCGGGGACGACCGGGACAGCGAGACGGACGAGGTCCGGCGCGTGCAGCCCTACCAGGCGACCAAGACCTACCTCTGCCCCGGCTGCCAACAGGCGATCCCTCCCGGGCTCGGCCATCTCGTCGTGGTCCCCCACGGCGCGCCCAAAGATCGACGTCACTGGCACCATGCCTGCTGGGAGCACCGCCACGACCGCCGGCCCGGCCGGCAGCCGACCCGGCGGTGACCATCCGGGCCACCTTCGACATAGAGCCCGCTACACCGGCGGCAGCGGCGGTGCTGGCCGCCCAGCTATCCACGGGAGCCGAGGGGATGGGACCGGCCTGGGCACAGGGCCAGGTCGCCTCGCTCGCCGCCGGCCGTGCGATGGTCGAGCTGGACGAGGCCATCTGGGGAGACAGTCCCGCAGTCCTGGTCTCGGCGCTGATCGCCGGTGAGGCCATGGAGACGAAGGCCTTCAGTCGCTGCCGGCTGGTGGACCTGGAGCTTCCCGACGGGTACCTGCCCGGCCCAGCCATCGGCGCCGCCGACACGGTCGACGTGGGGCTGATCGTCAAGCCGTCGGTGGGCCTCGGGCCGGCCGAGGTGGCCGACGTGGTGCGGGCGGCCGTCGCCGGCGGCGCGCGGCTGGTGAAGGACGACGAGGTGATGGGGGACCCACTGTGGTGCCCGTTGGAGAAGCGGGTGGCGGCGGTTGCCGAGGTGCTGGAGCCGGGGGTGGCCTACTTCGCCAACGTCACCGGGCCCTCCCCCACGCTCGTGGAGCGGGCTCGACGGGCCGTCGATCTCGGGTCCACCGGCGTGATGGTCAACGCTTTCGCCCAGGGCCTCGACTCCTTGGTGGCGCTGCGCCACGCCGGGTTGGGCGTGCCGGTGTTGGCGCACCGGGCGGGGTCGGGGCCGATGGCCCGCAACCCCACCCACGGGCCGTCCGGTGCCGTCCTGGCCCGCCTCTTGCGTCTGGTGGGCGCCGACCACGTGATAGTCGGCGCCTTCGGCGGCAAGCTCTTCGAAACCGACGCCGATGTCGACACCAATCTCGTTGCCGTCAGGGCCCCGTGCGGTTCGGCGCGTCCGTCGACGGCGCTGCTGGGTGGTGGGCTCGGGCCGGCCGACGTCGCCGCTCAGGTCGAGCGGGCCGGCGGCACCGGGTTGGTAGTCCTGCTCGGCTCGGCCGCCTACGCCGGTACCGGCGGCATCCAGGCGGCGGTGGCGGCAGCCGTCGAGGCGCTCCGGTGACCGGCACCGCGGCCGCGGGCGCCCAGGCCGCCCGCGAGATCTTCCCGCCCACCATCGAGTGGCACGACGGGTGCGTGCGCCTCATCGACCAGCGTCGGCTCCCCTCCGAGCTCGTCATGCTGGAGGTCCGGACCGTCGGCGAGCTGTGCGACGCCATCTCCCAGCTTGCGGTGCGGGGCGCCCCGGCCCTCGGGGTGGCGGGAGCGATGGGGATGGCGTTGGCGGCCGTCACCGGCGTGCCTCTCGACGATGCTGCGGCGCGCCTCGTCGCCACCCGCCCTACGGCAGTCAACCTGGCGTGGGGGGTGGCGGCGGCGCGACGGGCCGACGATCCCGTCGCCGCCGCCTGCGCCGTGGCTGCCGACGACCTCGACCGCAACCGGCGCCTGGGTGCCCACGGGGCGACCCTGCTGCCCGAAGGAGCCCGGGTGTACACCCATTGCAACGCCGGGGCGCTGGCGTGCAGCGGCTACGGCACCGCGCTCGGCGTGGTGCGCGCCGCCCACGAGCAAGGCCGCCATCCGACGGTGTGGGTTGGAGAGACGCGGCCGGTGCTCCAGGGCGCCCGGCTCACGGCCTGGGAGCTCGACCGCCTCGGGATCCCCGCCACCCTCGTGGCCGACGTGGCCGCCGCGTCGCTCATGGCCGAGGGTGCCGTGGACTGCGTCCTCGTCGGCGCCGATCGCATTGCGGCCAATGGCGACGTCGCCAACAAGGTGGGCACCTACGGTCTGGCGGTGCTGGCCGCCCACCACGGGGTTCCGCTCTACGTGGCCGCTCCCCTGTCGACGGTCGACTCGACTTGCCCGACGGGCGCCACCATTCCCATCGAGCGACGGGAGGCCGACGAGGTGGCGGTGGTTGGCGGGCGGCGGATGGCACCGGAGGGCATGGCCGTGGAGAACCGGGCCTTCGACGTCACGCCGGCCGACCTCGTGACCGCCATCGTCACGGAGGCGGGGGTGTCCCGGCCGCCCTATAGGTGGTAGCTCTCCGCGAAAGACCCACCGCCCAGGTGTAATTGCGCGGATTGGGGCGGATTGGTGCGGTTAGCGGGCGTCGAAGGTGGGGACCAGGCGGCGGGCGGCGCGGGCCTCGTCGACCCGCCGTACCGGCGCGGTGCGGGGGGCCTGGCGCATGTCGTCGGCGTCCTCTTGGCTTTGCACGCCGGCAACGATCTCCTCGAGAGCCTCGGCCAGGGCTTCGAGGGTCTGGGGGCTCTCGGTCTCGGTGGGCTCGATCATCAGCGCCTCGGGCACGATCAGGGGGAACGCCACCGTCGGGGCGTGGAAGCCCTCCTCCAGCAGCCGCTTGGCCACGTCGACGGCCCGCAAGCCGAAGCGCTTGCGCAACGGCGCCGCCGACGCCACGAACTCGTGCATGCAGGGCCGGTCGTAGGGGATCTCGTAGCTGCCGTGCAGGCGGACGCGCAGCCAGTTGGCGTTGAGCACGGCCATCTCCGCCACCTGCCGAAGCCCGTCGCCGCCGTTGGCCAGGATGTAGGCGTAGGCGCGCGCCAGGGCCAGCGCGTTCCCGTGCCACGAGTGGACCCGACCGATGGAGCGTTCGGGCCACGACCATTCGAAACCGCCGCCCTCCGAGCGCGGTACCGGCCTCGGCCCCGGAAGGTATGGCGCCAGCCGGGCCGAGACGGCGACCGGCCCGGCTCCGGGACCACCGCCTCCGTGGGGCACGGCGAAGGTCTTGTGCAGGTTGGTGTGGACGATGTCGAACCCCATGTCGCCCGGCCGGGTCACGCCCAGGATGGCGTTGAGGTTGGCGCCGTCGTAGTACAGGAGCCCGCCCGACTGGTGCACCGCCGAGGCGATCTCGACGATGTCCTCCTCGAACAGGCCGAGGGTGTTCGGGTTGGTGAGCATCATCCCGGCGACGTCGGGGCCGAGCCGGGAGCGCAGGGCGGCCACGTCGACGCAGCCGCGCTCGTCGGACGGGACCTGCGTCACCTCGTAGCCGCCGAGGGTGACCGATGCGGGGTTGGTGCCGTGGGCCGAGTCGGGGATCAGCACCCGCCGGCGCTGGGCGTCCTCGCCAGCGGCGGCGTGGAAGCCCCGCATCAGCAGCAGGCCGGTCAGCTCCCCCGCCGCGCCGGCCGGAGGCTGGAGGGTGGCGGCCGCCATGCCGGTGATCCGGCAGAGCGCGTCCTCGAGGTCGGCGAGCAGCCGCATCCATCCCTGGGTGAAGGCTGCCGGCGCCGCCGGGTGGATGCCGGCCAGCCCGGGCCGGGCCACCGCCTCGTCGCAGAGCTTGGGGTTGTACTTCATGGTGCACGAGCCCAACGGGTAGGCGCCGAGGTCGACTGAGTACTGGCGATGGGTGAGCCGGGTGAAGTGGCCCACCAGGTCACGCTCGGACACCTCGGCCACCGGCACCGGCTCGGCCCTCAGGTGCGACCTCGGGACCAGGTCCTCCGCCGGTGTCTCCGGCACGCCGGTCGACCGGAACGATGCCGCCGTGCGCCCTGGCGAGGAGAGCTCGAAGATGGTGGGCTCGGCCTCACGTCCCATCAGCGGGGCGCTGCTGGCCCTTCCCCCCGCGGACCTCACCGCAGCACCTTGCCGAAGGCGGCCACGTAGTCGTCGATCTCGGCCCTGGTGCGCCTCTCGGTGACCGCCACCAGGAGGCCCTCGCCGTGACCGTCCGCGGTAGCCAAAGGCACTCCGGCAAGGAAGCCCTCGTCGGCCATCCGCTCGACCACGATGCTGCCCGGCACGGGCGTGCGCACCGCGAACTCCAGGAGGAACGGGGCGGTTGCGGCCGGCTCCACGCCGTCGAGACCCAGCAGCCCGTCGCGGGTGTAAGAGGTGGCCCGGGCGCACCGCAGGGCCAGCCCCCGAAGGCCGGCGGTCCCGAGCCAGGCCAGATGAACGAGGAAGGCCACGGCCATGAGGGTCTGGTTGGTGCAGACGTTGGAGGAGGCCTTCTCACGCCTGATGTCCTGCTCGCGCGTGCGCAGTGTCGTGACGTAGGCCCGCCGCCCGTCGACGTCGACTGTCTCGCCCACCAACCGCCCGGGGAGCCGCCGCACGTGCTCCCGGCGGCATGCGAACAGGCCGAGGTAGGGGCCTCCGAACGACAACGGCATTCCGAGCGACTGGCCCTCCCCCACCACGATGTCGGCGCCCATCTCGCCGGGCGGGCGCAGCAGGCCCATGGCGACGGGGTCGACCGCGACGACCAGCAGGGCGCCCACCTCGTCGGCCATGCGGCGTGCCTCGGAGACCTCCTCCAGGCAGCCCAGGTAGTTGGGACAGGCCAGCAAGAGGGCGGCCGGCGGGGCGTGGTCACCGTGGCCGCTACCGGCACTCGTGGGCCACGCCGTGCGTCCGTCGGCCAAATCCACGTCGACCAGGTCGTGGCCGGTGCCGGCGGCGAAGGTCGACAGCACGGCTCGCCAGTTCGGGTTCAGGCCGCGCGAGACCCACACGGTCGACCGGCCGGTGGCAGCGACCGCCAGGTTGACCGCCTCCACGCACGCCGACGCGCCGTCGTAGAGCGAGGCGTTGGCCACGTCCATGCCCGTCAGGCGACAGACCATGGTCTGGTACTCGAAAAGCGCCTGGAGGACGCCCTGGGCCACTTCGGCCTGGTACGGCGTGTAGGCGGTGACGAACTCCGACCGGAAGGCCAAAGACCTCACGACCGCCGGGATGTCGTGGTCGTAGGCGCCGCCGCCAGCGAAGCACACCAGGTCGCCGGCGGCGCCGCGGTTGGCGGAGGCGAGAAAGTCGAAGCGGGCCAGAACGTCGGGCTCGCTCATCCCTGCCGCCAGGTCCAGGGGGCGGTCCAGGCGCAGGCCCGCCGGCACCGTCGAGAACAGTTCCTCCGTCGACGTCAGCCCCAGGAAACCCAGCATGGCGTCCACCTCGGCCGGCGTGTGAGGGGTGAACGATGCCATCAGTCGCTGGACGACGGCCCGCCCCGCCGCACGAACGGGATCTCCACCACCCGGGCGCTCAAGGCCTGGCCCCGCGTGTCGATGGTGACCTCCGCTCCTGGTCGCAACTGCGGCGGCAGGAAGGCGAGGGCGATGCCGCGGTTCAAGGTGGGTGAGAAGTTCCCGCTCGTCACCTCTCCGATGAGCTCTCCAGCGGCCAGCACCTGGTACCCGGCCCTAGGGGGCTGCCGGCCCTCGGCCTCAAGCCCGCCCAGGCGCCGACTGACACCACGACGGCGCTCGTCCTCCAGCGCCGCCCGGCCCCGGAAGTCGCCCTTGGACCACCCGACAACCCACTCGAGCCCGGCCTGCAGCGGCGTGATGCCCGGCCCCAGCTCGTGGCCGTGCAGCGGCAGGCCCGCCTCCAGGCGCAACGTGTCGCGGGCGCCGAGTCCGGCGGGGAGTATCCCGGAGTCGAGCAGCGCCTCCCAGAACGACGGCGCCACCCGGGCCGGCACCGCGCACTCGATGCCGTCCTCGCCCGTATAGCCCGTGCCGGCGGCCACGCACGTCGCTCCTCGCCACTCGAACCGTCGCAGGCCGAACCGGTCGACCTCGGCGGCCTCGGGGCTCACGTCGGCCAGCCACCGGCGCGACTCCGGGCCCTGCACGGCGATCACGGCCCGGGCATCGGTGATGTCCTCGCCGCCCAGAGCCTCCAGGACACGTTCGGTGTTGGACGCGTTCGGCATCACGTGCATCTCGGCCGGGGCCACCCACCACACGATGAGATCGTCGAGCACGGAGCCGTCGGAGTCGTCGAGGAGGTGCGTGTACTGGGCGCGTCCCGGCGCTATCCGGTTCAGGTCGTTGGTGAGCTCCCGCTGCAACCGGTCGAACGCCCCCGGGCCCTCGACCCGGATGGAGCCGAGATGGCTCACGTCGAAGGCGACGGCTCCGGTGCGGCACGTGCGATGCTCCACGAGGGTGCCGACGGGATAGGCGAGGGGCATCTCCCAGCCGCCGAAGACGACCATCTTCGCCCCCAGGTCGCGGTGTGCGGCGTCGAGCGGCGAATGACGAGTGGGCATCAGCGCGAGGCAGCGTAACGGGTGCCGGGGGCCCTACCCGCCGCCCCCTCCCGCACCCAGGCCAGCCAGCACCTCGTCGTGGAGAAGGCCGTTGGTGGACACGGCGCTGCCACCGTCGGGGCGGGCCCGGCCGGCCAGGTCGGTGAACCGGCCACCGGCCTCCTCGACGATGACCTGGATGGCGGCGACGTCCCACAGCGCCACCTCCGGCTCGACGGCGATGTCGATCGCGCCCTCCGCAACCAGCATGTGGGACCAGAAGTCGCCGTACGCCCGGGTACGCCCGCACCGCCGGGCAAGCGCCAGGAACCCGTCGCCCAGGGAGTGGGTCTCGAAGCCCACGACGCTGTCGTAGCTCAGGAACGCGTCCTGGAGGCTGGCGACGCCGGAGACACCGATTCGTCGCGAGCCGGCCCAAGCGCCCTCGCCGCGGGCCGCCCACCACCGGCGTCCGAGCGCTGGTGCGGACACGACACCCACGACGACCCGGCCGTCGCGCTCGAGGCCGATGAGCGTCGCCCACACGGGCACCCCGCGGAGATAGTTCTTGGTCCCGTCGATGGGGTCGACGATCCAGCGGGTGGACGCTCCGGCGCCACAGCCGGCGTCGCCCATCTCCTCCCCCACCACGGCCTGGCCCGGCCGCTGGGTCGCGATACGGCGGCGCAGCGCCTCCTCCACCGCCCGGTCGGCGTCGGTGACGGGAGTGAGGTCGCCTTTGGTCTCGACCTTCAGGTCGGCCGCCCCGAAGCGCTCCATGGTGAGGACGTCGGCCACGTCGGCCAGCTCGAGGGCGAAGGCCAGGTCGCCGGGCACCGCGGGGTCAGGCAGGGCGACGGCGAGCCCGCGGATCGGCCTCGAAGCGGAGTGGGATCGGCTCCACCGGGGCCACGGGTGGGACCTCCGACGGTGGCTCCAACCCGTACTTCACCAACAGGTTGAGGTAGTCGCGCTGGTAGAAGATCTTGATGCGCACCTCAGGGTGGAGCTCGACCAGCCGGCGAGCCTTGCGGTTCTTCTTGGTGACCAGCTTCTGGTTGAGAGTGGTGATCTCGATGTAGAGGTCGTAAGTCGGGAGGTAGAAGTCGGGCGTGAAGGCCTGTGCCGGTTTGCCCTCGCCGTCCCATTCGAGGACGAAGGTGCGGGGCTCGTAGTGCCAGACGACCCGGTAGAAGTCCAGGAGCTTGGCGAACTGGAGCTCCGAGTTGTGGGCGAAGCGGACCTGCGAGTGAGGCTCCGGCCCCAGAGGCTGCGCCACGTCGGCCCGGGTCAGGGTCCTACCCCCCTGTAGCTGCCGCCGGGCCCGGCGGCGCGACCTCCACGGCCGGCGCGACCCCCGGGGGCATCTCCGTGATCGCCGCGTCCAGCTCGTTCACGACGCCGCCGAGGGCCACGATGCTGAGCACACCCTGGCCTTGCCGTACCAGGTCGATCAGCTCCCCGTCGGTGCGGGTGAGCACCGAGCCGCTGCCGTTCATGACCAGGCTGGCGTTGGCGACGTCCTCCCCCAGGTTCTGGCGCAGGTACTCGATCGCCCGGCGGGCCGACGGCAGCGAGACTCCGCCGTCGAGCAGGCCCTTGATCACCTTGAGCTCCACCAGGTCCCGGTAGGAGTAGTGCCGACGGGTGCCGCTCCCCTTGGCGTCGGCGATGGATGGGCGGATCAGGTCGGTACGGGCCCAGTAGTCCAGCTGGCGGTAGGTGATGCCGACGATCTTGCAAACCTGCGGCCCCCGAAATCCCTGCTCCATCTGCGTCCCCTTGCCCCGAACCGTCACGACTTACGCAACCGTAGTTACGGCAGTGTAGGTGACGGGCAGGCGCCGGGGAAGGACCGGCGAACGAAGACCTAGGAGGCGAAGTCCTCCGGGTTGACGCCTTCGAGGAACTCCCGAAAGCGCTCGACCTCATCCTCTTCCTCGTCGTCGTCACCGACGGGAACGGCCGCCTCCTCGAGCACCGCCTCGCTGGCGAAGATGGGCGTACCGAGGCGGGCCGCCAAGGCGATGGCGTCGGACGGACGGCTCGACACCTTGCAGCCCGAGCCGTTGGTGGTCATCTCGATCTCGGCGTAGAAGGTCCGCTCGCGAAGCTCGGTGATCACGACCCGCTCGACGCCCACGCCCAACGACACCAGCAGCTCCCTCATCAGGTCGTGGGTCATCGGCCGCTGGGTCACGACGCCCTGGAGAGCGAAGGCGATGGCAGTGGCCTCCACGGGCCCTATGAAGATGGGCAGGACCCGGTGCTGCCCGTCGGCCTCGCGTAGGAGCACGATCGGGTTGTTGGTGGGCATCTCGACCCGGACGCCCACCAGGTGCATCTCGACCACGGAGCGACCCTAGCTCGCATATAGCGCTCCCACGTACGCATCCGGGTCCTCCTGGAGGACGTTCAGGTCGCCCGCAACGACCCGGTCGAGGTTGCGATAGCGCTGCGCGAAGTCCATGCCATAGCCGAGGGCGTACTCGTCGCCGACGGCGAACCCGCGGAAGCGGATCGGCACCGGGACGATGCGCCGCGTCGCCTTGTCGAGGAGGGTGCAGGCTTCGACTGAACGGGCGCGGCGGCGGCCCAGCTCGCCCAGCAGGTAGGTGAGGGTGAGGCCGGTGTCGACGATGTCCTCGACCAGTACCACGTCGCGGTCGGCGACGTCGACCTCGGTGTCCTTGACGATCCGGACCCGGCCGCTGTCGGGGGCGTAGGCGGAGATGGCCATGAAGTCCACCTCCGGGAAGTTGGTCATAGCCCTGACCACGTCGGCGAGGAACGGGACGCTGCCCTTGAGCACCGCCACCAGCAGCACCCCCCGGGGATAGGCCGACGAGAGCTCCGCCGCCACCCTGGCCACGCCGTCGCGCAGCTCCTCGGCGCTCACGACCGTGCGAGGTGCCGGCGGCGGCGCGCTCAATCCGTCAAGAGGTGGAGCCCTCGACGTGAGGCCGCAGCGCCTGTTCGAGCATCGCTGCCCGCAGCGCCTGCCCGAGACGGGTCAGCTCGGCCAGGGCGTCGACGGCTTGGCGCCGGGCATCGGGGTTGCGCTGCTTGAGCATCGGCATCACGACCTGCTCGAAGAAGCCGGCCTCCCGCTCACCGGAGGTCTTGTACATCCGGAGGTGGCGTGCCTCCACCCCGTACTTCATGAAGCCGGCCGCCAGGTGCGAGACCGCCAATGCGTCCTCGTCGTAGTAGACGGAAGCGCCCACGCGCCGTCCGCTGATCAGGCCGAAGCGCTCCAGCTCCCGCACGTCGTCCTCGGGCAGGCCGCTCGCTCCTACCAGCTCGGCCAGGGTGAGGCTGACCCCGGTGCGGGCGGGTGTCCCCGCACCGGGCATGTCGGGCCGGGCCCCGCGGGGCGAGAACCGGTTCGGCGCAGGGGCGGCGGCCGCCGGGGGTATCGGTGGGGCGGTCGCCAGGGTGCTCGTGACGGCGGGCGGTGGCGGGATGACGGCGGGGGCGCGTGCCGCCGGCCGGGCTGGCGACGGTGTCGCCTCCGGCTCCTCGTCGAGCTCGCTCGCACCTTCGTGGCCCGCTCGCAGCCGGCCCTTGATGACCTTCAGCGGCAGGAAATGCTCGCGCTGCTGGCGGAGGATCCAGCGGAGGCGGTCGACGTCGTTCGTGTAGAACTTCCGGTAGCCCGACGGCGTGCGCTCGGGGTCGAGCAGGCCCTGGCTCTCGAGGAACCGGATCTTGGAGATGGTCACGTCGGGGAACTCGGTCTTGAGCAGCGACAGCACCTCGCCGATCGAGAGGTAGGCCCGTTCCTCCACGCGCCGGCCCTAGGCCTCGTCGGCGTCGGGGGTGAGCCCCGAGAAGAACACCAGCCGGAACTTGCCGATCTGGACCTCGTCGCCGTTCGCCAGAGGCCCTTCCTCGATCCGCTCGCGGTTCACGTACGTGCCGTTCAGCGAGCCCGCGTCGCGCACGGTGTAGCCCGCGTGGCTGGCCACGATCTCGGCATGGCGGCGGCTAACGGTGATGTCGTCGAGGAAGACGTCGCTGTCGGGATGGCGACCGGCGGTGGTCACGCCGCTGTTCAGGACGAACTTGGACCCCGCGTTGGGCCCCCGCTTGACCACCAGCACGGCCGTGCTCTCCCCCAGCTCGCCGAGCGTGACGGACAGCTCCTCCTCGACCCCGTCGGCAGAGGCCTCCACGGGAGCGAACGTGACGGTGGTCTCGTCACCCATCTCGGGCTCGAGGAGACCACCGCAGGAAGAGCAGAAGTTGGCACCCTCCGCGTTGCGGTGGCCGCACTGGTTGCAGTACACCCCCGTCACGGTACTTTCCTACTCGGCGACGAGCCGGCGGTAGGCCTCAGGGTCCATCAGCGCGCTCAGGTCATTTCCTCCTGCCGGCTCGATCACGCAGATCCAGCCCTCGCCGTAGGGCTCCTCGTTCACCCGTCCGGGCGAGTCCCCGAGGGTGGAGTTCACCTCCACCACCGTTCCCGAGACCGGCGAGTAGACGTCGGACACCGACTTGGTGGACTCGATCTCGCTCAGCGGGCCTCCTGCCTCCACCACCGTGCCGACGGCCGGCAGGGCCACGAACACCACGTCGCCGAGGGCGTCTTGGGCGTAGTCGGTTATCCCGACCCGCACATGTCCGTCCTCCTCACGCGCCCACTCGTGGTCCGACGTGTAGCGACGGTCGTCGGGGACGTTCATCCCGGCAAGCTAGCTGAGCGCCGCGCCGCGCCTTACGCCCGCAGCACCTGGCGGATCCGGCGAGCGTGGTCCTGGGCCCGGCGGCGCGCGTCGACGTCGCTGCCCGCTTCTGCCCAGACATGGGTCGTGGGCTCCTCCGGGTCCGGCAGGACCAGGGCCCACCCGTCGTCGTAGATCACCTTCACCCCGTCCACGAGCACCACCTCGTCATCCTTGACCCATTCGACCACCTTGCGCATGACCAGGCCCTTCTGCTCCCAGGGCGTGGCCACGCTCTCGTGGGCGATGTGGACACGCGGGAGCCCGGCCGTCACGGTCGAGAGCTTGGTGCCCGACCGGGCCAACATCTCCAGGAGCTTGATCACGGTGGCCGTGGCGTCATAGGCCGGAAGGAAGTCCGGGAAGATGAAGCCGCCGTCTTGGCTGGCGGCCAGGGACACCCCGCCCGACGCGGCCACGTCCATGATGTGGCTGTCGGAGAGCTTGGTCCACACGATCTCGGCGCCGGCGGCCTCGGCGATGCGCTCGGCGGCCTGGCTCACGGACACGGGAAGGGCGATGCGGGCGTCCTTCTCCGAGGCGACCAGGCTCACCACCGCCAGCAGCGCCTGCTCGTTGCTCAGCACGTTGCCCTCGTCGTCGATGAGAGTGACGTGCTCGCCGTCGGGGTCGATCACCACCCCGAGGTGCGCCCCGGAGCTGCGAACCAGGTCGGCCACCCGTGCGGCATGCGTCGACGGCTCGAAGGCGGCGGCGCCGGCGGTGAAGGCGAAGGGGTTGACGGCGAGGATGTCGGCGCCCAGCTTGGCCAGCACATGGGGCATGACGAGCGAGGTCGAGCCGTAGGCGTAGTCCATGACCACCTGGAAGCCGGCTCCCTGGATCAGGTCGTCGTCGACGGTCTGCATCAGGGCCGCGGTGTAGTACTCCAGGGCGCGGGGCGGGAAGCCGATCTCGCCGATGTCGGCGGCGAACGCCCGCCGGAAGTCCTGGCGGTAGAAGAATCGCTCGATCTTGCGGCGCGCCGCCTCGTCGATGTCGGTGCCGTCGGCGTCGAAGAAGCGGATGGTCACCGATTGCGGGTCGTCCCGGGCCAGGCGCACCGTTATCCCGCCCTGGGCCCGTTGGGTGCGCACCAGGAACCGGGTGACGGGTACCGGCGCCATCTCGAGGTCGTCGACGTCGACGCCAGCCGCGTTCAAGCCGGCCATGACGGCGCGCTTCAGCGCCCGCGCCGCCCGGCTGGAGTCGCGCGAGGTGACGACGGTCGAGCCCTTCCTCATGGTGGTGGCGTAGGCCATGGCCACCCGGCAGGCCAGCTCCGGCGTGACGTCGACGTTGGCCAGCCCGGTCACGCCCGTGCGCCCGAACAGGCTGCGGGCGCCCCGCGACTCCCAGACGATCGAGGAGTTGATGATCGCGCCCGGCTCCACCGTCTTGAACGGGTAGATCTTGACGCCGGGGCTGATGGCGGCGTGCTCGCCGACGAAGCAGTTATCGCCCAGGACCACGCCCTCCTCGCACCGGGCGTAGGCCCTCAGGTCGCTGGAGCGCCCGACCACCGAACCCCGCAGGCGGACGCCCTTGCTGATGTAGGCGTTGTCATGCACCACGCTGCGTTCGATGAAGGCGTCGGACCGCACCATGACGTTGGCACCAAGAACCGTGTACGAGCGGAGCTGGGCTCCGGCCTCCACCCGGCAGTAGTCGCCGATAATGGCGGGGCCCTCGATGCGGGCCGCCGGGTCGACCTCCGCACCTTCGCCGAGCCACACCCCCTGCGACATGGGGAAGCCGGGCAGGTCGACGGCGACCTTCCCGTCGAGCACGTCCTGGTGGACGCGCAGGTAGGACTCGAGCGTGCCCACGTCCTCCCAGTAACCCTCGGCGACGTGTCCGAAGAGGGGCTTGCCGTCGGCCAGCAGCTTCGGGAACACGTCGCTCGAGAAGTCGACCGACTGGCCGGCCGGTATGTAGTCGAACACCTCCGGGTTGCAGACGTAGATGCCCGTATTCACCGTGTCGCTGAACACCTGGCCCCACGTGGGCTTCTCCAGGAAACGCTCGATCGATCCGTCGTCGCGGGTGATCACGATGCCGAACTCAAGCGGGTTCTCCATCGACTTGAGGGCGATGGTGGCGATGGCGTTGCGCTCGGTGTGGAACCTCACCACCTCGGTCAGGTCGATGTCGGTCAGGACGTCGCCCGAGATGACCAGGAAGGGCTCGTCCAGCTCGTCTCGGGCGTTGCGCACCGATCCCGCCGTCCCCAGTGGCGTCTCCTCGGTGGCGTACACCAGCCGGACGCCGAACTCGGCCCCGTCGCCGAAGTACGTACGGATGGTCTGGGGAAGGAAGGCCAGGGTCACCACGATCTCGTCGAAGCCGTGCTGCTTCAGGAGCCGTACGACATGCTCCATCATCGGGCGGTTGGCGAGCGGCATGAGCGGCTTCGGGGCGTTCGAGGTCAACGGCCGAAGCCGGGTGCCCTCGCCGCCGGCCATGATCACGGCCTTCATTGCCGACTCCCCTCCTTGCCCTCCCGATCCTGACGGCCCTGGCGCAGGGCGGCCAGCCCGAGGGGGATGTAGTTGGCGGCGGCGTACCACCCGAGGGCCAGCCCGAACCCGGCGACCGGCCAGGCGATGGCGGCCGCCAGCCCCTTCCCACCCCCGAGAAGGAAGAGCGGGAACGCCACCATCAGGCCGAACGTGCCGAGCTTGCCTTCTCGGCTCACGTCGATGCGCCGGGCGCCCAGGGCCGCCAGCACCAGCGCCATCACCGTCACCAGTCCCTCACGGGCGATGGCCAGCCAGGCGATCACGGGCGGCACCGAGCCGTCGATCAGGATGGCCACGACCGCCACGCCGAGGAGCAGGCGGTCGGCGACGGGGTCGAGGATCTTGCCGAGCTCCGAGACCTGGTTGAAGCGCCGGGCGATGTAGCCGTCGACCCAGTCGGTCACGCCCAGGACGGCCAGCAGGAAAGCAGCCGCCACCCGGTTGTCCCGGCCGAACAGCAGCCACAGGAACACGGGAACGCACAGCAGCCGTCCGAACGACAGCAGGTTCGGGATGGTCATGACCCGGTCGGCGCCCGGCGAGCTCCTGGTGTCGCCATGGGCGTCGGTCACGGCCGGAGCCTACCGGCCGCTCTGGGCAGTACCATCTTGAGGCCGCTGGTTGCTCGCGGTCGTCCCCACACCGAGAGGCCCGTCAATGCCCGCGCGTTCCGATCTGCGCAACCTCGCCATCGTCGCCCACGTCGACCACGGGAAAACCACGCTCGTCGACGCCATGCTCTGGCAGTCCGGAGTTTTTCGGGAGAACCAGGACGTCGGCGAGCGGGTGATGGACTCCATGGACCTGGAGCGCGAGAAGGGCATCACCATCCTCGCCAAGAACACCGCGGTCCGCTACGCCCACGCCGACGGCGAGGTCAAGGTGAACATCGTGGACACGCCGGGCCATGCCGACTTCGGTGGCGAGGTGGAGCGGGCGTTGACCATGGTCGACGGTGTCCTGCTGCTGGTCGACTCGGCCGAGGGCCCGCAGCCCCAGACCCGGTTTGTGCTGCGCAAGGCTCTCGAGGCTCGCCTTCCGGTGATCCTCGTAGTCAACAAGGTCGACCGCCCCGACGCCCGGATCGCCCAGGTGATCGACGAGGTCTACGAGCTGTTCCTCGACCTCGACGCCGACGTGCACCAGATCGAGTTCCCGATCGTCTTCGCCAACGCCAAGGTCGGTTGGGCCTCCACCGTCCCTGGTGAGGTGGGCACCGACCTCCGGCCCCTTTTCGACCTGTTGGTGCAGACCATCCCCGCCCCCACCTACGACGATGGCCACCCGCTCCAGGCCCTGGTCACCAACCTCGACCGGTCGCCCTACGTGGGACGCCTGGCGGTGTGCCGGGTGCGTCAGGGCACCATCCGCAAGGGCCAGACGGTGGCCTGGTGCCGTGCCGACGGGGAGATCGAGCAGGTCCGCATCACCGAGCTGTACGTGACCGAGTCGCTCGACCGGGTCGACGCCGCCGAGGCCGGGCCGGGCGAGATCATCGCCGTCGCCGGGCTGCCCGAGGTCACCATCGGCGAGACCCTTGCCGACCCCGACGACCCCCGGCCCCTCCCCGTGATCACCATCGACGAGCCGGGGATCTCGATCACCATCGGGATCAACACCTCTCCCCTGGCCGGCCAGCATGGCCGCAAGCTCACCGCCCGCCAGGTCAAGACCCGCCTCGACGCCGAGCTCGTGGGAAACGTCTCGCTACGGGTGCTACCGACCGAACGGCCCGACACCTGGGAGGTCCAGGGCCGAGGGGAACTGCAGCTGGCGGTGCTCGTCGAGATGATGCGCCGGGAGGGCTTCGAGCTCACGGTGGGCAAGCCCCAGGTGGTCACCCGCGAGATCGACGGCCGTCTGCACGAGCCCGTCGAGCGGATGTCGGTGCACGTGCCCGACGACCACCTCGGAGTGGTCACCCAGATGCTCGCCGTGCGGAAGGGCCGGCTCCAGCAGATGGTCAACCACGGAACCGGTTGGGTGCAGATGGAGTACCTGGTGCCGGCCCGGGGGCTGATCGGGTTCCGCACCGAGTTCATGACCGAGACCCGCGGCACGGGCCTGCTCCACCACGTGTTCGAGGGCTACGAGCCGTGGCAGGGCGAGCTGCGAACCCGCTCCAGCGGCAGCCTGGTAGCCGATCGCCGGGGAGCCACCACGGCCTACTCCCTGTTCAGCCTGGCCGAGCGGGGCGAGCTGGTCGTGGGCCCGGGCACCGAGGTCTACGAGGGGATGATCGTAGGCGAGAGCTCCCGCGGCGACGACATGGACGTGAACCCCACCAAGGAGAAGAAGCTCACCAACATGCGGTCCTCCACCGGCGACGAGCTGGTGCGCCTGGCCCCGCACCGCAAGCCCTCGCTGGAGCAGGCGCTGGAGTTCATCTCCGACGACGAGTGCCTGGAGGTCACGCCCGAGATCGTGCGCATCCGCAAGGTCGTCCTGGCCGCGGCGGACCGCCACCGGCGCCGGCGCAGCGCCCAGCCCGCCTAGGTCCCGGTGGCCCGGCTCCGGGCCCGGCGGTAGCGGCGGATCAGCGAGTCAGTCGAGGTGTCGTGCCCGGTCGGCTCGGCCCGCGCCGACTGAAGCTCCGTCACTATCCGCCGGGCCAGCACCTTGCCAAGCTCCACGCCCCACTGGTCGAACGAGTCGATGTCCCAGATCACCCCCTGGACGAACACCTTGTGCTCGTAGGTGGCGATGAGCTGGCCCAGGACGCCGGGCGTCAGGCGGGGAGCCAGAATCGTGTTGGTCGGCCGGTTCCCGGCGAACGTCCGGTGCGGTACCAGCGCTTCGCCGACCCTCTCGGACCGAACCTCGGCGGGGGTGCGCCCGAACGCCAGCGCCTCCGTCTGGGCGAACAGGTTGGCCATCAACAGGTCGTGGTGGTCGCCCAGCTCGTGGCTGGGCTGGCAGAAGCCGATGAAGTCGGCGGGGACCAGCCGGGTCCCCTGGTGCAGCAGCTGGTAGTACGCGTGTTGGCCGTTGGTGCCGGCGCTGCCCCACACCACCGGACCGGTGTCGTAGGTGACCGGGGCGCCGGAGCGTGTGACCGATTTGCCGTTCGACTCCATGTCGAGCTGCTGGAGGTACGCCGGGAAACGGCTCAGGTGCTCGCTGTAGGGAAGGACGGCGTGGGTCTGGGCACCGTGGAAGTCGATGTACCAGACGCCGATGAGGCCGAGCAGAGCGGGAAGGTTCCGGCGCAGTGGAACCTGTCGGAAGTGGGTGTCGACGGCGTGGAATCCGGCCAGCAGCGCGGAGAAGTGCTTCGGCCCGATGGCGATCATCAGTGAGAGGCCGATGGCGGAATCGACCGAGTAGCGCCCACCCACCCAGTCCCAGAACACGAACATGTTCTCCGGGTCGATGCCGAACTCGGCCACCTCGACCGGGTTGGTGGACACCGCTACGAAGTGACGGCCGACGGCGGACTCGTCGCCCAGGCCCGCGACCAGCCACTGCCGCGCGCTGTGCGCGTTCGCCATCGTCTCGAGGGTGGTGAAGGTCTTCGACGAGATCACGAAGAGGGTCTCGGCGGGGTTGAGGTCGCGGGTGGCCTCGACGATGGCGGTGCCGTCGACGTTCGACACGAAGCGCATCGACAACCCCCGGTCGCTGTAGTCGATCAGCGCCTCGTAGGCCATGGCCGGACCGAGGTCGGAGCCCCCGATTCCGATGTTCACGACATTGCGGATCGGCAGTCCCGTGTAGCCCTTCCAAGCGCCGGAGCGGACCCGCTCGGCGAACCGTGCCATCCGGTCGAGAACGAAGTGCACGTCGGGCACGACATCGTTGTCGTCAACATATATTGACTCCGTTAGGGGGGCACGCAATGCCACGTGCAATGCCGGTCGCCCCTCGGTCGGGTTGACGCGCTCGCCCGTGAACATCGCCTCGATGCGTTCCCGCAGCCCGGCCCGGGTCGCCAAGGCCACGAGGAGGTCGAGGGTCGTCTCGTCGACCCGGTTCTTGGAGTAGTCGAGGTAGAGGTCGGCCGCCTCGACGTTCATGCGCAGGCCCCGGTCCGGGTCCTGGTCGAACAGGTCCCTCAGGCTCGCGGTGGACCCCTGACGGTGGTGGTCGGCCAGCGCCTGCCACTCGGGCGTCGAGTCGATCCCACTCACGCCGGCGGGCGCTCGTCGTGGCCCCCGAACTCCTTGCGCATGGCGGAGAGGAGCCGGTCGGCGAAGTCGCCCTCACCCCGGGAGCTGAAGCGCTCGAAGAGCGCGGTCGTCAGGACGTAGGCGGGAACTGCTTCGTCGACGGCCGCCGAGACCGTCCAGCGGCCCTCACCCGAGTCCGACACATGGCCGCTGAACGCCGACACGTGGGGGTCCTTGGCCAGCGCCGCGGCTGTCAGGTCGAGGAGCCACGAGCCCACCACGCTCCCCCGCCGCCACACCTCGGCCACCGCCGCGGTGTCGATGTCGTACTGGTAGTAGGCGGCGTCCCTCAAAGGCGCGGTCTCGGCGTCGGCTGCCCGGTCTCTGCGGCCGATGTCGGCCTTGTCGAGGATGGCGAGGCCTTCGGCGTAGGCGGCCATCAGGCCGTACTCGATGCCGTTGTGGACCATCTTGACGAAGTGCCCAGCGCCGCTCGGGCCACAGTGCAGGTAGCCGTGCTCGGCCGTAGCCGGTGGGCCGGGAAGACCCGGCGTGCGCGGCGCAGCACCCACCCCGGGGGCGAGGCTGGCGAACAGCGGCTCGAGGCGGTCGAACGCCTCCTTCTCTCCGCCGACCATCAGGCAGTAACCGCGCTCGAGGCCGAACACGCCACCGCTGGTCCCCACGTCGACGTAGTGGATGCCCTCCTCCGCCAGCTCGGCCGCGCGTATCACGTCGTCTCGGTAGTACGAGTTGCCCCCGTCGACGATGATGTCGCCCGCCTCCATACGGCTGGCGAGGTCCGCAACGGTCGTCCCCGCAAAAGCGGCCGGCACCATGACCCAGGCGGCCCGAGGTGGTGCCAGCTTGGCCACGAGGTCGTCGAGCGACACCGACCCGATGGCGCCCGCGGCCTCCAGCTCGGCCACGGGGTCGGGGTGGATGTCGTAGACGACGCACTCGTGCCCGTACCGCATCAGGCGGCGGACCAGGTTGGCACCCATTCGCCCGAGGCCGATCATCCCCAGTTGCATCGCGCCCGTCCTTTCAGGAACGTTCCCAGAGCTTTATCCCGCCGAGGATCCCGGCCGAGTTGTCGACGATCGTGGCCTTCGGGCCGAGGTCCAGGCTGAGCAGCCGCGAGTTGCCACCTCCGATGTACACGTGGTCGTAGAAGAGAAGTTCGTCCAAGGTCTCGAGGGCGAGGCGCACCCGGCGGTTCCACTTGACCTCGCCAACATGGCGGCGGGCGGCGTCACCCACCTGCTCGTCGTAGGACTCGCCCTTACGAAAAGGATGGTGCGACAGCTCCATGTGGGGCAGCAGGCGGCCCTTGTTGAACAGCGCCGTCCCCATACCCGTCCCGAGGGTGATGGCCAGCTCGAAGCCATGGCCGCTGACCACCGCCGAACCCTGCACATCGGCGTCATTGGCCACCTTGACCGGACGACCGAACGCGGCTTCGAGAGCGTCGGCCAGGTCGAAGCGCTTCCACGCCGCCAGCAGCTCCGGCGACTCCTCCGTGCCCGGGCCGGCGACGGTGACGAAGTGCGGTGCCGAAAGCACCCGGCTGTCCCGCACCATCCCGGGGAACCCGACGGATACGCGATCGGCTGGACCCAGCGGCTCGGTCAACTGGACCAAGGCCGAGACCAGGCGTTGCGGCGGGAGCGGGTAGGGCGTCTCGACGCGCACGCGCCTGCCCATCATCGACCCGGCGGCGTCGAGCAGTGCCGCCTTCAGGCCGCTGCCACCCACGTCGATGGCAAGGGTCCACGGCCGGTCGTTCGGGATGTCGCTCTCGCTGTCGCCGCTCATACACCCACAGTCTGGCCGGCGAGGTCGCCAGGCCGTGGCCGGGACGCCCTCAGGCGGTGACGGAGATGGTCGGTGCGCTCACCAAGGTCTGGTAGACGACGCAATAGCGCTCGGTTAGGCGCAGCAGGGTGGCGAGGTCTTCGGGGCCGGCATCGGTATCCAGATCGAAGCGCATCCGTATCGCGGAGAAGCCGACCGGGGCTTCCTTGCTGACCGCGAGCGTGCCCCGGAAGTCGAGGTCTCCCTCGACGTGCACCGTGCCGCCGCGCACGGGGATGTCGATCGACGTGGCCACGGCCCGGAGGGTCACGCCGGCGCAGGCGGCCAGAGCCTGCAGCAGCATGTCGCCGGAACAGAGCGAGAGGCCGTCACCACCCGTCGCCGGGTGCAGGCCCGCCTCGGCCAGCGCCCTCCCGGTCTGGACCGAGCACGTCACGCCGTCGCCGAGAGTGCCGTCGGCCGTAAGCGTGACGACCGCGGATGTGGGCTCGTCGCGGTAGCGCTGCTTGAGCGGCTCCTGCAGCCGCCGAAGCTCGGCCTGGTCTATGGGAGTGGTGTCAGCCATATGGCTCACCCGCGGGCAGATAGGGCGCTATGCCCGACGTGGACGCCAGCGCGCTCGACCAGCGCGCCCTCCACTCCGTGCCACCGGCAGCAGCACGTTCGCCAGGCGATGTCGCTGGCCCTCCTCGAGGTAGATCGCGGTACGGATCATATGTATGGAAGCTACACCGACGCGGCTGGCAGATGTTAACGATCTCGGACGAATATTCGGTATTTCTTGTTGCATATCGAACGTGTGTTTGGTACAATGATGGCGTGGCGGAGCGGGGTGGGAACGAGGCGGAGGGGGCCCGGTTGGAGGCCTCTATCGCCGAGGTGTGCGGCGTCTTCAACGCCGCCACCGGGCGCCTCGTGGAGCTGATCGCCTCGGTACTGGCCACCGAGTCCGGGAAGGATGGGGCATCCGCTCGCCTGAGAACTGGGTGGGGTGGCGC
>JBOGIF010000196.1:0-5673 GCA_050742415.1 Acidimicrobiales bacterium | reverse complement strand
GGGCGCCGGTCAGGACTCCTCCTGCGAGAGGGCGAGCTCGGGCCCCGGTGCGGTGACAGTGCGGTCGTAGCGAAGAGCGTCCATGAGCTCGTCGACGATCTCCCCGGTCCGCCCGGCCACCATGGCCGCGGCCACGCAGGTCTCCAGGTGGTTGCGCAACACGATGCGGCTGGCACGCTCCAGCGATCCCTGCACCGCCGAGAGCTGCTTCATGACCTCCGGGCAGTAGGTGTCGTCCTCGACCATGCGCATCACGGCGTCGAGATGGCCCCGGGCGGTCTTCAGGCGGTTGAGCACGGCACGCTCATGGACTGGCTTCATGCCGGAGATCCTACCCCACCTGGGGTGGGTATGCCCAAGCGCACATGGCGGGCGCGCCGACGTGCCGGAGCACGTAGCGGGTCAGGAATCGATTAGCAGCACCAAGGGACGTGGCGTGAGGGGCAAGAGGAAGGCACGAGCCGCGTTCCGGGCCTCAGTCCAGGCGTCGGGCTGATGGTCGACGGCCGACCCGTCCGGGCTCGTCGGTAGCTTCCACGGCGGACGCGGACTCCCCAGCGATGCCGCGAGCTTCGGCACACCGGCCGCAGCCTCGTCGAGCCAACGGTCGAGGAGCGGCTTGGGGTTGATCGGGCCGCCACCGCGTGGGTGCACCTGAAGGTGTACGTGGGGCGCACCGCCGTCGGCGTTGCCGGTGGAACCCACGAAGCCGACCACCTGGCCCTGGCTGACCCGGCTGCCGGCGCGGATGCGGGCAAATCCGTCCAAGTGGGCGAGGTAGTAAAAGGTGCCGTTGGCCTCTCTCACGTAGACGGACTTCCCACCGACCGCTTCCTCGGTGAAATTGACCACGCCATCAACCGGAGCGCGGACCGGCGTTCCTCGCGCCGCAAAGATGTCGGTGCCTTGGTGCAGGTGAAAGCAGGGGGTGTAGCGGGGCGCCATCCAGTCGTTGCTGTAACGGGCGGCACCGGCCACCGGGAAGTGACCCATCCCCGCAGAGAACGTCTCCACCCCGTTGAGCGAGCTGCTCAGCTTCTGCAGCGCATCCACCAACGCCGTGCTGCTGCGCGGACCGCTTCCCAAGCCAGGCCGACTACTTGCCGCCGGCACCGCTACCGAGCACGTCACTGGGGCCGCGACCGTTGTCGGGAGGACGGCTGCAGCTGGCGGTCTGGCCGCCGGGCCCGGAGCAGGCGTCGAAGGCAGAGCCGGCGCCGGTGCTCGTGAAGGGGGCGGAACGAGCTTCGATACCAGCTCGTCGAGCAACGAGCGAGTGGTGGTGGGAGGCGACGCCGGCGGCGGCGTCTGGGCCGCGGCACCCTGTGGACCACCGACGACCGACACCATCAACAGCATCCCTAAAAGCGCGAGCAACCAGCCAAAGCGTTTCCCCACCTTGCTCACCTTCTCTGTCAGAACTCTGATTTCCTGCCGGCCCGTCCCGAGAGGGGGGTGAGCGCCTACCCGCTGTGGCCCGCCGTTGACCGGCAGGGACGGCTTTTGAGACAGTTGACCCGGTGATCACCACAGTGACGGCTCCCACTTCGGCGGAAGGAGCCATCACCGTCCTGCGGGCGCTGAGCGACCCGACCCGTCTGCGGCTGTTCCTTGCCCTGCGGGAACGTGAGCGTTGCGTCAGCGATCTGGTGGCAGCCGAGGGCCTTGCCCAGCCGTTGGTGAGCCATCACCTCCGGAAGTTGGCCGGTGCCGGTCTGGTCCGAGCGCGACGGGCCAACGGCTACATCCTCTACGCCCTCGACCCCGAAGGCACGGCCGTGGCCCGACGGCTGTTGGGCGAGATCCTCGACGGGGACACGATCGGCCCCTCGGCACGCCCCGGCGGTAACCAAGCCTGCTGCCGCTGAAGTTGGCTCGAGGCCGGGCCGCTCGGCTCAGGGGCAGTCGGCGAGCAGGGCCCGGGCGGCTTGGCGGCCGGGAGTGCCGGCGATCCCACCCGACGGGTTGGTGCCGGCGCCGGAGATGTAGAGCCCGTCGATCGGCGTCCGCCAGCCACCGAGAGCTTTCGTGGGACGGAACGGGCCGAGCTGGTCGAGGGTGATGTCGAGGTACATCGGGTGGCCACCAGGCCACCTCTCGACCCGTTCCATCTCGTCGGGAGCCCAGGTGGCCACGCCTTGGACCGACGACCGGAAGCCCGGGGCTCTGGCCTCGACGGTGTCGAGGCAACGTTCGATCAGCTCGTCGCGCCGGGCCGGCCAACCGCCTTCCACCTGCGATGGCGCCGCCGGGCAGGCGAGGTACACGGTGTGGTGCCCAGGGGGAGCGAGGCTGTCGTCCAAGGCCGACGGGGTGAAGGCGTACAGCGGCAAGGGGCCCGGTAGGCGGCCCGCCTCCGACTGCGCCCACGCCGAGGTGAGGTCGTCGAGGCGGTCGACGTAGCTCTGCAGCCCGTTCCAGTCGCCCGGCCGGGCGCCCGGATAGGCCGGTAGGCGGTCGGTCGCCACGTGGACGACTGCCTGCACCACGTTGGACCGTCGGGCGGCGGCCAAGTCGGCGCCCGCATCGCCGCCCAACGGCGGGTCGAGCAGGTCCAACAAGGCCGTCTTCGGGTCCATGGCCGTGATCACGGCGCGCGCCAAGATGCGTTCCCCGCCTTCCAGCACGACCGCCTGCACGTGCCCGTCGGGGGCCTCGATGCGTTCGACGGCGGCCGAGCAGCGCAGCTCGCCGCCGAGCGAGAGCAGCCGCGTCACCAGAGCGTCGGTGAGGTTCTGGGCGCCGCCCCGGCCGTGCCACTGGCCGAACAGGTGGTAGACGGCCTGCCAGAAGGCGAACAGCGCGCCGCCCGGCGCACTCGGCCCGATCCCCGCATGAGCGGCGAACGCGGCGACTGGTCCGCGCGTGAGGTCCGACGTCAGCCAGCGGCGCAGCAGCGAGTCGTATGGGCTCAATACGTCGCGGGCCGTAGCCAAGGGCTGGTGCCGTAGCGCCCGCACCGCGTTGGCGATCTGGGCCGGCAGGACCCTCAGCCTGGTGTCGCCCCGGACGGCCGGGAGGATGGTCCGCACCACCGGGACGGCCTTCCCGATGAACCGGGCGTAGGCCGCCGCCTCGGCGGGGGAGTGTTCGGCGATCGAGTCGACGGTGGCCTCGATCGAACGGAAGAACCGCACCCGGCGCCCGTCGGCGTGGATTGCCACCGAGAACGGGTCCATCTCCAGGTACTCGAGCCCGGCGCTGGTCAGGTCCAGTTCGGCCGGGATGTCGGTCATGTTGATGATGTTGTGGGCGGCGGAGTGGCGGACGAAGCGGTACCCGGGGACGGTCTCCTCGGTGCGGGACCCGCCACCCGGGCGGTCGAGCTGCTCGAGGATGACGACATCTCTCCCGGCCTGGGCCAGATAGCACGCTGCAACCAGCCCGTTGTGACCGGCACCCACGACCACAACGGGAGGCGTCAACCCATGCGACGCTAACGCGGCATCAGATCAGCTCGTCGCGGCGCACGACCCTTTCGGTCCCAACGCCGTCGGAGTAGCTGTCGACCGTCGTGCGCCGGCTCCCGAAGCGGTTGGCCCCGCCGAAGATGAACAGGCTGGCAGCCAGGCCGATCCCACCCACGAGCATGAGGATGACACCGACCGTCGAGAGGTCGATGCCGGACGTGGTGATGTTCACTGCGAAGGCCAGGACGGCTCCTACGGCGATGAGAAATATGCTCAATCCGATCCCCATTTCGAGCACCCCTTTCTGCGGGTTGCCGGGACGACATCTGGTGGCGTAAGACGCCGCTCGTCCCGGGCGTGGTTGGCCTACTCGTACCGCCGGAGTGCCGGGCCCAAACTGATAGCGATTTCTAGCTCCAGAGCCCTGGGCACCGAGCAGGCCGATGGATAGGGTTCGGGTATGAGCAGATCCCTTAGGAGGAAGCGGCTCGCCAGCGTGACGTTGGCCCTGGGTACGTTCGGGGTGGTGGTGCTGTCCGCGGCTCCCGCCCACGCCGAGATTGCCACCAACACGCTCGGGTGTGAGGGGAGCGCCGAGATCACGGGCGGCGACGGGGCCATCTACCGCATCGACGCCAACGACGAGTCGGCGGTCGTCCCGCGGCAGGGCACGGCGTCGTACTCCGGCCGGGTTGCCACCACCACCCACGACCACCGCGGCGAAGTCCGGCTGGCGCTGGGCTCGTTCGACGTCGTCGTCGGCAGTTGGGGCCCGACCGCCAACGCATCGGGTGCCAACAGCGCCCAGGGCGTCGTCGACCTCCCGTCGTTCCTGGAGCAGGTCCCCGCCGGCCAGTACCGGCTCAGCGGGTTCCACCAGGGCGCCGAGGGCCGATGCGACGGTGAGGTCACCGTCGAGGTGCAAGGGGGAGCGTTCGCCAATGCCGCAGGCATGGCTGGCATCGCCGGCACCGTGATCGCAGCCGCCTTCCTGGCCTACGCGGCGCGGCCGCGTCTGCGCCAGGGGGTCGCCGGCGGGCGGGGTTCTACCGGCCAGAGGTGAGGGGCCGTCCCATCCTGGGCGGCGCCGCGGGAGTGTTCCTCGGGCTCTTCGTGGCCTACGACCTCTTCCTGTTCAAGGTCATTGCCTCCGACAGCGCGGCCTTCCTGGTGTTGCCGCTGATCTCGATGGTGGCCGGCATAGGCCTCGGCTTCTGGGCACCGCTGCACCGGCGACGCTGACTACCGGACCGACTACGTCGGCCCGCTGGCCCTAGACTGTTCCCCACGACGGCGCGCCTGCCGCCGGGCACCATGGGCGAGGAGCCGCTGCTGGTGCTTGTCGCGGCGTACGACGCCGAGGTCGGAAGGAGTCCACGTGGCTGGGCAGCGCACCAGTTTCAGCAAGTTGCAGCGGGATCGCGACAAGAAGGCCAAGGCCGCCGCCAAGCGCGAGCGTCGCCAGGAGCGCAGTGCCGCGGCCGCGGCCGAGCCCGAGGAAGTTGACCCCATCGCCCAGGACGAGGGCGGAGAGCTGTCGGCGTCGGAGCTCCTGGTGCTGATCGAGGCCATCCACCAGTCGTTCGAGGCCGGAACGATGACCTACGAGGACTTCGAGGAGAAGAAAGTCGAGCTTCTGGCTCGCCTCCCGGTCGACTGACCGAGCCTCCACGCAGGGCTTTTAGTTTCCGCTCCCGCCGGGAAGGGTACGCCGGCACCATGACGGGCCGGTTCGACCAGGAGCTTTCCGCCCACCTCCAGAGCCTGGGCCGGGAGCTCGACGAAGCCCTGCACCGAACCGTGGAGCTGCACCGCTGCGGAGCCGACGAGGAGGCCGTGCTGGCCGAGACCTCCCTCGCCTTCCGCTCCGCCCGGGCGCTCGAGGCGCTCACGGGAGTGGCGTGGGAGGAGCAGATCAAGGCCAAGGTCGAGCGCGTCCTCGGCCCCGGTACCGCCCCGGCCGGCTCCGACCCCACTCCGACCAAGCGGCGTTGGAGGCGAGCGCAGGCACCGGCACCCCCCAGCTGAGTTCCGGGAAGGTGTAGTCGCCGCCCACCACTAAGCATCGGCGGCACGCCTGTCGGTAGTGTTCCCTCCATGGCGACGTTCCGTGGCGTGTACGTACGCGGCGTCCCGGTGCACGCCGACCCGTCGTTCTTCCTGGTGGCCGCCCTGCTCGGGCTGGCGGGGGGTCGAAGTCTCGCCAGCCTCGTCGTATGGGTGGCGGTGGTGCTGGTGTCAGTCCTCTGGCACGAGCTCGGCC
>JBOGIF010000195.1:0-48483 GCA_050742415.1 Acidimicrobiales bacterium | reverse complement strand
CCCCGACCGGGTCGCCAAGTCGGTCGGCCACGAGCGCACCTTCGAGTACGACCTGACCGATAGGGCCGAGATCCGGCGCCACGCCTTGGATTTGTGCGACCGCGTGGCGGCGCGCCTGAGCGACGCTGGCCAGGCCGGCAGGACGGTCGTGCTGAAGGTCCGGTTCGGGCCTGGATTTCGCACGATCACCCGTTCTCGAACGGCACCGGCCCCGCTCTACACCGCCGCCGGCCTGTTCGAGCTGGCTGGCGCGCTGCTCGACGGCGTCGACGTGTCGCCGGGCATACGCCTGCTGGGTGTCAGCGTCTCCAACCTGGGCGCCCGGCCACATCGTCAGCTCACTCTGGGAGGCCAGGATCCGGCCGAAAGCGGGGGTGATGGCGGCTCCCGCGATGGCCCGGACGGCCAGGAACGGCTGGCAGGGGCTGTCGACCAGGTGCGGCGGCGGTTCGGCGAGGGGGCGGTACGCCGGGCCCGCCCGCCCCGGTAGCATCGCGTTGTCGACGATTCCGGGCTGTGCGAAGATGGCCCGGACAGCGGACCGAGTATCCGAAAGGGCAGGTCGTGCCGCTTTCTGAGGAAGAGCAGCGGATCCTTACCGAGATCGAGCAGCAGTTCTACGAGAGCGATCCCGCTTTCGCGCGAGGTGTCGGTAAGACCACGCTGTACCGCCATGCCGGGCGGAACCTCAAGTACGCCGGTCTCGGCTTCTTTGGCGGCTTCGCGGTCCTGGTGGTGGCCTTCACCTCCTCGCTGCTGCTCGGCTTCGCCGGCTTCCTGGTGATGCTCGGCTCGGCGTTCGTGTTCGAGCGCAACCTCCGCAAGATGGGCCGGGCCGGCCTGGCCCAGATCACCGGCACCATCAAGACGGGCCACGTGACGACCAACGTCAAGGAGTACTTCGGCGACGCGGGCAAGCGCCTGCGCCAGCGGTTCAAGCGCGAGGACTGAGCGCTCCGTCGCGGAGCAGGCTTCTCGGGTCCACCGCCCGCCGGGCTCGGGTCATCAGGCTGGTGTCGGCCGCAAGCGTCGACTCGACGGTGGCCGCGGCGCGATCAGCCCACTCGGCAACCTCAGGGCTGACGCCGCCGGCCGAGTAGGTCGCCGCCGAAGCGGCGGCCGCCAGGTGCGACAGCGCCGGCCCGGCGGGCCCCAGGCGCTCGGCCGCCCGGCGGGCGTACTCGGTGGTGGTCTCCCAGCCGTGCCTCGGCAGTCCGTCGGCGGCCAACGCCTCCAATGCCTCTGCCCAGGCCGCCGCTACGTGGTCGGCGGGGGTGGTGGCCGCAGCCCGTCGACGGCGGCGACGCCGGTGCCGGATGCCCACGACCGCGAGCGGCGGCCCGGTCAGGGCGACGATGCCGAGGAGGAGCAGAGCCAGAACCTTGACGGCACCCTCGGCGGCTCTGGCCACCGGGCTCGGGGTCGGAGCAGCGGTCGTCGGTGGGGTCGCGTCGGTGCCGGGGCCGGGCTCGCTGTCGGATGGAACTGTCGTCTCCGGTTCGGGCGGGTTAGGCGCCGGTGCCGGGGCAGTGCCCGGGCCCTCGTCGGCCGCGGCGGGAGCGGGAACGGGGACCCCGGTGTAGTCCTGGGCGCCGGGTAGGCCGCGGCCCGGTGTCGGCTCGAAGGCGGCCCAGCCGTACCCGGCCAGAAAGACCTCGGGCCAGGCGTGGGCGTCCTGGCCGCGGACGTGGTATCGCCCGTCCGCACCCAGGCTTCCGGGGACGAAGCCAACGGCCACGCGTGCCGGCACCCCGATGGACCGGGCCATTGCCGCGAAGGTGCCGGCGAACTGCTCGCAGTAACCCTCCCGGGAGGTGAGGAACGACCCGATGGCGCTGGTGTCGTGGCCGGCCGGCACTTCCAGGCTGTACGTGAACTCGGAGCGGAACCAGTCCTGCAGCGCCCGGGCCTTCCGGTACGGGCCGGCCTGGTCTCCCACCACCTGCTCGGCCTGGGCCTTGACGGCGGCGGGGAAGTTCGCCGGCAGCGGCAGGTAGCGGGAGGCCACGTCCGGCGCGAGGGAGTCGCTCACCGAGGAGAGGGCCCCTGCCGTCAGCCGCGGCACCGCGGACTCCACCGAGTAGCGGAGGCCGTTGGCGCTGGGGCCCTCGGAGACGAGGCTGGCCGACTCGGGGTCGTGGCGGACGCCGGGGACGGGTTCGAGGCGTTCGGGCCGGAAGGCGGCCGGGAGCCAGATCGACGACAGCGCAGTCAGGTCGTAGTCCTGGCGGACGATGGTCTCCGGCCCTTTGGTGGCGCGGCCGGCAGGAAGACCACCGGACGCGGCCTGGAAGCTGCCGCGTGAGGACCAGACCTGGCCGTCGAAGCGGTCGAGCGCCGTCAGCCGCCAATAGCTGGGGGCCTGGCTGGCCACGGTGAAGAGCTCGACGTCGGCCTGGCTGATCAGGCGCTTGCGGATGTCCACAAGGGGGCTGACGGTCACCCGTGAGCCGCCACCGTCGCCGGCTCGCTGCTGGAGGGCCACGAGGCCGGGCTCGCCGACCCCGGGCAGCCGGGGCCCGGCCAGGGCGGCCACGACCAGGGCGCCGACGGCGACGACCAGGCCCGAGGGCGTGGCGGCAAGTGCCCAGGGGCGCCCGACCGACTCCGCCCGCTCGGTCGTCTCGGCGACGATGGCGAAGACGAGCACTGCGGCGAGGTAGGCCAGCGCGATGGCGAGCCGGTCGCGCTCGACTCCCAGGAGCGCGCCGAAGAGGAAGAGGGTGAAGGAGGGCACCAGCGCCTCGAACCGGGTGCGGGCCCGGAAGGCGAAGATGTCGGCCACCGAGGCCGCCACCCAGGTGAGCACCACCGCGCCGAGCACGAACCCGGGGGTTACTGCGGCCGGGGCGACCACCCGCCCGAAGTCGGTCCAAGCCGCTCCGAGGTGCCGGCCGAAGGCGGCGACGGTGCCGGGGGTCGGGAACCCGGAGGCGGTCGTGCCCAGCTCGACGGCCCAGGTGGAGAAGAGGGCCAGCCCGGCTACTGCGACGAGAGCAGCCATCGCCGGGCGGAGAGCGAGCCGCCGGCTGGCGGCGGCGACCACGTGAGCAGTCACCGCGGCGGCCAGCACCGGCACCAGGAAGGAGGTGTCGGAGAAGAGCCGGTTCAGACCGACGGCCGAGACCGCCGTCACGCCCAGCAGGGCCAGCTCCTCGCCCCGGGGCCGTGCCGCGAACGGGCTCCTGTGCCGGGGCTTCATGTGGCCGCGCCCGCTTTCGCCCTCGACATGGCTCGGTCCCAGGCCGGCCCGAACATCTCCGGCGACGGCACCCTGATCACCCCGGGGCCGGCGACAGCCGTGCCGAAGGCGTCCTCGAACACGACGACCGTGGTCGAGCGGCTGCGGCGTCCGGCCGTGGCCCCGCCGTGCCCGGCGGCCGCGGTGTCCGCGGTCACCGTGACCACTGCGGCGTGCGAGCCGTAGAGCGCGGCCAGCTGGTGAAGGGGCCGGCCGTCGCCGGGCTGGATCAGGGCCAGGCGCGCCATGGCCGCGTCGAGATGGCCCGATGCCGTCCCGAACCCGGAGTCGTCGCCCGCGGTCGTGAGCAGCCGGACCACCTGGCCGTGCTCGCGGCACGACCGCAGGATGCTGGCGGCGGCGGACACCGCCGGCTCGAAGGTGCTGTCGGAGTGCACCTCGTGGCGTGCGTCGAGGACCACGATGACGCGGCCCTGACGGGGAGACTCGTGCTGGCGCACCATCAGCTCGTCGCGCCGGGCCGTGGACGGCCAGTGCACGCGGCGCAGGTCGTCGCCGGCCTCGTACGCCCGGAGGGAGGCAAAGTCGTCGCCCGTGACCGACAGCAGGGCGGAGGGCGAGCCCGCCCGCGTGTCCTCGCCCACACCCGCGGTCAGCGGTCGCAGGGCCTGGACCCTCGGGTACACGAGCAGGTCGGTCGGCGCGGCGATGGTCGTCACCCGCTCGGCCAAGCCGAACGGGTCCACCACCCGGGCCTCCAGGGGGCCGATGGAGTGCAGCCCCCGCTCGAGTGGCGGCAGCCGGTAGAACGCCTGCTCTCCGGCGCCGGGGGCAAGCGCCGGCAACAGGAGTGAGGCGCGGTGGGAGCTGCCGAGCCGGTCGTCCATCCACACGGGCCAGCTCCGGGACCGCCCGGCGTTGGTCACCCGCAGCTCGACACGGGTGACCTCCCCGGCGTGGGCCCGGGTGGAGGACAGCCTCCGCGTGGCCTGGAGCCGGGGGAACCGGGTGCCGACCAGCAGAGTGGCACCGGCCACCAAGGCGCCGCCTCCGGTTGCCAGAACGAACAGCTCGAACGTGCCGAGGATGCGGGCGGTCACGCCCAGTACTCCCGATCCGATCGCCACCGCCCACCCCCGCCGGGTCAGGGTCGGTCGCGCCCGCCTCATCGCGCCGCAGGTATGGGGACGCTGCCGAGCACCCCGGCGAGCACCTGCTCCCGGCTCACCCCGCGCATCTGGGCCTCGGGGGTGAGGGCGAGGCGGTGCTCGAGCGCCGGCAGCGCCAGTTCCTTCAGGTCGTCGGGCACCACGTAGTCGCGGCCGATGGACGCGGCGCGGGCCCGGGCGGCGCGGAGCAGGCCGAGGACGGCCCGGGGCGAGACGCCGAGGGCGAGGTCGGGGTGGCGTCGGGTGGCGTCGGCCAGGTCGACCATGTACGCCTTGAGGCTGGCGGCCACGTGGATGGCCTGGGCCAGGGCGATCATCATTGAGACGTCGCCGGCCGAAGCCACCGGGCGGAGCTCGGCGATGGCCGGAGTACCGCGGGAATGGGTTTCGAGGATGGCGATCTCTGCCATCCGCGCCGGGTACCCCATGGAGATCCGCATCAGGAACCGGTCGAGCTGGCTCTCGGGCAGAGGGTAGGTGCCCTCGTGCTCCACCGGGTTCTGGGTGGCGATCACCATGAACGGAGGCGCCAGCCGGTAGGTGCTGCCGTCGACGGTGACCTGGCGCTCCTCCATGGCCTCCAGCAGCGCCGACTGGGTCTTGGGGGAGGCCCGGTTGATCTCGTCGCCGAGGACGAGGTTGGCGAAGATGCCGCCCCGGCGGAAGTCGAAGCTACCGGTCGCCCGGTTGAACACCGTCACGCCGGTGACGTCGGAGGGCAGCAGGTCGGACGTGAACTGGATCCGGGCCCAGCTGCAGTCCAGGCTGGCGGCGAGGGCCTTGGCCAGCATCGTCTTGCCCACGCCGGGCACGTCCTCGATGAGGAGGTGGCCTTCGGCAACGAGGCACACGAGGGCCAGTCGTATCGCCTCGTCCTTGCCCTGGACGACCTGGCCGACGTTGGCCACGACGGCCTCGAACGTCTCCGAGAAGGTTTGGACGGCGCGGGCCGCGGCGCGGGACCTGGACATGGCGTCGAGGAGGTGAGCGTACCGTCTCCGATGTGGCATTGGCTCTGGCGATCGACATCGGCGGCACCAAAATGGCCGCCGGTCTGGTTACCTCCGACGGAGAGCTGGTGAGCACTCAGACGGTGCCGACTCGCAAGGACCTGGACGGGGAGGCGCTGTTCGGCGAGCTCCTTGCCCTGTCGGGGCGAGTGCTGGGCGCCGCCGACGAGAGCGTCGCCGTCTGCGGGGTTGGTTGCGGTGGCCCGATGACGGCCGGGGGCGAAGAGGTGTCTCCCCTCAACATCGCCTCCTGGCGCCGCTTCCCGCTCCGGGCCCGCCTGGCCGATGCCCTTGGTGTCGCCGTGTTCGTGGACAACGACGCCAAGGCCCTGGCCGTGGGGGAGGGATGGCGCGGCGCGGCGGCAGGGATTAGCCACTTCGTCGCCATGGTCGTGTCGACCGGCGTGGGCGGCGGGATCGTGCTGGATGGTCGCCTCCTCGACGGTGCCGCCGGCAACGCCGGGCACATCGGCCACGTCGTGGTGGAGCCGGAAGGGCGTGCCTGCACGTGCGGAGGACGCGGTTGCCTGGAGGCCGAGGCTTCGGGGTCGGCCATCGCCGCGGTGACGGGCCGGCCGGCCCGCGAGGCGCCTCCCGACGTGGTGGTCCGCACCGGCATGCTGGTAGGTCGGGCGGTGGCCTCGGTGGCGAACCTCCTGGATCTGGGGCTGGCCGTGGTGGCCGGGTCGGTGGCGCTCGGGTTCGGGGCACCGTTCTTCGCCGCTGCCCAGGCCGAGATCGAGGTCCGGGCCCGCCTCGAGTTCTCACGTCAGGCGTGCATCCTCCCGGCTGGCCTGGGCGCCGACGGCCCTCTGGTGGGGGCGGCGGCGGTGGGATGGCGGGCAGTGGGCCGGCTGTGAGCCACGGGAATGGCGGCGCGGCCGGGGCCGCAGAGCTGTGGCGGTCGCTGGTGGCGGTTGCCCTCCGGCCCTGGTTGTGGCCGGTGGCCGCCCGACAGATCCTGCGACTGGCAAGGCCGGGGTGGTGGCGCCGATGGCCTCCGTTGCCGGTCCCGGACCCGGCCTACCTGCGGTTCCGGATGGAGACGGCCTACGGCGACGAGGAGCGTGACCCGGAGCCTGACGACCTGGTGGCCTATCTCGAATGGTGCCGGGATTTCGGGCGCCTGCGCTAGCCTCGGCGGGCGATGGTCGTCCCACCAGCGTCCGCCAGCTGAGATGTCGAAGGCGCTCGTGCTCAACGCGACCTACGAGCCTCTGTGCGTCGTCCCCGTCCGCCGGGCAGTGGTCCTGGTGCTGAAGGAGAAGGCGGAGGTGCTGCACGCCACCGACCGCCTGCTGCATTCCGAGCGCTCGGCCATGGCCACGCCGTCGGTCATCCGCCTGACCTACTTCGTCAAGGTCCCGTTCCGGGCTCGGGCCGCGCTCAGCCGCCGTGCCGTGTTCGCCCGCGACGGCAACCGCTGCCAGTACTGCGGGGAGGCGGCCGAGAACATCGACCACGTCGTACCGCGCAGCCGGGGTGGACAGCACACGTGGGAGAACGTGGTCGCGGCCTGCCGCCCGTGCAACAGCCGAAAGGAGGACCATCTCACCCACGAGGCGGGCATGGTCCTGCGTCGCCGCCCGGCGGCACCAAAAGAGCTGACGTGGGTCATCGTGGCGGTGGGCAGCGTGCATCCCCAATGGGAGCCGTACCTGAGCACCGACGCGCTTTCTGCGTGAACGCGCGCCCCCAGGCAGGATTGCGGGCGCCCGGGGTCGAATCTCTCCTCTGACCGGCCGGCTGGGGGCACAGGGGGGGATGCCCGCGCCGGCCGACGGCACGTCAGGCCGTTGGCAGGTGCAGACGTTGCGGGGCCGCGCCGAGGATCTGCTGGCCCGGGACTGGCCCGGGGCGGCGGCGCCCTGTTGCTGGTTCGTCGAGCCGGAGGGACCGGCGCTCGTGCTCGGCAGCACGCAGCCTTGGTCGGTCGCCGACCACGACTCCTCATCCGTCACCGGAGTCTCGGTGGTGCGGCGGCGCAGCGGGGGAGGTGCGGTGCTCGTCGAGCCGGGCGGTCTGCTCTGGGTCGACGTGCTCGTGCCCGCCGGTGACCCTCTCGAGGAGCGCGACGTGGCCCGGGCGTTCCACTGGCTGGGTCGAGCGTGGGCCGAGGCCCTGGAGCGATGCGGTCTTCGGGAGGCTCGTTCCTGGGAGGACGGGCCCGTCCAGACCGCGCCCAGGTGGTCGCCACTCGTGTGCTTCGCCAGCCTCGGTTCCGGCGAGGTGGCTGTCGGCGGTCGCAAGGTGGTGGGCATCAGCCAGCGCCGGACCCGGTCCGGGGCGATGTTCCAGTGCGCGGTGCTGCTGGAGTGGGCGCCCGGTCGGCTGCTCTACGTACTTCGCCTCGACGACGGCGAGCGGCGCAGCGGCGCCCTCGACCTGGCCGAGGTCGCGGTGGGCACCGGCATTCCCGCAGCCGATCTGCGACGGGCGTTCGTCTCCAGCCTGGCCGGTTACTGAGCCCGCCCAAAGGGCCACAACCGTCGACGTTGGCTCGCGGCTCCCATCCGTTCGCGACGGAGGTCCTCGATCTCGGGCGCCGGCAAGGGGTCGAGGGGACCGGCCACCCAGGAGAGAAGGAGGTCGGCGAGCTCCGGGTTGCGAGCGAGCACCGGCCCGTGGAGGTAGGTCCCTACGACCCGGCCCGATACCGCCCCCTCCGAGGCGTCGCCGGTGTCGTTGCCGCGGCCGACCTCCACGCGGCCGAGCGGTTGCACGTCCGGCCCGAGCGACGTCACGCCAGCGTGGTTCTCGTAGCCGGTGAGTGTCCCGACCCCCGAGGTTCCGTCGGTCGACACCACGATCTCGCCCACCCGGCGGGCGCCCGGTCCGCGGCGCGTGGTGCAGTCGAGGAGCCCCAGCCCCTCGTGCACCTCGCCGTCGGGCCCTAGGAACTCCCGGCCGATGACCTGGAAGCCGGCGCACACGGCGAGGACCGCCGAACCTCCCGCCACCGCCCGGCCGAGCGCGCCACCGGTGGACAGCTCCCGGGCGGCGAGGGACTGCGGGCCGTCCTCCCCGCCGCCGAGCAGGTAGATCTGGCAGCCGGCGGGTACTGGCTCACCGGCGCGAACGGTGACCACCTCGGCCGGTATGCCGCGCCAGCGGAGTCTCTGGGTGAGGACGACGGCGTTGCCGCCGTCGCCGTAGGTGCCCAGCAGCTCGGGGTACAGGAGCGCGATCGACACCACCTCCTCAGCCACCGAGGGCCTTTCTGGCGTCCTGGAAGGAGGTGTAGTTGGCCGCCAGGTCCACCTCCGGGCCGCCGGCGGCGCGCACCGCCTCGCGATAGCCCCGCACGTAGGTGTGGTCCACATCGGCGTAGTGCAGCCTCACGGCCAGGTCGCGGCCTCGGTCACCGGTGGCCACCACCCTCCGGCCGGCCAGCCGCTCGAAGGGCACGTCCCACAGCCAGGACGGGTCCCGACCGTCGGCAGTGCGGGCGTTGATGCCGACGACGACGGGGAGCGGCGCCGGCCGCAGCAGGTCGAGCGCCTCGGCCCAACCCGCGGGGTTCTTGGCCAGCAGCAGTCGGACGGCGACGGGTTGGCCGGCGTCTCCCTCCACGGCGACCACCGCGTACCGGCCGCCGACCGTCTCCACTCCCTCCATCGCCGCCAGCGCCGCAGCCGGGTCCACCCCTAGCGACCGGGCGGCGGCGGCGGCCATCGCCGCGTTGGCCAGGTTGCACCGGCCCGGCAGCCGGAGCCGCACCGGGAGCCGCAGGCCGTCGGACGAGACGAGCTCCGCGAGACCGGCCCACACGCCTGCATCGTTGGACCGGGTCCCTTCCAGCCAGAGAGCGGGCGCCGGACGGGCGAGGTCGCACGCCGAGCACGACCAGCCGGAAGTGCCGTCCGCACCATCGGCCACCCCTGCCTTGGAGCCCCACTCGATGCGGCTGCCGCACTCGGGGCAGGCGGCGGCGTCGGCCTGCCAGCGCTGGCCGGTACCCACCCAGATGACGCGGTCGCTACCGCGTGCAGCCCACGTGACCAGCGGGTCGTCGTTGTTGGCCACCACGGCCGTTCCGGGCGACGCCGCCAGGGCGCGGCGCCACGAGGCGGCGTGCAGGCGAACCTCGCCGATCCGGTCGAGCTGGTCGCGGCTGAGGTTCAACAGGACGACGGTCTCGGGCCGGACCGCCGCCATCGCCTCGGCCAGAAGGCCCTCGTCCACCTCCAGCGCGGCGGACCCGGCGCCGGGGCGGTCGTACAGGGCGCCGACCAGGCCGGCCAGGAGATTGGCGCCCGCGGTGTTCGAGGTCACGGGCCCAGCGGGCGACAGGCCGGCCGCCAGTAGCCGGGTGGTCGTGGTCTTGCCGTTGGTGCCGGTGACCATGGCCGACCGGTGGCCGCCGGCGAGCGCTGCGAGCGCCCCCGGGTCGAGCGCGAGCGTGACCCGGCCCCCGATCACCGACCCGCCGCCGGCACCCACGCGTCGCGACGCCCACGCGACGGAGCGGCCGGCCAGGGCGGCGGCGCGCGTCCTCAGGGGTCGGTCCACGCCGGAATTGTCACCCAATGGGCGCGCGCTGTTGACCCGGTGGTTCAAAAGGGCTTATTGTGGGTCACCGTGGAGGAAAGGGGAGGCAGATCCCCGTCAATGGCAGCCCGAAAGAGGTGAAACGTGTTCCTGGGGGAGTTCAGCCACTCCCTGGACCCCAAAGGCAGGGTGATCCTGCCGGCGAAGTTCAGGGACCAGCTCACCCAGGCGTACGTCAGCAGCTCGACCGACGGTTGTCTGGCCCTCTGGGGCCCGACCCAGTTCGAGGAGCAGTCCAAGGTGATGAGCGAGAAGCTTCGAGGTGACGCCGGCGAGCGGAGCATGGCCCGGGTGTTCTTCGCCGGCGCCCAGGAGGCCAATCCCGACCGCCAGGGCCGCGTGGCCATCCCCGCCAACCTCCGGCGCTACGCCGGCCTCGGCGACAACGTGGTGGTGGCGGGCGCCTACGACCATGTCGAGATCTGGGACGCAGCTGCCTGGCAGGGCACCTGGGGCGCGGGCGAGCAGGAGCTCCACCACCCCGACGGTCGACCACAGCCATGACCCTTCACGACGACGACTTCGCTCATGTGCCACCCCCCGATCGGCAAGCGGGAAGACCCCCCTCTTCGCCCACTTCCATTGTCGGGAACGGCTCCCGGCAGTGCCCCGGTCGGGGGGTAGCAGATGAGCGAGGTGCCGCACCGGCCCGTCATGTTGGCCGAGGTGCTGGAGGTCTTCCGCCCCGTTCCTCCGGGGCCGGTGGTTGACGCCACAGTGGGGGCCGGGGGGCACGCCTCCGCCCTGCTGGACGCCCTCGACGACGACCGGAGCCTGATCGGGCTCGACCAGGACGCCGACGCCCTGGCGGAGGCCGCTCCCGTGCTGGAGCGCTTCGGAGACAGAGCCGTCCTGAGGCTCGCCCGCTTCGACGCCATGGCCACCACCGTACGCGAGATGGGCTTCGGCTCGGTGGCCGGAGCCCTCTTCGACCTCGGTGTCAGCTCGATGCAGCTCGACCGGGCCGAACGCGGCTTCAGCTACCACGCCGACGCCGAGCTCGACATGCGTATGGACCGGCGGCGCCCGGTCTCGGCCGCCGACGTCGTGAACGAATACCCCGTCGAAAGACTCGCCGACGTTCTGGCCCGCCACGGCGGCGAGCGCTTTGCCGGGCGGGTGGCCCGCGCCATCGTGGCCGCCCGTCCGGTGAGGACGACCGGCGAGCTGGCCGAGATCGTGCGCTCCGCCATCCCGGCCGCCACCCGCCGCCGGGGGCCGCACCCGGCTCGGCGGACTTTCCAGGCGCTGCGCATCGAGGTCAACGACGAGCTCGCCCTCCTGGGCGACTCGCTGGGCCAGGCCATCGACCTTCTCGCGCCGGGAGGCCGGTGCGCGGTTCTCGCGTACCACTCGGGCGAGGATCGGATCGTCAAGCGGGCATTCGCGGAGGCGGCCACGGGCGGATGCGAGTGCCCGCCCCGCCTGCCCTGCGTCTGCGGCGCCCAACCCCAGGTCCGCCTCCTCTGGAGAGGAGCCCGACGCCCGGGTGCCGACGAGGTGGCTGCCAACCGGCGAGCCGCCAGCGCCCGTCTGCGCGCTGTCGAGAAGCTCGACACGCCGCCAGAGCCAGAGCGCGACCCCGATGCAGCGCCCGAAGGAGACTGGCCGTGACCGCAACCCGCGTGCTGACGCACCCTGCACCGTCCCACGCCCCGGCCCGGCCGCTGCCCCGGACCCGCCCGGACCTGCGGTTGGTGCCGCGGCCGGAAGAGATCCGTTCGCGCCGCCGCGGCCGGATGGCTGCCGCCGTCGTGGTGGTCCTCGTCTGTGCCGGCCTCTTCGCCATCCTCGGCCTGCGCGTGCTGCTGATCCAGGGTCAGGCGCAGGTCGACGGGCTGGACGCCAAACTTGCCTCCGAGCGCTCCTCTGGCCAGCAGCTACGGGTGCACGTGGCCGAGCTGGAGTCGCCCGAGCGGGTCGTACGCATGGCCCGCGAGCGTTTGGGCATGGTCACCCCGGCAAAGGTCATACCGCTCGCCCGGGCCGTGCCGGCGGCGCGGTGACCCTCGTCACCATCCCGCCCGGGCGCCCGCGTCCCCGTTCTCGAAGCCGCACCCCCAACCGACGACCGAATCCACCGCTCCGCAGCGCCGCGGACCGAAGGAGCACCGGCCGTCGCGGATCAGCCGCCGGCGCCGGCCCCCCTCGCCGGCGGCTGATCCTCCTTCTCGTGGCGCTGGTGCTGGCGTACGGCGCGGTTGCCGCCCGGCTGGTCGACGTCCAGGGCCCGTCCGCTCGCCGCTACGCCGTGTTCGGAGAGTCCCAACGCCTGCGGTCGCTGGTCCTGCCCGCCCTGCGCGGCTCGATCCTCGACCGCAACGGCGCCGAGCTCGCCGTGTCGGTCCAGGCCCAGACGGTGTGGGCCGACCCCAAGTCGGTACCCGATGCCCGTGCCACAGCTCGGGCCCTGGCGCCGGTTCTGAGGACCGACGAGGCCCGGCTCTTCGAGCGCCTCTCCGCCGACGCCAACTTCGTGTACCTGGCCCGCAAGGTCGACCAGCCGGTCGCCGACGCCGTCGAGGCGCTGCGGCTGCCGGGCGTGGCCTTGTTGGACGAGCCCCGGCGCATGACGCCGGCTGGGCCATTGGCCGCGCCCGTGTTGGGCAAGGTGGGCGTCGACGACCACGGCCTGGCCGGCTTGGAGCTCCTCTACGAGCGCCAGCTGGCCGGTCGCCCCGGCGAGCTGCTGGTGGAGCGGGACCCTAACGGCCGGCAGATCGCCGCCGGCCGCCGCCAACTGAAGCCGCCCCTGGCGGGGCGCGACGTGCGGCTCACCCTCGACCGGGCGATGCAGTACGAGACCGAGCGGGTGCTGGCCGGCCAGATCGTCTCCTCCCGCGCCCGCGGGGGCATCGCCATCGTCATGGACCCGGGGACGGGCGAGATCCTGGCCATGGCCAACCTGCTCTCGGGAGGGGCCAAGGCCCGCCCGGCCCCGAGTGCCGACAACATGGCGGTCACGCGGGTCTACGAGCCTGGCTCGGTCAACAAGGTGGTCACGGTCTCGGGGGCGCTCGAGGACGGCACCGTCGACCCGGCCCGCAAGGTGGGCGTTCCCGACAACCTCCTCGTCGCCAACACCCAGTTCCGCGACGCCGAGCCTCATCCCACCACGGCATGGACGGTGGGCGATGTCGTCACCCACTCGTCCAACGTCGGCACGATCATGATCGCCCAGCGCCTCGGCCGCGCTCGCGTCGACCATTACGTGCGGGCCTTCGGGCTGAACGAGCGCACGGGCCTTCGGTTCCCGGGGGAGTCTGGTGGGTTGATGCCAGACCTCGACGACTGGACGGGCACGTCGATCGCCACGGTTCCCATCGGCATGGGCGTGGCGGTGACCGCGCTGCAGATGCTCGGGGCCTACAACACGATCGCCAACGACGGCGTCTACGTGGCACCGGTCCTGGTCAGCGGCATCACCGACGACGCCGGCAAGGAGCATCACCAGCCCCGCCCGGCGCAGCGGCGGGTGGTCTCAGCCGAGACGGCCCGCACTGTGCGGTCGATGCTCGTGAGTGCTGTCCGGGACGGGACCGGGACCGCCGCCGCCATCGACGCGTACACGGTGGCCGGCAAGACCGGTACCGCTCGCAAGCCCCGGGAGGGAGCGCTCGGGTACAAGGAGGGCGCCTACGTCGCCAGCTTCGCGGGCTTCGTGCCTGCGGAGGCACCCCGGCTCTCGGCGATAGTGGTGCTCGACGAGCCGACGCCCTACTTCGGAGGCCTCGTGGCCGCCCCGGTCTTCGCGTCGGTAGCGGGCTACGGGGTGCGTCACTTCCGGGTGCCGCCGTTACCGCCCGGTACTGTCGGGTCGTCTCCGACGTCGAGACCCTGAGGGACGCGTGCGACTGGACCGGCTGCTCGGCGACGTGTTGGTGCGCCACCTCCGGGGAGACGCGGCCACCGAGGTGTCGAGAATCGCCCACTCGTCCGGCTCGGTGGTCCCGGGCGCGCTGTTCTGCTGCCTGCGGGGCCTGCGGTCCGACGGGCACGACTTCGCGGCGGCGGCGGTCGCCTCCGGCGCGGTCGCCCTCCTCTGCTCTCGCGAGCTGCCGCTCGACGTCGCCCAAGCGGTGGTGGGCAATCCCCGCGCCGCCATGGCCATGGCGGCGGCCGAGCTGAACGGCCACCCGTCGCGACGACTCAGCGTGGTGGGGGTGACTGGGACCAACGGGAAGACGACCACTACGCACCTCCTCCGGGCGGTCCTGGAGACCTCGGGCGTTCCGGCTGCCGTCATCGGGACTCTCTCCGGGCCCCGCACCACCCCGGAGGCCCCCGAGCTGCAGGCCGAGCTCTCGGAGCTGGCCGGTGCCGGCACGCGGGCCGTGGCCCTGGAGGTCTCGTCGCATGCGCTCGCCCAACATCGCGTCGACGCCACCTGGTTCGAGGTGGCGGTGTTCACCAACCTGAGCCCGGACCACCTCGACTTCCACACAGGGATGGAGGACTACTTCGCGGCCAAGGCGATGCTGTTCGAGCCCGAGCGAGCCGGGGTGGCGGTCGTGAACGCCGACGATGAGTGGGGCCGGAGGCTGCTGTCCTCCGCTCGCCTGCCGACGCGGCCGTTCTCCATGGACGACGCCGCCGACCTCGCCGTGGCCCGGTCGTCGGCCACCTTCGGCTGGGACGGGCATCCGGTCCGGCTCCGACTCGGAGGCACGTTCAACGTCTCCAACGCCCTGGCCGCTGCCACCGCGGCCCGGGAGCTGGGTGTGCCCCCCGCCGCCATCGCCGAGGGATTGTCGTCGGTCGACACCGTGCCCGGGCGCTTCCAGCTCCTGGAGGCCGGCCAACCGTTCACCGTCATCGTCGACTACGCCCACACCCCGGCCGGTCTGGAGGAGTGCCTCTCGGCGGCCCGTGCCGCCGGTACCGGACTGCTGACCGTGGTCTTCGGGTGCGGGGGTGAGCGAGACCAGGCCAAGCGACCGGCGATGGGAGAGGTTGCCGCCCGGCTGGCGGACAGGGCGGTCATCACGTCCGACAACCCGCGGGGCGAGGACCCCGACGCCATCATCGCCGCCGTACGCGCCGGCACCGGCACCGGGGCAGCGGTGGTCAACGAGCCCGACCGGCGGGCGGCGATCGCACTGGCCCTGGCGGGCGCGTCCGCCGAAGACGTCGTGGTGCTGGCTGGGAAGGGCCACGAGACGACGCAGGTGGTCGGGTCAGCGATGGTGCCGTTCGACGACCGGGTCGTCGCCCTCGAAGAGCTGAGGCGACTCGGTTGGTAGCTCTGCTCGTGGCCGGAGGAGCAGCGCTGATCGCCGCCATCCTGGGCACCCCGCTGCTGATCCGCTCGTTGCACGCGAGGGGGATCGGCCAGCACATACGGGAGGACGGCCCAGCCGGGCACCACACCAAGGCCGGCACGCCCACCATGGGTGGGATGGCGATCGTGGCCGCTGTCGTCGTGGGCTACGTGGCGGCGCACGCCGGCAGTGGAGCGGTCTTCACCAGCGCGGGAGCAGTCGTCGTTTTCCTGATCGTCGGCGCCGCAGCCGTCGGCTTCGTCGACGACTGGGTGAAGTTCTCGCGCCAGCGCAGCCTCGGGCTCAGCAAAGGCGCCAAGACCCTGGGCCTGCTGGTCGTCTGCCTGACCTTCGCCGTGCTGGCCGTCTACCAGGCCGGCGTGAGGACCGAGGTCTCCTTCGTTCGCCACGGAGTCGACCTGAGCAACGTTGCCTACATCGCGTGGGCTGCGCTCGTCGTGTTCGCGGTCGCCAACGCTGTCAACCTGGCCGACGGTCTCGACGGCCTGGCCGCCGGCTCGGCGATGTACTCGTTCTCGGCGTTCGTCTTCATGGGGTTCTGGCAGTTCCGCCACCCCGGTTGCTACGGCCTCGGACCCGCGCTCGACCTGTCGGTCGTGGCGGCGGCCATGACCGGGGCGTGCGCCGGGTTTCTCTGGTGGAACGCGGCGCCAGCCAAGATCTTCATGGGCGACACCGGCTCGCTTGCCATCGGGGCCGGGCTCGGCGGCCTGGCCCTCACCACCAACACCCACCTGCTGCTGCCGGTCGTCAGCGGCCTTTTCGTGATGATCACCCTGTCGGTCGTGGTGCAGGTGGCGGCGTTCCGGCTGTGGGGCCGGCGCCCGTTCCTGATGGCGCCCATCCATCACCACTTCGAGCTGAAGGGATGGCCGGAGACGACGGTCATCGTGCGCTTCTGGATCCTTGCGGGTCTCGCCGCGGCGGTGGCCATCGGGCTGTTCTACGCGGACTTCCTGGCCGCCTGCCGGATGGGGGAGTAGCGGCGGTGAGGGCTCTCGTGGTCGGTCTCGGAGCCAGCGGCGAGGCCGCGGCGCGCCGCCTGCAGGAGGAAGGTGCAGAGGTGCTTGTAGCCGACGATGCGCCTTCGGAGGCCTCGTTCGTCCGCGCTGAGCGGCTCGGCGTGGAGCTGGTCTCCAACCCCGACCTGGCTGTCCTCGAGCGTTTGGTCTCGTCGGCCGACTTGGTCGTGCCCAGCCCCGGCGTCCCGTTCGGCCATCCCGTCTTCTCCTTGGCGGCGGCGGCCGGCGTGGCCGTGCGGGGCGAGCTGGAGCTGGCCTGGCGTGGCATCGGCCAGCCGGTAGTGGCCGTCACCGGCACGAACGGCAAGACCACCGTCACCACGCTGGTGGCCGCCATGTTGGAAGCGTCCGGCGTGAAGGCTCTGGCCGCCGGCAACATCGGCCGGCCGCTGACCGAGGTGGCGGACAGCGACGCCGACGTGGTAGTGGCCGAGGTCTCCTCCTTCCAGCTCCAGTTCGTCGACCGGTTCCACCCCGCGGTCGCGGTGTGGCTGAACTGGGCGCCGGACCACCTCGACTGGCATCCCGACATCCGGTCCTACGCGGCCGCCAAGGCCCGTATCTGGGCCCGCCAGACGCCAGACGACGTCGCCGTCGCCAACGCCGACGACGCGATGGTGATGGCGTGGGCCGCTGCCGCGCCCTCCCGCCTGGTCACGTTCGGGCTGGCGGCGCCCGCCGACTATTCCGTGCGCGACGGCCGGCTCGTCGGAGGTGGCCTCGACCTGTTGGCGGTGGACGAGATGGCTCGCTCCCTGCCCCACGACCTGGCCAACGCCCTGGCCGCGGCTGCGGCCGCCACCGCCGTAGGAGCGACCTCCGAGGGTGTGGCCGACGCGTTGCGCACCTTCAGCGGCCTTGCTCACCGCCTCAGCCTGGTAGCCGATCACAGAGGCGTCCGCTGGTACGACGACTCCAAGGCCACCAACCCCCACGCCGCCGCCGCGTCGGCGTCCGCGTTCGAGTCGGTCGTCCTGCTCGCTGGCGGCCGTAACAAGGGCCTCGACCTCCGGACGCTCGCCGCCGGCGCGGGGCCGAGCGTGCGCCACGTAGTCGCTCTCGGGGAAGCCGCGCCCGAGGTCGAGTTGGCATTCGCTGGGCGCTGCCCGGTGCAGAGTGCGGCCAGCATGGTCGAGGCCGTGAGTATGGCCGCTATCGCGGCCCGTCCCGGTGACACGGTCCTGCTCGCCCCCGGGTGTGCGTCTTTCGACTGGTACGACTCCTATGCGGCGCGCGGCGACGACTTCGCAGCTGTGGTCTCGGATCTGATTGGTGGCAACGATGGTTGACGTCATCCGGAAGGGCCGAACCCGAGACCACACGTCGGCCGAGCCGGGCTCCGACTCGGGTTGGATGCTGTTGATCGCAGTCGTCGCGCTTCTGTGCGTGATCGGCCTGATGATGGTGCTCTCCGCCTCTTCGGTGGAATCCCTACACAGCAGGGGCCAGGCCTGGTTCGTGTTCGCCCGCCAGTCGCTGTGGGTCGCCCTGGGTGCAGTCGCCCTCGCCGGCGGCGCGGTCGTGGACTACCGCCACATGCGCCGAGTGGTCCGGCCGCTGCTCGGCGCTACCTTCGCGCTCCTCCTGCTGGTGCTCGTGCCCGGAGTAGGGATCACGGTTAGTGGGTCTACGCGGTGGCTCGGCACGGAGGCCTTCCGGTTCCAGCCGTCGGAGCTGGCCAAGCTCGCCGTGCTCGTCTTCGCCGCCGACCTGCTGGTGCGCCGTGTAGACCAGCTCGACGATGCTCGCGCCAGCCTGCGCCCCGTGCTGGTGGTCACCGGTCTGGTCGGTGCTCTGATCCTTGCCCAGCCCGACATGGGGACGGCGGTGGTGCTGGTGGCAGCCGTGCTGGCGGTGCTGTTCGCCAGTGGCGTGTCGCTCGGGCCGATGCTGGTCGCCGGCCTCGGCACCATCGCGCTGGCCGGCGTGGTCGGGATGGGAGCGGGATACCGACGGGCCCGCCTGATGTCGTTCCTTCGGCCTTTCGACGACGTGGGCAACAGCGGCTACCAGGTGGCTCAGTCGCTGGTCGCCCTCGGGACAGGCCATTTGACGGGCGTCGGACTCGGTGCCGGCCGGGCCAAGTGGGGCTTCCTGCCGAACGCCCACACCGACTTCATCTTCGCCATCCTGGGCGAGGAGCTTGGCCTCCTCGGCACCCTTCTGGTGGTGGCTCTGTTCGTCGCCTTCACGGTGCTGGGAGTCCGGACCGCGCTGCGCGCCCCCGACCGCTTCGGGTGCCTCCTGGCAACCGGGATCACGGCGTGGGTCACGGGCCAGGCGCTGGTGAACATGGGCGCCGTCAGCGGAGCTCTGCCGGTCACCGGCGTGCCCCTTCCGTTCGTCTCCTTCGGCGGCTCCTCGCTGGTGGTGACCATGGGTGCCGTCGGCCTCCTGGTGAACGTCTCCCGGCAGGCGGCCAAGCCGAGGCCCGTCGCGTCAGCGTCGGCCGCCGTCGGAGGGCGACGCTGAAGCGGCGGACATGGGCCGTCATTGCCGGGGGGGGCACCGCAGGCCATGTGCTGCCTGGCCTGGCGGTTGCCCGGGCCCTGGTCGACAGGGGTCACCCGGCCGAGAGCATCCACTTCGTGGGTAGCCGACGCGGCATCGAGGCCCGCCTCGTCCCCGAGGCCGGCTTCGGGCTGACGCTCCTGTCTGGCAGGGGATTCGATCGCCGCCTCTCGGGCGAGACCTTGCGAGCGGCTGCGGGGTTGGTGTGGGCGCTGGCCCGGGCCGTAGTGCTGGTGGCCCGACGACGACCGTCTGTCGTCGTCGCCCTTGGTGGCTATGCCAGCGTGCCCTGCGCGGTTGCCGCGTTCGTGACAGGAGTGCCGGTCGTGGTCATGGAGCAGAACGCCGTCGCCGGTGCCGCCAACCGGCTGATCGCCCGGTTGGCAAGGGCGGCAGCCACGTCGTACGAGGGGACCGGGCTTCCTCGTGCCGAGGTCACCGGCAACCCCGTGCGGGCCGAGATCCTCGCGGTCGACCGGTCCGCTGGTCGGGCTCCGGCCCGTGCCGCCCTCGGCCTTCCCGCCGACCGGATGGTGGTGGCGGTGTTCGGAGGCTCGCTCGGCGCCCGCACGATCAACGAGGCGGTACGCGGGGCCGTCGATTGGTGGAAGGACCGGACGGACCTGGCCGTGCGTCACGTCGTGGGCGATCGCGACTGGCGTCTCCTCGACGGCGCACCGGCCGATATTGTCGCCGGTGGGCTGGTCTACCAACCGGTGCGTTACGAGGACCGGATGGACCTGCTGATGGCCGCCGCCGACGTTGCCGTGTGCCGGGCCGGAGCTACGTCGGTGGCCGAGCTGGCCGTGGTGGGCCTCCCGGCCATCCTCGTGCCCTATCCCTCGGCCCCCGGTGACCACCAGACCGCCAACGCCCGAGTGCTGGAGAGGGCCGGAGCAGCGGTACTGGTACCGGATGCCCAACTGGACGCGTCCCGCCTCGCCGCCGCCGTTGACGGCCTCCTGGCCGCACCGGACCGCCTGGCGGCCATGAGCGCGGCGGCCAGACGCGAGGCGCGTCCCGATGCCGCCGCCCGTGTGGCCGACATCGTCGAGGCGGAGGCCAGGGCGTGAAACCCGAGCTCTCCTCGCACCTCCGGATCCACGTGGTCGGCGCCGGCGGTGCGGGCATGAGCGCTATTGCCGAGGTGCTGGCGGCGATGGGCCACGAGGTCTCGGGTAGCGACCTCAGCCCCTCTGCCACCCTCGACCGCCTGGCCGACCGGGGCGTGGCTACCTACGTCGGTCACGCCCCCGAGCAGGTGGGGGGCGTCGACCTTGTGGCCGTCTCGACAGCGGTCCCGCTCGATGATCTCGAGGTCGTCTCGGCGCGCTCGAGCGGAGTCCCTGTGCACTCCCGCGCCGAGGTGCTGGCTGCGGTGTGCGGGCTTCGGCGCACGGTCGCTGTGAGCGGCACCCACGGAAAGACGACCACGTCGTCGCTACTGGCGTCGGCCCTGGCCGCCGCCGGCATGCGGCCGTCGTGGATAGTGGGCGCACCGTTCGGTGGGCACGACACCGGCGCCCGCTGGGACGAGGGCGACTGGCTGGTGGTGGAGGCCGACGAGAGCGACGGGACCTTCACCGTCCTTCCCGCCGAGCTGGCGGTGGTGACGAGCGTCGAGGCCGACCACCTCGACCACCATGGTGACCTAGGCGGCCTGGTCACGGCTTTCGACCGCTTTCTGGCCGGGGCGTCGGGCGGCGGGCTGGTATGCGCGGACGACCCCATCGCCGCCGAGCTCGGGCGCCGGCGGGCGGCTGCGTCCTACGGATGTGCTCCGGAGTCGGACTACCGGCTGACCGACGTCAGGCCGAGCCGGTCCTCTGTGCGCTTCGCTCTCGCCCGCGGCCCCGAGACGCTCGGGAACGTCGCAGTGGGCCTCCCGGGGCTCCACAACGCCCGGAACGGAGCGGCCGCGATCGCGGCCGCCATGATGGCCGGCGCGTCATTCGAGGGCGCGGCCGCCGGGGTCGCGGCGGTGGTCGGGGTGGCCCGGCGCTTCGAGCTGCGCGGCGAGCGAGCCGGGGTCAGCTTCGTCGACGACTACGCCCACCACCCCGGCGAGGTGATCGCCGCCCTGGCCGCCGCCGCCGACGGAGGTTGGGATCGGGTGGTGTGCGTCTTCCAGCCCCACCGCTACAGCCGGACGGCAGCTCTGTGGCAGGAGTTCGGGCCGGCGTTCGACGCCGCCGACGCCCTGTTCGTCACCGACGTCTACGCCGCCGGAGAGGCTCCCGTGACGGGCGTTTCGGGCCGGCTGGTTGCCGACGCGGCCCGAGCTGCCCGACCGGGAAGGCCGGTGGCATACCACCCCGACCGGGCCCGTCTGGTCGCCGAGCTCAGGGCCGGGCTGCGCCCCGGTGACCTCTGTCTCACCCTTGGGGCCGGCGACCTGACGACCCTCGCCGACGAGCTGCTGTCGCCAACGGGAGCCGGGTCGTGAGCCCAGTCGAGTCGGCGGCCGCCGTGCTGGGCGACGTGGCCCACCGCGACGTTCTCCTCGGTGCCCGCACCACGTACCGGGCCGGCGGCCGTGCGGCCCTCCTCTTCGAGGCCACCAGCGAGGGCGACCTGGCCCGGGCGGCTGAGGCGGTGGCAGTGTCGAAGGTTCCCGTCCTGGTGGTCGGCCGCGGCTCCAACCTCCTCATCTCGGACCGGGGCTTCGCGGGCCTGGCACTGGTCCTCGGCGACGCCTTTGCCGAGATGGAGATCTCCGGAACTTACGTGCGCGCCGGGGGCCGCCTCAGCCTCCCCGTGCTGGCCCGGCGAACGGCGGCGGCGGGGCTGCGCGGCCTCGAGTGGGCTGTAGGGGTGCCCGGTTCGGTGGGCGGCGCCGTCCGCATGAACGCCGGTGGCCACGGCTCGGAGACCGCGGCCACCATCGTTGGGGCACGGATCTTGGACCTGACAGCGGGCGCTTCGGGCGCGGCCCGTGACGTGGACGTCGGCGAGCTCGGCCTCGGGTATCGGCGCTCCGACCTCTCGCCGGGGCAGGTGGTGCTCGCCGCCGACTTCGAGCTGCGCACCGGCTCCGCCGAGGAGGCCGAACGCGAGATCGACGACGTGGTGCAGTGGCGTCGACGCCACCAGCCGGGTGGTGCGAACGCCGGGTCGGTCTTCGCCAACCCGCCAGGCGACAGCGCAGGACGACTCATCGAGGCCGCTGGGCTCAAGGGCCGACGGAGGGGATCCGCGTCCGTATCCACCAAGCATGCCAACTTCTTTCAGTGTGACGAGGGTGGTTCGGCGGAGGACGTGTTCGACCTCATCAACGAGGTTCGTACCGTCGTCGAGGACCGCTTCGGGGTCCGCTTGGAGACAGAAGTCCAGCTCGTTGGGTTCAAACTCTCAACTATCGAGGTCAAGTAGATGAGCAGACAGTCCACCGTTCCGGCCCCGCCGGTACCGCTTCCCGGCGCGGTCGACCCGCGGCTGCGCCAGCGGCTCGTCGAGGTCCGCAGGCAGCAGGGCCGGCGGCGGCTCATGGTGATCGGGGCGATCTCGTTCGTATCGGTGGCGGTGGCGACGGGCTGGGCCGTGACCCGGTCGCCGGTGATGGACGTGGACCGCATAACCGTGGTGGGTGACGTGAACACGTCGCCTGCCGCGGTCGCCCGTTCGGCGGGGTTGCACCTTGGCCAGGCGATCGTCGACGTCGACGAGAGCGCCGCAGCGCGCCGCATGGAGCGGGTGCCGTGGGTCAGGCTCGCTTATGTCCGCCGACGCTGGCCGGCCACGGTCGTGGTCACCCTCGTGGAGCGAGTGCCGGTGGCTGTCGTCGCGCCGTCTGGTGGCCCCCAGATGCTGGTGGATGCCACCGGCAGGGTGTTGGCGGAGGCATCGGATCAGGTGGGCGAGCGGCAGGTGCTTCCGATGCTGCTGGGCCTGCCGAGGCCCGGACCGCCAGGGAGCCAGTTGCGGGCTCCGGGCGACGACGTCCTTGCGGTGGCGACAGCTATATCACCAGCGCTGGCCGCCCACCTGGAGGGCGTCGCACCGGCGGCCGGCGGGGGAGTGGAGCTCCGCCTGCGGCCCTCGGGAACGGTCCGCTTCGGAAAGGCGATCCAAGTCGACGAGAAGCTGGCTGCCGTATCGGCTGTGCTGTCCGGAGCCGATATGTCGAATCTCGTCGTGCTCGATGTCCGAATACCCCAGACACCAGTCTTGACGCGCGCGGGGTCGGCCGGTAAAGTATCGACCGAAGCAGGAGCTTAACACGACTCTAAACCTCAAGTCAACGGTCAGACCAAGCAGGGAAGCGGGGCGAGGGCGATCCGGCAGGTTCCAAGAGAGAGGTTCGGGGGGAGCGAGATGGCTACGACGAGCAGGAGACAGCCGCTTGGGCAGCATGACCGTGGTGGGCGATCGATGATCGGCGCGCCGCAGAACTACCTGGCCGTGATCAAGGTGGTCGGTATCGGCGGCGGCGGGGTGAACGCCGTCAACCGGATGATCGATGCCGGTTTGAAGGGCGTGGAGTTCATCGCCGTGAACACCGATGCCCAAGCCCTGCTTATGAGCGACGCCGACGTGAAGCTCGACATCGGGCGGGAGTTGACCCGTGGGCTCGGGGCCGGCAGCGATCCCGAAGTTGGCGCGGAGGCGACGGAGGCGCACCGCGACGAGATCGAGGAGGTGCTGAAGGGCGCCGACATGGTCTTCATCACCGCGGGCAAGGGCGGCGGCACCGGCACGGGCGGGGCTCCCGTCATAGCGGAGATCGCCAAGCAACTGGGTGCCCTCACGATCGGGGTGGTGACGCGGCCGTTCTCGTTCGAGGGTCGTCGTCGCACCGTGCAGGCCGAGCAGGGGATCGCCAACCTCAAGGAGAAGGTCGACACCCTCATAATCATCCCGAACGACCGGCTGCTGTCCGTCTCCAACGACAAGACCTCGGTGTTGAACGCCTTCAAGATGGCCGACGAGGTCCTCCTCCAGGGAGTGCAGGGGATCACCGACCTGATCACCACGCCCGGCCTCATCAACACCGACTTCGCCGACGTGAAGATGATCATGACCAACGCCGGTTCGTCGTTGATGGGCATCGGCTACGGATCCGGGGACGGGCGGGCGCTCAACGCCGCCCGCGCCGCCATCTCCAGCCCCCTGCTCGAAGCGTCGATCGAGGGCGCACGCGGGATCCTCCTCAACATCTCGGGCGGAAGCGACCTGGGCTTGTTCGAGGTCAACGAGGCGGCGGAGATCATCCACGAGGTCGCCCACCCTGACGCCAACATCATCGCCGGGATGGTCATCGACGACGCCATGGGTGACGAGGTCCGGGTGACCGTCATCGCCGCCGGCTTCGACCGCTGGGACGACGGTCGTGAGCGCCGGCCCGAAGGTCGCCTGGCGGATCGTGGACGCGACCGAGGTGCCGAACGCGGTCGCGACCGCGACTTCGGCGATCGCGACGACCGTGACCGCGATCGCGACCGGGGTCGCGGCAGCCCGGTACGCGACGACCTCTTCGGCCCGCCGGCCGACGACGTGGAGTCGTCCGACGACGACGACTTCGACGTACCGTCCTTCCTCCGTTGACGGCCCGCTCCCGCTGAGCCGGCGACCTCGTTGACGAAGACGGAAGCGGTCCCGGCCTTGCCGGTGGCGTCGCGCGCCACTGTGCGACTGCGGTCGGCCTGGGCCTGCTTCGGCGACCGGGCGGACGGCGACATGGCGCGCGACGACAACGAGGGGCGTGACGCGCGCCTCGCGTCCCTCGCGTCCTTCGACGGCTTGTCCTGCACGTGGCTGCGGCAGGTCCACGGGGCCCGGGTGGTTCGCGTGTCCTATCCCGGTCAAGGCGCCGGCGAGGAGGGCGACGCTCTGGTTACGGCGGAGGACGGGTGTGCGCTGGCGGTCCTGAGCGCCGATTGCGCTCCTGTGGCGCTGGCCAGCAGCGAGGGAGTCTTGGGCGTAGCCCATGCCGGTTGGGCCGGGATGCTGGCCGGTGTCATCGAGAACGCCGTCGCCGCGATGCGGGAGCTCGGTGCCACCCATGTCGCCGCCCTCGTCGGCCCGTGCATCGGCCCCGAGTGCTACGAGTTCGGCGACGACCTTCTCGACCAGCTGGCCGCCCAGTTGGGTAACGGTGTCCGCGCCCGGACCACCTCCGGCCGTCCGGCGCTGGACCTACCGGCTGCCGCGGCGGCGGCACTTACCAGGGCGGGTGTCGACGATGTCCGGTCGACCGGGCCCTGTACCGCCTGCTCGCCGGACCACTTCTCGTGGCGGGCGGGCGGCGAGCACCAGCGCCAGGCGACGGTGGTGTGGAGGTGAACGGCGTGGAGGTGAACGGCGTGGCCGACAGGCTCGCCGCGGTACGGGCGCGAATAGAGAGGGCGTCCGGCAACCGCCCGGACGGCTCCGCCGTCGAGGTGGTGGCCGTCACCAAGGGCTTCGGGCCGGAGGTGGTAGCGGAGGCGGTAGCCGCCGGTATCCGCGACCTGGGCGAGAACTACGCCGACGAGCTGATCGCCAAGCACTCCCGCTCGCCGTCGGCAAGCCAGTGCCGTTGGCACTATCTCGGTCGTGTCCAGCGGAACAAGGTTCGGCACCTCGCCGGGCGCGTGTCCGTGTGGCAGAGCGTCGACCGCGTGGTGGCCGGTGAGGAGATCGCGAAGCGGGCGCCCGGCGCCCGTGTGCTCGTTCAGGTGAACGTGACCGGCGAGCCGACCCGCAACGGGTGCGTCATCGGTGACGCTCCGGCACTCGTCGACGCGCTCGCCGGCCTCGGCCTCGACGTATGCGGCTTGATGGCGGTCGGCCCAGTGGGCGACCCTGAGAGGGTGCGTCCCGCCTACCGGCAGGTTGGCGAGCTGTCGCGGCGGCTGGGGCTTTCGCACTGCTCGATGGGGATGACCGACGACCTGGAGGTGGCAGTGGAAGAGGGAGCGACGATGGTGCGCGTGGGGCGCGCGCTGTTCGGTCCTCGCTCTTCCCGCGACCACCTGCGACGATAGGCTCACCGAGCCGAGGAGGGCGGAGGCAGTGGCATCCATCTGGCGTCGGACCATGGTGTACCTGGGCCTGGTCGACGACGACGAGTACGAGGAGTACGAACCCTATGAGGACCCGGCGCCCGCCGAGATCCGCCGCGCCGTTCGTCCCGAGCGTCCGGAGCCGGCGTTCGAAACCGAAGGCTCGATGACACAGGCCGTTGTACGGACCCTGCCGCGTGATGACAGCGGCATCACGATTCGCGAGCGGCCCTCGGTGGTGAGGCCGATCGTGCCGGTGAGCACCCCGCGGGTCCACGTGGTGGCCCCGGCCGGCTTCAACGACGCCCAGGAGATTGGCGACAAGCTGAGGGCTAACCAGCCGGTCATCGTGAACCTGCAGGCCGTCGACCGCGACCTTTCGCGCCGGCTGATCGACTTTGCCAGCGGCTTGGCCTACGGGCTCGCCGGGCAGATGGAGAAGGTCGCCGATCAGGTCTTCCTGCTGACACCGACCAACGTCGAGGTGTCGGCCGAGGAGAAGCGGCGGTTGCAAGAGCGCGGGCTCTACCGCGCCTAGGCGGCGCGCTCCGAGCTCGTGGCACTACTGGTGATCTGCCGCCTCATCGAGGCCTACAGCTATCTCATCTTCGCCCGCGTGATCGTGTCCTGGTTCCCGATCTCCCCGGGCTCCGGGCTTGCTTCGGTCTACGGCTTCCTGTACTCGGCGACGGAGCCGGTGCTCGGCCCGATTCGCCGCCTGATCCCCCCGCTCGGAATGGGAGGAATGGGCCTCGATCTCTCTCCTCTGGTCGTGTTCTTCGTGATCAGGCTGCTGCTAAACGTGATCTGTTAGCCCGGTTAGCATCGGGACGAGTGGACGGGCAGGCGGGCCCACCGTGGTGTTCTTGCGGGGTGTAGCGAACCGGATCGATCTCCGGAATGACGATTGGGATGGTGGTGCCGTGGTACTCGTGAGTTTTCTGCTCGTCCTGGCGGCGTTGGCGACGCTCGTGGCCGGCCTGATCCAGACGGGACTCGTGCTGGTCTGGGTCTCGATCGGGTGCAGCGTGCTGGCCGGTCTCGTGCTCACCGCCAGCGTCTTGCGCGGCCGCCCCAGCTCGGCGCCGGCGGCCTCCGGGCCGCGGTCGTTCGGGCCGACCCCGGTCGGGGCCGCGGAGACCCCTGCGCCGTCCTATGCGTCGGCGTCTGCACCCTCCGCGTCGTCGTGGTCCACCCCCGCGATGGACTCGGAGCCATCGGTGCCTGACACCGGGACGCGGTCTTGGGAGCGACCGGCGGCGGCCAGCACCACCGGGACGGACGGCGGGCCCACGTCCGAGCCTGCTGGCGTTCCCGAACCGGCACTGGCCCTGCTCGGTCGCCTTCGCCGCCGCGGGGGCCAAGCTGCTACCCCTCCGGCGGACGTTCCCGACGACGCCGCTGCGGCCGGTGAAGCCGAGCCCGAGCCCGAGGAAGTCGAGGATGCGCCGACGACCGAGGTCATGGTCGGCGACGGAATTGTGGCGCCCGCGTCCGGTGGGTTCCCGATAGACGACTACGAGAAGAGGCGGGCCACCGACGTCATCTCCCGGCTCGACTCACTGAGCCGGTCCGAGCTGGCGATGGTCCGCGAACGCGAGGCCTCCACCAAGAACCGGTTCAGCGTGATGAGCCGCATCGATGCCCGCATCGAGGTGCTCGGTGGCCCCGATGTCGGAGTCGACGACGGTGCCGATGTCGACGCCGCCGAGCTGCCCATCGCCGGATACGACTCGCTGCGCGTAGGCCAGATCCTGCCGGCCCTGAGCGACCTCGACCGAGACGCGCTCGCCATCGTGCGGCGGCACGAGGCCACCGGTCGCGCTCGGTCGACCGTCTTGGACCGGATCGACAGGCTGGCCCCGGATGCTCCTGCTTCCGCCATTGCCATGCCGGCCGCCATGTCGGCGCCCACCGCCGGGTCCCGGGCCAAGAAGGGCGCGCCCAGGAAGGCCCCCCGCAAGGCGACCGCCCGCAAGGCTGCGCCCAGGAAGGCCGCGGCTCCGCGAAAGGCGGTTACCCGCAAGGCCTCTGCGCGGAAGGCGGCGGTGTCGAAGGCGCCGAGCGCCAGTACGGGCGAGACGATGCCGACGGTGACGAAGGCCGCGGCCCCCAAGGCAGTGGCCAAGCGGGCCACGGCGAAGAGGGCCCCGGGGGAGAAGAGCGTCGCCAGGAAGGCTCCGGCCAAGAAGGCTCCGGCCAAGAAGGCTCCGGCGAAAAAGAGCGTGGCCAAGAAGGCTCCGGCGAAGCGCGTGGCCAAGAAGGCTGTCGCAAAGCGGCCGTCCCGGGTCGCCAAGTTGGCCGAGTAGCGACAGTCGGTCGCTCGCCCGGTCGCCCCTCAGGCGGCCGGTTGGACCGCCAGGGCCACAGCGGTGGTCTCGCCGTCGAGCTCGATGTGGGCCGCCGCTGGGCCCGCCGTTCCCTGCGTGATGGACGCGGCCAACACCTGGGCGGCCAACCATTCCCCGTGGACCTCGACCGCGCTCGCCACGCGAGGCCCGGCGTCGATGGTGACGGCCACCCGGTCGCTCAACGCCAGCCCCTCCCGCTTGCGGAGGTCGTTGATCTCCCGGGCCAGCTGGCGGGCTAGCCCCTCGCACCGCAGGGCCTCGTCGAGCTCGAGGTCCAGCGCGACGGCCCATCCGCCGTCCTGGACTACCGCGAGCTCGGAGTGTTGCCCTGCCCGCACCTCGAGGTCGTCGGGACCCAGGCGCTCCCCGGCCACGGTGACGAAGCCGTCGGCGTCGAGGGCCCTACGCAGCTCCGAACCGTCGGCGGCAGCCAGGGCCGTCTTGATCTCGTTGACCCTGGCGCCCAGGCGCGGGCCCAGAGCTCGGAAGTTGGGCACGATGGTCCACGACATCACCTCGGAGAGGTCCCCGATCTGCTCGAGCCGCTTGACGTTGAGCTCCTCGGCAACCGCAGCGAGCAGCTCCTCGGACAGCACCGTCCCGGGGTGGAGCAGCAGGGCGCGGCGGAGGGGCTGGCGGTTCGGGATGCCGGCGTCGTTTCGGGCCGTCCTTCCGAGGCCCACCAGGCGGCGGACCGCCTCCATCGGCAAGCCGAGGTCTTGGGCGAAGCCGTCAGCCACGACTCGTGGCCAGTCGCTCAGATGGACCGAGGCATCCCCCGTGAGGGTCACGTACATCTCGTCAGCCAGGAACGGGCAGAAGGGCGCCAGCAGCTGGGCGGTGACGACGAGGGTTTGGTGCAGCACGGCGTGGGGCGCGTGGTCGCCCCAGAACCGCGACCGGCTGCGCCTCACATACCAGTTGGAGAGGTCGTCGACGAACGTCGCCAGCGCGTCCGAAGCGGCGAGCGCGTCGAAGCCGTCGAGGCTCTCGGTGACAGCCGAAACGGTTTGGTCCAGGCGTTGCCGCAGCCACCGGTCCATCACGTGACCGTCGTCGGCGGAGCTATCGTTGCCGGCGCCGCTCTCGGGCTGCCAGCCGTCGATGTCGGCGTACGTGGCGAAGAAGGAGAGGACGTTCCAGAGCGTGAGCAGGGTGCGGCGGGTCGACTCCCGCAGGCCGTCCTGGTAGATGCGGCGGCTGGTCCAGGGTGACCCGGCGGAGAAGAAGTACCAGCGCAGCGCGTCGGCGCCGAACCGCGAGAAGACGTCCAGCGGGTCGACGACGTTGCCCTTCGACTTCGACATCTTCTGGCCGGTCTCGTCGACGAGCAGCCCCAGGCACACGACGGTGCGGAACGGCGCGGCCCCGAACACGAGGGTGTTCACCGCCAGCAAGGAGTAGAACCACCCCCTCGTCTGGTCGATGGCCTCGCAGATGAAGTCGGCGGGGAACCTCTCCGGCCGGGTGATGTCGCCGGGGGACGAGTTGCCGACGGTCGGAGCGGCCTCGAAAGGGAAGTGGTCCTGGGCCGAGGGCATGGCTCCGGAGTCGAACCAGGCGTCGAGCACCGGCGCCAGCCGCCGCGCAGGAGCGGCGCAGCCGCCCGCCGGGCAGGCAAAGACGACCTCGTCGACGTACGGCCGGTGCAGGTCGAGGTCGCTGAGGTCGTGGCGGGCGAGGCTCGCCAGCTCGGCCACCGACCCGATGCAGGTGTCGTGGCCGTCGTCGCAACGCCAGATCGGCAGAGGCGTTCCCCAGTAGCGGTCGCGCGACAGTGCCCAGTCGACGTTGTTCTCCAGCCAGTCGCCGAAACGGCCGTGCTTGATGTGGTCGGGATGCCAGTCGATGGTCTCGTTCTGGGCCACCAGCTCGTCGCGGCGCTCGGAGGTGCGCACGAACCACGACGTCTTCGCCCAGTAGATGAGAGGCGTCCCGCACCGCCAGCAGTGGGGATAGGAGTGCTCGTACGGCTCCTCGGCCACCAGCAGGCCCCGCGCCGAGAGGTCGGCGATGATGTCGCGGTTGACGTCGCTGACCACCCGTCCTGCCCAGGGCCCGACGGTGTCGTCGAAGGTTCCCCGCGGGCCGACCGGGTTGAGCACGGCGAGCCCCTCGGCCCGGGCCACCTCCATGTCGTCGGTGCCGAACGCGGGTGCGAGGTGCACGATGCCGGAGCCCTCGTCGGTGCTCACGAAGTCGGCCGCCACCACCACCTCGGCCCGCCCCTCGAGCGCCAGGAGGTCGAAGGGACGCCGGTACCCTCGGCCGACCAGGTCCCGCCCGTGGAACCGCCCGGCGACTTCGGCATCGTCGGGTGCGCTGGCGGCTGCCATCACCAGGTCGCGGCCGCCGGCGGCGCTCCGTACCCGGACGTATTCGATGTCGGGCCCGACGGCGGCGGCGACGTTCGACACGAGCGTCCACGGCGTAGTCGTCCACACCAACAGGTCGGCGTCGTCGTCCATCAGGGGGAACCGCACGTAGACCGACGGGTCGGTCACGTCGCGGTAGGCGCCCGGTTGGCCCAGCTCGTGGGAGGAGAGGGCCGTGCCGCAGCGCCGGCAGTACGGAACGACCCGGTGGCCCTCGTAGAGCAGCCCGGAGTCGTACATCTGCGCGAGGAGCCACCAGACCGATTCCACGTAGTCGTTGGACAAGGTCCAGTAGGCGTCGTCGGTGTCGATCCAGACGCCGGCGCGCTCGGTCAGCGCCTCCCAGTCGGACACGTAGCGCTGCACCGACTGCCGGCAGCGGTCGTTGAAGCGGTCGATGCCGAACTGCTCGATCTGGTCCTTCGACGTGAAGCCCAGCTCCTTCTCGACCTCGATCTCCACTGGAAGGCCGTGGCAGTCCCAGCCGCCCTTGCGCGGCACGTCGCGCCCCCGCATGGTCTGAAAGCGCGGGAAGAGGTCCTTGAAGACCCTGGCCCAGACGTGGTGCAGTCCTGGGCGGCCGTTGGCGGTCGGCGGGCCCTCGTAGAAGACCCACGGTTGCTCACCCTGGCGCAGCTTGTGGACCTGGTGACGCAGGCCGGCCTGCTGCCAGCGGGCCAGCACCCGCTCCTCGAGGGCCACGAGGTCGAGCTTGGGGTCGACGGGACCGAAGGGCATGGGGGCCTACAGTAAGCGAGGCATGCCTGCGGACGATCTCTTCGAGAAGCGCGGCGAGCGGGCTGTGGAGCTGAGCCTGCACGTCCAGCCGGGCGCCGGGCGATCCGCGGTCGTCGGTCGCCACGGTACGGCACTCAAGGTCCGCGTGGCGGCCCCGCCGGTGGGCGGGCGGGCCAACTCGGCGTGCATCGACCTGCTGGCCGAGACCTTCGGCGTGCGGTCCGACCAGGTCGACCTCACCTCCGGGGAGACCAGCCGGTCAAAGCGCTTCCGGATCAACGATGTCGACGTGGACGAGTTCCGCCGCCAGCTGGAGCAGGCCGTCGAGCCGGCCGGCGTCCCGGCACGGCCGCCGTCACAGGTGGGCCGCATCCGTCCGTAGCCCTCCGTGGTTGGGTGGAGGCCGCTGGTACCATCCCCGACACGCCGCCGGCTGACAGCGCCACGGCTCTCCATCTCACCTCCCGGAAGTCGCGGATGCCCAAAGCCACGAAGGCCGTCGAAGCCACGAAGTCGGCGCCCAAGTCCCGTTCCACGAAGGTGCCTTCGGGCGCGGCCTCGGGCGCGGCCGCCAGCCCGGCGAAGCCCAGGGCCTCCGCTCGCAAGGCGGCCACCGAGCCCAGTGACCGCTTCATCGCCGAGCAGCGGGCACTGCTGTTGGCCGAGAGAGAGACATATCTCTCCCAGGTCGAGTCGCTCAGGGCCGAGGCCGAGCAGCTGGCCGAGGACATGGAGCCCGGCGACACCCAGTTCGACGAGGAGTCGGGTGAGGGCGGCACCATGAACGTCGAGCGGGAGCGCGATCTCACCCTCATCGCCCAGGCCCGGGCCGCCGTCGACGAGATCGACAGGGCTCTTGCCAAGGTGGAGGCGGGAACATACGGAGTCTGCGAACAGTGCGGCACGGCGATCCCCAAGGCGCGCCTCAAGGCCCTGCCCCACGCCTCGCTCTGCGTGGCGTGCAAGAGCGGCGGGTTGTCGCGGCGCTAGCGCCGGGCCACGAGCCGGTTGGCGCAGAGCCGGTTAGAGACGTGCCGGTCGACGAAGGCGCTGGTGGATCGTCGGCTCGCAGCAACTTGGCCATCGGCGCGGTGGCCGTAACGGTCGTCGTCGTCGACCAGCTGGCCAAGCTCTGGGCGCTCCGGACGTTGGCGGACGGCCCGGTCCACGTCGTAGGGCCGCTCCGGCTCAGCCTGGTGCGCAACACGGGCGCGGCGTTCGGGCTGGGGGACCGCCTCGGCACTGGCATCGGGGCCTTGGTCGTACCGCTGCTCGCCATCGCAGCCCTGGTCGCGGTGGCGGCCATGGCGATGAAGGGTGGCCCCAGTGCCCGGGCCGGGTTCGGCGCGGCGCTCGCGCTGCTGCTCGGGGGCGCTGCGGGCAACCTGGTCGACCGGCTGATCCGGTCTCCTGGCCTGCTCCGGGGGGCTGTCGTCGACTTCATCGACCTCGGCTTCTGGCCGGTGTTCAACGTCGCCGACATGGCCGTCACGGTCGGATGCGCGCTCCTGCTGCTGCAGTCATCCCGGTCGCCCCGGCGATGAGCACCGAGCTCATCCCCGCAGCGCTCGAGGGGGAGCGTGTCGACCGGGTGGTGAGCATGCTGTTCGGCCTTCCGCGCCGGGAGGTAGCGGCGTTGGTGGCCTCCGGCGGGGTTCGTCTCGCCGGCCGTGCCGTCGCGCAGAGATCCGCCCGGGTCCGTGAGGGTGAGGCCCTCGACGTGGACGTGCCCCCGTCTGCCGGCGCCCCTGCCCGGCCTCGGCCGGATCCCGGGGTCGGCGTCATAGTGATCCACTCCGATGACGATGTGGTCGTGGTCGACAAGCCTTCCGGGCTGGTGGTACACCCCGGCGCCGGCCGTCCCGCCGGGACGCTCGTCAACGGGCTGCTACACCTGTTCCCGGAGATGGCGACGGTCGGCGACCCCGCCCGCCCGGGAATCGTCCACCGCCTCGACGTGGGGACGTCGGGTTTGCTGGTGGTGGCTCGCACGGAAGCCGCTTTCGACTCCCTCGTAGCCCAGCTCGCCGGGCGTAGCGTGGAACGGACCTACCTCGCGCTGGCATGGAGCGATTTCGACACCACCTCGTGCGCAGTGGACGCCCCGGTCGGCCGATCGCCTGCCAACCGGACACAGATGGGCGTCGTCGCCGACGGTCGGCCTGCTCGCACCTCCTTCTCGGTGCTCGAGCGCTTCCGGTCCCCCGCCCCCTGCACGCTCCTGTCGTGCAAGCTCGACACGGGCCGGACCCACCAGGTACGGGTCCACCTGGCTGCCATCGGGCACCCGGTGGTCGGCGACGCCCGGTACGGTGGCGCCCGCCCGATGCTTCCCTCCCGGCGACCGTTCCTGCACGCCCATCGGCTGGCGTTCGACCACCCGGCGACGGGCCGGCGCGTCTCGTTCGATTCCCCGCTCCCACTGGAGCTGGTGACGGTGCATGACCTTCTCGGCTGAGGAGCGGGCGGCTCGCCGCAGCGTCCGGCTGCTGGGCACGGGCGTGCTCATGGCGGCGGTAGGAGCGGTGGTGTTCGCCACCTTCCGCCTGGTAGACGACGGTCCCGACCGGTCCCGTTCACCGCGAGTCTCGGCTCTCGGGCCAGTCGCACCCGACGGCGAGTACCGCCAGATCGGCCCGCTCCCGGGCGACGACGTTGCCGCCTACATCGAGGACCGTCGTGCGCAGCTGAGCGAAGGTGACGAGGAGCGGGTGGCCGTCGTGTCGTTGCGGAGCTACACGACCGAGGCCGAAGCGCGCGCCGCGGTTGGGGCCACTCCGGTGTTGGGTTTGCTCGTCGCTGCGCCCGGCGGCACGGCGGCGACGGTGACCGGCACCTTGACCGACTGGGCGGCCCAGCAGCGACAGGCCGACACCTCCGACCGCGACGAGATCCGAAAGATGCTCCCCACCGTGAGCAATCCGGTCGACAAGGCGGACCTTCAATCCGAGGTGGTGCGCCTCGACAAGGCGATCGCGGCGGTGGACCCTACCGGCGACGTCGTGTTCGGGATCGTCGTCAAGTCGAAGAAGACCGGCCTACGGACCGTAGCCATGGGCGTGGAGGTGAGGGTCGTCGACGTGGCATCCACGTCGAAGCCAGCGAAGACGGTCGATTACGTGGGGATACGGCCCGAGGAGACCACCAAGATCGGCAAACCGGCTACCCGGCCGTTCTGAACTCGGCTGACGCCACCGGTGGCGCTGCTGCCAGGCTCACGCCGCGGGCACGGCTGACCATGTCCGCCAGCGTGAAGGAGTCGAGGTGCTGGCGCATGTGCTCGCCTACGTCGGCCCAGACCGCAAGTAGCACGCACTGGCCCTCGTGGTCACACGCGCCGTTCTGGTGAGGCTCGCCGAAGTCACCGGCGACGATCGGGCCCTCGACCGCGCTGACGATCTGGCCCAGGGTGATCTCGAGGGCGTTTCGTGCCAGGACGTAACCGCCTCCGACCCCCCGCTTGGAGCGAACCAGGCCGGCGCCCTTGAGGGCGAGCAGGATCTGCTCGAGGTATGGCTGGGGGAGGCCGGTGCGCTCGGCTATGTCGCGAACCGAGGTGGGAGCGAGCTCGTCGGTGTGCAGGGCAAGAGATAGCAGGGCCCGGCTGGCGTAGTCGCCCCTAGTTGACACCTTCATGCCGGACCCATGGTAAGGCCTCCGGTACCGCTTGGTGCCGGAGGCCGGCGTTGGGCAAGTATCACCCCATGCTTCCCGACACCCCTATCGTCCCTGAACCCGAGCCCGAGGGCCCGGTTGAGCCCCGGGTCGGGGGAGACACCATCGAGTCGCCGGCGAAGGTGCTGCGCATCGGGGGCATGGCCAAGGAGCTGCTTGAGGAGGTGCGGCGGGCCTCTCTCGACGAGGCCGGCCGGTCTCGCCTGCGGGAGATATACGAGACCTCGGTCGGCGAGCTGGCCGCCGGGCTTTCGGACGAGCTGCGCGACGAGCTGTCGCGGTTGAGCTCTCCGTTCGACGAGGGCACCCCTACCGAGGGCGAGCTGCGGGTTGCCCAGGCCCAGCTGGTCGGATGGCTGGAGGGACTGTTCCACGGGATCCAAGCCGCGCTCTTCTCACAGCAGGTGGCTGCCAGGGCCCAGCTCGAGGACGCCCAGCGCCGAGCCCTGCCGATCGGGACGGTCGAGGGGGAGGCAGCCAGGCCCGGCACCTACATCTGAGCCCTGGCGGCCGGTTCTAGACGTTCTCCTGGTTGGGTCCGACGTTGAGGACCGGCGGCCGGCTGACCTCAGGGCAGGACGTGCTGATCCTGAGGCGCTGGTCGTGGATGCGGTTGCCCGTGAACTCGATCGGACCGCGGTTGAGCGGAACACCGGTGCCCCGGTCGGCGCACCCGATATTGATGATGGCGTTGTCGTAGTCGTATGTGTCGTTGTCGGTGATCGTCACCTTCCCGACGCCGCCGGCCTCCGCTTCGAAGTCGAAGAGGGTGCGGCCCGCCGCTTCGAGGTGGTTACCGTTGATTCGCAGGTCCTCGGCCCCGGCTGCGGCGATCCCCTGCCGCCCCGAGTTCACGAAGGTGCTGTTCTTTATCGTCACGCGGTTGGGCGCGTCCGCTGGTGCATCGCTCCCCTTGATGCCCAGGTAGACGAAGTCGCCGTGCACGCCCCTGATCGTGACCTTGTCGATCACGACATCGGTCAGCGGGTCGCCCTTGAACGACTCGATCGCGATCCCGTGCTCACGGTCGTACCCGGCCGAGCCGCAGGTGTCACGGCAGGTCCCGCGCGCTCCGAGAATGGTGAGGTTGCGGATCGTGATCCTCTCCCCGCCCTGCACTCGCAGGTGGCGTGCGTCGCTAGCGATCATCGAGCTGCCGTCGAGGGTGACGGGACCCGCGACGGTCAAGCCTTTGCGGCCGATGATCTGAAGCTCGCCGGGGACCCGGCAGGTGCCCGAGAGGGTGACAGTGCCGCCGTCGGCGACTTCGTTGATCTTGGCCTGCACCAGCGCGGTCTCGTCACCCGATCCGGTGCAATCGTCACCCGGAGGCCGAGAGGTGGTCGTGGTGTTTCCCTGCATGGTGGTTGACGTGGACGTCGACGAAGTGGTCGCCCCGGACGTGGTCGTCGTCGATTCGGGTGTCGAAGTCGAGGTCGTCGGGCCCGATGTGGTCGGCAACCTGTACTCGACCTTGAGCTTGTAATTGGTGCCGACGCCCCCACTCTCGGACACGAAGGCGCGGTAGCTGCCCTCCGTGGGTATCCGGCCGCGCGCAGTCAGCCTGTCCCCGTCGCACCTGCCGGGAGAGTTCTCGGCGACGACTGTCTGCGAGGAGCCGGGGCCGGTAATCCGCACCGACAAGATGGAGGCACCATTCCGGCACTTAAGGCGGACCCTGAGAGGTCCGGGCCCGGCTGAGAAGACGTGCGGACCGGCGGTTCCGTCGGCCCCAACCGACCCGACGAGCAATTCCTCGGTGCCCGTGGCGCCGGCACCATTGGCTAGAAGCACACCGGCCGCCGCGATGAACAGGACCGTGGCCGCGGCTCCGATTCCCTTGTGAGTGTTACGGAGCAAGGTGGCCGCCTTTTCTGTCGGGTCGGTATAGGGCGAGTCACGAGCCGAGGCGTTGTCCCCGACCGGCATTTATAGCAACCGGCCTCTTCCGATTGGTGGACCCTCCCGATGACGGCGACAGCCGCGGCTCGGCCCACTAGAATCACATACCTGTAACTCGTCCACAGCCTGGGGAAATCGAGGAGTCTGTTGAGAGCCGGGGGCTTCACCCACCTCCATGTGCACACCGAGTTCTCCATGCTCGACGGTGCCGCCCGGATAGACGAGGTGGTGGCCGCGGCCGCCGCCGACGGGCAGACCGCGATCGGGATCACCGATCACGGCAACATGTACGGCGTCCTGGACTTCTACCGCTCGTCGAGGGCGCGAGGGCTCACGCCGGTCATCGGCACTGAGGCCTACATGGCGGCCGAGAGCCGTTTCGAGCGCCCGGTGCGCCGGGGCCGCATCGACGACACCGGCGGGGACGGCGACGGCGGCAACAAGCTCTACTACCACCTGACCCTGCTGGCCGAGACCACCGCCGGCTACCGCAACCTGATGAAGCTGTCCTCGGCGGCTTATCTCGAGGGCTACTACTACAAGCCCCGCCTGGACTGGGAGCTACTCGAGCGTCACTCCCAAGGGGTGATCGCCACCACCGGGTGCTTGGGCGGGGTCGTGTGCCAGGCGCTGCTCAGGGGCGACCTGGCCGCCGCCACCGCCGCCACCGCCCGCCTCGCCGACATCTTCGGGCCCGACCAGGTCTTCGTCGAGCTCCAGGACCACGGCCTCGACGACCAGAAGCGGTCCAACGTCGAGCTGGTTGCCATCGCCCGGCGCCTCGGCCTTCCGCTGTTGGCCACCAACGACAGCCACTACACGTCGCAGTCCGACGCGGTCGCCCACGACGCCCTTCTGTGTGTCCAGACGGGTGCCCAGATGGACGACCCCAAGCGATTCAAGTTCGAGGGAGACCAGCACTACCTGAAGACCGCCGCGGAGATGCGCCATCTCTTCGCCGAGCTGCCCGAGGCGTGCGACAACACCATGCGGATCGCCGAGCGGGCCTGCGTGGAGATCGAGTTCGGCAAGCCCGAGCTGCCCCGGTTCGACCTGCCTCCGGGCGTGGCTTCGGAGGACGCTTACCTGCGCCAGCTCACCCTCGAGGGGGCCGAGCGCCGCTACGGCACCCCGGTGCCGGCCGAGGCCATCGCCCGCCTCGACCACGAGCTGGCCGTGATCTCGGAGATGGGGCTATCGGCCTACTTCCTGATCGTCTGGGACCTGATCGCCTACGCCCGTCGCCGCGGCATCCGGGTCGGGCCCGGACGCGGGTCGGCCGCGGGATGCTGCGTGGCCTACTGCCTGGGCATTGTCGACCTCGACCCCATTCGCTACGGGCTGCTCTTCGAGCGCTTTCTGAACGCCGGGCGCAAGGAGATGCCCGACATCGACATGGACTTCGACGAGCGCTACCGCGGCGAGATGATCCGCTACGCGGCCGAGCGCTACGGAGCCGACCACGTGGCCCAGATCGTCACCTTCTCCACCATCAAGGCCCGGGCCGCGGTTCGCGACGGCGCCCGTGTCCTCGGCTACCCCTACGCGGTCGGCGACCGCATCGCCAAGGCCATGCCCCCCCTGGTGATGGGTCGTGACACCCCGCTGGCCGCGTGCCTGGAGATCACGCCCGGCCACGAGGACGGCTACAAGATGGCCGCCGAGCTGCGGGGCTTGTACGAGACCGACCCAGACGCCCGGAAGGTGATCGAGGTCGCGCGTGGCCTGGCAGGCCTGCGCCGCCAGGACGGGATCCACGCCGCCGCGGTGGTGATCACGAGGGAGCCCCTGACCGAGTACCTGCCGGTGCAGCGCAAGCCCGAGCCCGGCGGCGACCCCGCCGACGCACCGATAGTCACCCAGTACGAGATGCACGGTGTGGCCGATCTCGGCCTTCTGAAGATGGACTTCCTCGGGCTGCGGAACCTCACCGTGATCGAGGGCGCCCTTGACCTGGTGGAGGCGTCCACCGGCGTCCGTCCCGACATCGACGGGGTGACTCTCGACGACGAGCGCACGTTCGAGATGCTGCGAAAGGGCGACTCGGTAGGCGTCTTCCAGCTCGAGGGAGGGCCCATGCGCGCTCTCATGCGTTCGCTGGCCCCGACGAGCTTCGACGACATCGCTGCCCTCGTGGCTCTTTACCGGCCGGGGCCGATGGCGGCCAACATGCACAACGACTACGCCGACCGCAAGAACGGCCGCAAGCCCGTCACCTATGTGCACGACGAGCTGGCCGACGTACTGGCCGACACCCAGGGCCTGATGATCTATCAGGAGTCGATGATGCGCGTGGCCCAGCGCTTCGCTGGCTACTCCTTGGAGGAGGCCGAGAACCTCCGCAAGGCCTGTGGGAAGAAGATCCGCGCCCTCATCGCCTTAGAGCGGGAGAAGTTCGTGGCCGGCTGCTGTGCCTCCGGCTACACCGCGGAGTTGGGCACCGCGCTGTTCGACGTGATCGAGCCCTTCGCCGACTACGCCTTCAACAAGAGCCACGCCTACTGCTACGGCCTGGTCGCCTACCAGACGGCTTGGCTCAAGGCCAACCACCCGGTCCAGTACCTCGCCGCCCTGCTCACGTCGGTGCGCGACGACAAGGACCGCACCGCCGTTTACCTGGCCGAGTGCCGCAACATGGGTGTCGAGGTGCAGGTCCCCGACGTCAACCGGTCGGGTGCCCATTTCGCCACGTCGGAGGGCCGTATCTCTTTCGGCCTGGCGTCGGTTCGCAACGTGGGCGAGGCGTTGGTCGCACACGTGGTGGCCGAGCGCGGGCGCGGTGGGCCCTTCGCCGACTTCTTCGACTTCTGCTCCCGGGTGGACCCCCTGGTGCTCAACAAGAGGTCGGTCGAGTCGTTGATCCGCGCCGGCGCCTTCGACTCGGCCGGCCATCCGAGAAAGGGGCTGTTGACGGTCTTCGAGCAGGTCATCGATCGCACGCTCGCTCTCCGGCGGGAGCGGGAGATGGGGGTCATGAGCCTGTTCGGCGACGGCCTCTCGGTCTCCGACGAGGCACCGCTCGTCCACGACGAGCGCATCGCCGTGCCCGACATCGAGTTCGACCCGGCGGAGCGGTTGGCGTCCGAGAAGGAGATGCTCGGGCTCTACGTGAGCGGCCACCCGCTGCTTGGTGTGGAGGCCTCGCTCCGGCGACACACCGACTGCTCCTTGGCCGAGTTGCGGGAGCAGCGCGACGGCGACACCCGCTGGGTCGGCGGCGTCGTCACCGCCCTGTCCCGCAAGTACACCAAGCGCGGTGACCTGATGGCGGTCTTCACCCTCGAGGACCTCCAGTCGGCGGTCGAGGTCATGGTGTTCCCCAGGACGATGACCGAGTACGGCCCGATGCTGGCCGAGGACGCCATCGTGTGCGTCAAGGGACGCCTCGACCTGCGCGAGGACGCGGCCAAGATCGTCTGCCTGGAGCTGAAACGGCCCGAGGTAGGAAGGGAGGCCGACCTTCCCGTGCGCATCAACCTCGCCCCCTCGGGCATGACCTCGAGCCTCCTGGGCCGGCTCAAAGCCCTGCTGCGCGACCACCCCGGACGCCAGCCCGTCCACGTCCACATGGACCGCACGGTGCTGCGTCTGCCCGACGAGTTCCGGGTCGACGCGGCCAACGGTCTGTTCGCCGAGTTGCGTGTGCTGCTCGGACCGAATGGACTAGTGACCTAGTCACGCCGATTCTGGGGAGCACGCCGCATGGCACTACGGGTCGAAACCAAGGACTGCACGGCTCTCAGCGACGCCGAGGTCGCGGAGATGGCCGACATCTGCGCCGACGGGGCGGCCGGCTACGACGTCGGGATCCTGTCGAAGCACTGCGAGCAGTGGGTCCTGATCACCCAGGTCCGCGACGGTACCGACCTGTCGGGGTTCTCCTTCTCGACCTTGGAGCGCATCGGGGGGACACCGTCGGTGCTCGTGGGCCTGGCGTCGGTCAAGCGTACGGCCAACCGTGCCCAGGTGCTGCGGGCGCTGGTGGGCGACCAGCTCCGTCGCGCCGTCCTCGCCTTTCCTGACGAGGACGTGCTCGTCGGCACCCGCCTCCTATCCGCCGGAGCGTTCGCCGCCTTCGAGGGCCTGCTCGACATCGTTCCTCGACCGGGTCACAAGGCCAGCGGCGAGGAGCGGGCATGGGGCCGACGCTTGGCCAAGCGATTCGGTGCCGAGGGCAAGGTCGACGACCGCACATTCGTGCTGGCCGGCACCGGCGACCCGCCGGCGGGCCTGGACTACGAAAGCCTTGCGACCGAGGCGGTCGATCTCGAGGTTGCGTCGCTGTTCGAGGGTCTCGACGAGGCGCAAGGTGACAGCGTCATCGCCTTCGGGTGGGCCATGGCCGAGGATCTGGCGCGCCGGGTGGCCAAGTAGCAGTGCTCAGGTCTTGCCGGCGTGGCGGCCACCCGGCAGTAGGGCGGCCACCTGCTTGAAGCAGTAGCCGTCGATCGGCGGCGTTAGGACCACCAGTAGCCGCCGTGGCCGGTAGCCCAGCAGCCGGGCGAGCTCCCGCCCCGAGCAACGGGGCCGTTCCAGGCGCCGCAGCGTCGCCTCGAGGGCGTCGTCTCCGAGCGGTAGCTGATGGAGCTGGCCCTGCCATGAGAACCGGCACTCGAAGCCGGAGGCGGCCCAGCGGACCTGGGGGCCGACCTCGGCGGTGAGCACGCTGAGGGAGGGACGGTCGCCGGCGCGGGTCCAGTACGGCACCGCCGGTCCGGAAAAGCCCAGGAGCGGGCTCTGGGGAGGGTGCTGGACGGCCTGGAGGTAGCGCTCGGCCCGGCGGATGCCGAGGTTCCCCACCTTGCGTGGCGGAGAAGCCAGTTGTACCGCCTCGGGCTGGGCGAACTCGGGTGGGTCGAGGGGCTCTCCGATCTCGGCGCTGACCACGTCGAGGGTGCGGAGCGGCTCGTCGGTGGCCGGGTGCACGGCCCGGACGAATGCGCCCGAAGCCAGGTCGATCCCGGTGCACCCAACGGCTGTGTGGGCGAGCACCAGAAGCCGTATCTCTGCCCCCGTCACTTCCACGCGATAACGCACGTCGGTTCGCATGGCCTCGTATGGTGGCGCGCCGAACCGCCGAAGTGGTGGATACTCCCCGCCGTGGAGTTCCAAGAGGTCGTGCGCCGGCGCCGCATGGTTCGTAACTTCGACGACCGGCCGCTTTCGCCCGAACTGGTTGAGCGGATCATCGCCAATGGGTTGAGGGGCCCGTCGGCAGGATTCACCCAGGGGACGGAGCTGTTGGTCCTCCAAGGTCGGGCCGAGACCGGGCGCTACTGGGCCGCGTGCCTACCGCCCGAAAGGCGGGTCGGCTTTCGCTGGGCGGGGCTCCTGCGAGCTCCGTTGTTGGTCGTACCGCTGGCCCACCCGCAGGCTTACTTCGACCGTTACGCCGAAGCCGACAAGGATCGGCCTGCCCGACGGTCGGGATGGCAGGTGCCGTACTGGCACGTGGACGCCAGCTTCAGCACCCTGCTGATCCTGCTGACGGCAGTGGACGCCGGGCTGGGCGCCCTCTTCTTCGGTGTTTTCCAGCCGGACGCATTTCGGGCCGAGTTCGGCGTCCCCGAGGCCTATGTGCCTTTGGGGGCGATCGCCATAGGGTTCCGGCGCCCGGACGAGCCTTCGCCGTCCCTCGCCCGCGGCCGCCGCCCCGGGGCCGACATGGTCCACCGTGGCCGGTGGTGAACCCATTGGCTAGGCCTTGGCCTGGGGCGCGAGCTGGGCCAGCAATGTCTCCTCGTCGGCGGCGGGAGCCTGGCAGGCGTAGTTGCGGCACACGTAGGCCAGACCCTCGGCGCGGCCCTCGAACAGCGGGGACGGGTAGGGCTCGCCCCACGCCAGCACCGCGTTCGGAAGGTACCGTGCGGCCACTGCGCTAGCGAGGTCGGGGCGGTCCCCCATGATGGCGATCTCCGTGGGCCCGGACGCGGCCAGGTCCACGGCGGCCAGCAACCGGCAGAAAGCGGTGGGGTGCTGGCCCAGAGGGCCGGCCAACAGCCGCAGGATGGCTTCTGCCCGCTCCCGGTACCCGTCGTCACCGACGAGCGCCGACAGCCGGAGCAGCGCCAGTGCCGCTGTCCCGTTGGCCGACGGGACGGCCTGGTCGATGATGTCCTTGGAGCGGGTGATGAGGGTCTCGGCGTCGGAGCCGGTGGTGAACAAGCCGCCGGCGGCGTCGTCCCAGAACAGCTCGATCATCGAGCCGGCCGTCTGGCGAGCGGCTGCAATCCAACGGCCATCGCCGGTGGCCTCGGCCAGGCGGGTGAAGGCATCCACGACGGCGGCGAGGTCGGCGGCGTAGGCGAGTGGCCGGCCCGGGCGGCCGCCCTGCCAGGACCGCAGCCACCGGCCGTCGGGACGCCGTAGGGAGGACAGTAGGAACTCGCCGTTGGAGCGGGCGTCGGCCAGCCAGTCGGCCCGTCCGGTGGCGGCGGCGGCCGCCGCCAAGGTGGAGAGGAACATCGCGTTCCACTCGGTGAGGACCTTGTCGTCGAGCCCTGGCCGGACGCGCTTCTCGCGAGTTTCGAAGAGCAGGCGCCGGGCCTCTTCCACCGGCTCGGGCCTGATGAGGTCGCCGCGCTCGGGACGGTTGAGGATGTTGGCGCCCTCGAAGTTGCCACCGTCGGTGACGCCCCACCAGGCGATGGCCTCGGGAGCCAGCGGCCCGACAACGCTGGCGACCTCGTCGCTGCTCCACACGTAGAACTTGCCCTCCACTCCCTCGGAATCGGCGTCCTCCGAGGAGAAGAAACCGCCCTCGGAGTGGCGGAGATCCCGGCGGACGTAGTCGATGGTCTCGCTCAGCACCTGGAGGTAGCGGGCCTCGCCGGTCACCTGCCAGGCGTGGAGGTATGCGGCGGCCAGCAGGGCCTGGTCGTAGAGCATCTTCTCGAAATGTGGGACGAGCCATCGTCCGTCGACCGAGTACCGCGAGAACCCACCGCCCAGGTGGTCGTAGATCCCGCCCGAGGCCATGGCGTCGAGGGTCGTGGTCGCCATCGCCAGGGCGTAGGCCTCCCCGGTGTGGGCATGGTGGCGTAGGAGCACGTCGAGCACGTCGGGCTGGGGGAACTTGGGGGCCGGCCCGAAGCCGCCCCACTGGGCGTCGAACCGCGCCGCCAGGCCGTTGCGCGCCGCCACCAGCGCCTCGCCGCCGGGTACCCCGTCGGTCGAGGGGACGAGCTCGGACGCCTGGCCCAGGGAAGCGGTCATGCGGCCCGCCTGCTCGACGACGCCCTCCCGGCGCTCGTGCCATGCCTGGGACACCGCCTGGCACACGTCGACGAACGCCGGCATTCCCGACCGCTTCTGGTTGGGGAAGTAGGTGCCGCCGAAGAACGGCTTGCCGTCGGGGGTGAGGAAGACGGTCATGGGCCAGCCGCCGTGGCCGGTCATGGCCTGCACCGCCTCCATGTAGACGGCGTCGACGTCGGGCCGCTCCTCCCGGTCGACCTTGACGTTGACGAACAGCTCGTTCATCACGGCCGCCGTCGCCTCGTCCTCGAACGACTCGTGGGCCATCACGTGGCACCAGTGGCACGCCGCGTACCCGACCGAGAGCAGCACCGGCCGCTCCTCGGTCCGGGCCCGCTCGAAGGCCTCGTCGCCCCACGGGTACCAGTCGACGGGGTTGTCCTTGTGCTGCTGGAGGTAGGGGCTCGTCTCGGCGGCCAGTCGGTTCATCACCCGAGGGTAGAAGCCGCTGCGCCAGACTGATGACGGTGGTCCGAGACCTGCTGGAAGTGGCCCTCGCCGTCGCCGTGGGCGGGATGCTCCTCTCGGCCGTGGCCCGCGTGTGCCGAGGCGATGTCGTTGCCTCGGTCTGTCGAGCCTGCGGCCGGCCGACGTCTCGGGCCTATCCGGCCTGCACCCGCTGCGGCGCCGCCCGATGACGTCCGACGACACCTTCCGTGCCGAGGCCCGGGCCTGGCTGGACGCCCACGTGGCGCCCTACCGGGTGATGGTCGACCGCGACAGCCCGTCTCTCGTGTTCGCCGACGTGAGCGACACCGAGCACGTGGAGCGGGGCCGGGCCTGGCAGCGGGAGCTGTTCGACGGGGGCTACGCCGGCCTGGGTTGGCCTACCGAGCATGGCGGCCGCGGCCTGCCGATCTCCCACCGGGTGGCATGGGCGCAGGAGGCGGCGGCCGCCGGGGTGCCCCCGGGCATCAACCTGATCGGCGAGAGCATCGTCGGTCCGGCCCTGATCGCACACGGCACCGAGGAGCAGAAGTTGCGCTACCTGAGGCCGATGCTGCGCGGCGACGAGATCTGGTGCCAGCTGTTCAGCGAGCCCGAGGCCGGCTCCGACATCGCCGCCGTGCGTACATCGGCCGAGCGCCAGAACGCGGGTAGGGGTGGCGGGTGGCGGGTCAGCGGCCACAAGCTCTGGGCCTCGGCCGCCCACTACGCGGACTTCGGCCTGCTCCTCGCGCGCAGCGACTGGCACGTGCCCAAGCACGAGGGCTGCACCTGCTTCGCCGTCGACATGCGCGCGCCGGGCATCCGCACGCAACCGCTGCGGCAGATGACCGGCGGGGCGGCCTTCAACGAGGTGTTCCTCGAAGGGGTGAGCATCGCCGACTCCGAGCGGGTGGGTACGGAAGGTGAGGGCTGGGCGGTGGCGCGCACGACCCTCTGGAGCGAGCGCCTCAACCTCGGGCTGGGCGTGGCCCGGGTCGCCGGCGGCGTGGACCGCATCCTGCGTGACTTCGCCGCCAGTGCCGTTTCTGCCGACCCGGTGGCGCGCCAGGTGGCCGCCCAGCTCTACGTCGAGTCCCGCTGCCTCCAGTACCTCGGCGAGGAGGCGGTGGCCAAGTTGGAGAGGGGTGAGATGCCCGGCCCGGAGGGCACGCTCGCCAAGCTGGCGTCCACCCGCGTCTCGCGGCGCAGCGACGAGCTTCTCGACGCCATGCGAGGCGCCGGAGCAATGGTGTGGGACGACTACTCGCTCGTGCAGCTGTGGGTACCGGCCACCATGATCGCCGGCGGTACCGACGAGGTGCTGCGCACGATCGTGGCCGAAAGGGTGCTCGGCCTTCCCCGGCCGCCGCGCGCCGACAAGGATGTGCCCTTCGCCGACCTGGTGGAGGGCACGACGTGAGGAAGGGCTCCGTGAACCGGTCGAGAGCGTTGGCGACGGTCCTCCTGGTTCTTGGTGCTTGTTCTGGGGACGACGGCGGTGGAGTCCCGACCACCACGTCGCAGCCGGCGACGACTGCGACGACCGTGGCTCCGGCGACCACCGTGGGTGCCGCGACCTTCCCCGGCATCTGGCCGTTCGCCACCCAGACCGAGGCCGACGCCTACGCCGCCGGGCCCGACCGGACCTTCCGGGACCCGTCGGCGACCGCTCGAGAGTTCGCAGCCCGCTACGTCGGCATGGCCTCGCCGGTCGCTTTCGTCCCGGTCGTCGTGGGCGAGGTGACGGATGTGCCGGTCGGCTTCGGGCGGGGCGAGGGCGGGGCTCCGATCTCCGGCCCCCGACCGTCGATGACCGTGTCACTGCGAAGGACCGGAGACGGCCCGACCGCGCCGTGGACCGTCGTGGGCGCCCGTTCCGCCGAGATCACCGTCGACCAGCCGAAGTCTTTGTCCCGTATCTCGTCGCCCGTGAAGCTGGCCGGTACGGCCATTGCCTTCGAGGGCAACGTGACCGTGGCCGTTCGCGAGGACGGCATGCTCTCGGACCAGTCCCTCGGCCGGGGCTCGGTGACCGGCGGCGGGACGGAAAAGATCCCGTTCGACGGCGAGGTCGAGTTCCGGACCCCGACCAAGCCCGCCGGCGCTGTCGTTCTCTACGAGCTCTCAGCCGCCGACGGCCAGTCCGTGCTGCGGGCGACGGTGGTACGCGTCTCGTTCACTTGAAACCCAGATGTCGTCCTCGCCCACGCATGGTGTAGTTGATCGGGGCGTTCGGCGGCGCACCGCGCTCGTTGGTCACGTCCCGGCCACTGCGGTGGAACTCAGCCTGAAGGCGGCCTTTCGGGCCGTGGTCGCAACCGCGATCAACGATCGTGCTCGCCAGTGGTTGGAGCGGTTCGGCTTCGAAACCACTTGACCCGGCGGCTCCGACGCGCTCGGCGTCTACCTGCTCACCTCGGACATCGAGGCGACCCCTCTATCGGTCCACTACTCCTTCAGAAGGACGGGGCCGTGCCCGCTCGCCGGCTCGCGGTTCCCGTGCAGGACGGCAGGATCGAGGTCGACGCCGTTGGGCCACTGGATGGTGCCGGCGACAGTGTCCACCGAGACCTGTGCGAACACCGAGCGATCGTGCAGAGGCTCGAAGACCTCGCCCTCCAGCCCCTCGAGATCGAGTTCCCGAGCCAGGTTGTCGGAGAAAGTGAGCCGAAGCCGGTAGTCGCGGGGACAACTCGGCTCACTCCGTGACCAGGGCGTGCCGCCGTGCGGGGGAGAGCCGACAAGGACCGTGGCGTTATCGATCCTCACGGGCGCCTCGTAATCGCCGTACATAGCGTGGAAGGGCGGCGGTTGGAAAGAGCGAGAGAGTCAACCGTATCCGCTGTTAGGAGGAGTGCTTCGGCGCCCAGGAGCCCACGTTGCCGACGGGGGTGCGTGACGTCGGCATGTGGGTCATCCCGTCCATCCTTGTACGAGGTCGACAAGGCCGGGGGCGACCCACCAGCGAGTCGGACGACCGGGGCGAGCTACGGTGGCGCCATACCGTTCGACTACGGAGCGAGCCGCTAGAACGTCTAGCGCATTGCGCGCGGCGCGCTCGGAGACCTCCAGACGCTCGGCCGCAACCGAGGCAGATAGAACGGGGTGCTCGGGCAGGAGGTCAATCCGAGGGTCGCCTCGGGGTCGCGTCAGGGCTTCTCTACTCGGATGTGGGTGTGGTCGATGAGGAGTCGACGCAGGGCCGCGGGATCCGTCGTGAACACCACCCCAATGCTGGCTTCGACAGCGTGCGCGGCGACGATGGCGTCGATCCCTCCGGGTGGCCGCCTGCCGGCCGATCGCTCTGCGCGGTAGCGCAGCAGCCCGGCGCGGTGGGCAATGACCTGATCGGTGTCGACGGTACCGACTCGATTGACCGCCTGGTTGGTGGGCGCATCCTCTGCCCGCCCGGTGATCGCCTCGGCCAGGACGACCGTCGGGATGACCGCGGTCCAGCCCCCGTCGACGAGATCCCGCAGGACCCACCTGAACTCACGGTCCTTCGTCGCGAGATCGATGACCCCGGTGTCAAGCACGACGACAGGCTCGGTCATGCGCTGGTGGCGCCTCGGAGCCGCGATGATCTTCGGGCGGCGCGCACCTTGACGCTCTCGGGTGTCGGATCGGCCGCCTCTAGCTCATCGAGATACTTGATGACGGCACGGCGACGCTCGTCTCGGTCGAGCTTCTCCTGGAGTGCGGTGTCGAGGTACGACGACAATCCCCTCGGGCCAGCAGCGTGGCGAGCGCGTGCGACGGCTGCCGCCTCAAGCGTGACGGACACCTTTTGTGTGGTCATGCGGCGATCGTACCGGAAGCGCTGGCATCATCGCCTAACTATCGCCTTTGGCAAGGCTACTTGAACCCTAGAAACCCGGAAACGCTGTGCTACCTGGGCTTTTACCTGCTCAGGCCGGAGCGTTAGGGTCCACCGTATCCGCTGGTGGAACGGGTGATCCCGGCGGCGTATCGCTCGTCACCCGGTGGGGCGGAGGTGATACTCCTTCAGCACGGTCGGGCCGTTTC
>JBOGIF010000194.1:0-1704 GCA_050742415.1 Acidimicrobiales bacterium | reverse complement strand
CCGTGGGGTTGGCGTCGTGGAGGACCTTGGTGATGGCGGCGGTGAGTGTGGTCTTGCCGTGGTCGATGTGGCCCATCGTCCCCACGTTGAGGTGCGGCTTGGAGCGCTCGAACTTCTGCTTGGCCATCGGTTGGTCCTCTTCTTCCGGTCTTCTGGTCTTCTGAGTTGACTTTGGTAGCGGCGGGCGGACTCGAACCGCCGACCACTCGATTATGAGCCGAGCGCTCTGCCTACTGAGCTACGCCGCCAGGCGGTTTGTTTGTGGAGCCAGTCGTGAGCCCCCTGTCGGAATCGAACCGACGACACCAGCCTTACCATGGCTGTGCTCTGCCGACTGAGCTAAGGGGGCGTCGTACCAGGATGATAGTCAGCCGTCGCACGGTCGAGGTCAGGTTGGCCCAGCCGAGTGACGCGGAGGCCATCCGCTCCATCTACAACCCCGAGGTCGTGGGCACGACCGCGACCTTCGATCTGGTCCCCCGGACCCTGGCCGACCAGCATGTCTGGCTCGACGAGCACGCCGGCGCTCATCCGGCGATCGTGGCCGACGTCGATGGTGAGGTGGTGGGGTTCGGGTCGCTCGGCCCGTACCGGTCGCGGCCGGCGTACTCCACCACCGTCGAGGACTCGGTCTACGTACGCGACGACTGGCGCGGTCATGGATGCGGGCGGGCATTGCTCGGTGAGCTGGTGCGCCTCGGAGGCGTGCACGGCTTTCACTCGGTGATGGGAAGGATCGTCGGGGGCCACGAGGCCTCGATCCGTCTGCACCGCGCCTGCGGCTTCGAGCTGGTCGGGGTGGAACGGGAAGTGGGCCGCAAGTTCGGGCGATGGCTAGACGTCGCGGTCATGCAGAGGCTGCTGTAAGCGCTGCAACCGACAAGAAGAGACAAGGACGAAGGAGGACTGGTCATGGAGGTCAAGGAGCTCGGGCACCTGGTGCTGTACGTGCGGGATCTCGAACAGTCGCGTCGGTTCTACCGCGACGTGCTCGGATGGACCGAGGTCGGTGGCGAGGAGCCGCTTGGCATGCCCGCCGCCGCCTTCAGCTCGGGGCGCACCCATCACGAGCTGCTGCTCATAGAGGTCGGCCCCGGTGCCGCGGCCCTGCCCGCGGGAAGGCGGGTGGGGCTCTACCACTTCGGGCTCAAGATCGGCGAGACCGATGACGAGCTGCGCGAGGCGGTGACCCGGCTGAAGGAGGCCGGTGTGGCCATCGGCGGCGCCGCTGACCACACCATCACCCACAGCCTCTACATATCGGACCCCGACGGCAACGAGATCGAGCTGTACGTCGACGTGCAGCCGGAGGTGTGGCGCGAGAACCCGTCCGCGGTCCTCGCGCCGATCCGGCCTCTACGCCTCTAGGCCGTTCGCCGCCCCGTCTCCCCCGCCGAACTGGTGACACCCAGGGCCCCCCACAGCCACTCTCTGTGTCACCAGTTCGGGAGGGTCGGGCTCGGGTTCTACGAGACGGTGACGGTGAGCTTGTCCATGACGCTCGGGTCGAGCGGAACGTGGGTGCCGTCGCCGGCGACCACCCAGAGCGTGTGCTCCCCCGGTGCCAGGCCGGGAACCTCGATGGTGGTGGCGGCCGAGTGGATTATACCGGGCTCGACCGGGATCGCCTGGCCGGCGGGGGTGGGCGGCCGGTCGACGAAGACGTGGAGGTGGCCGGACTTGCCCGAGCGGTCACCGTCGGCC
>JBOGIF010000193.1:0-12378 GCA_050742415.1 Acidimicrobiales bacterium | reverse complement strand
GGTCGCCGGCTGTCGGGCAACGAGGTGAAGGTGACGATCACCCGGACGCGGGACGTGTCTCAGCCAGGTCGGAGGCAAGGCCCGATCCGACATCGGCTGGCGACGCGGGGACTCGCCACACCCGGGCCTTGCGGCCGTGATTTCTCATCCATCGCACGACGGCACCTGGTGACTCGGCATCGACAAGGATCTCCAGGCCATCCTGCGCGACCCACCGGCCACGGTGGTTTGCGAGGACGGCTGCCTCGGCGCCCCCTCCGGGGCCGCGAGCACGAGGGGGGTCCGGCACGATCAGGGCCCGCGGCCGGCGATGTCGGCGATCGCAACAACGAATCCCGGCAACGACACCAGGGCCAAGGCCGCGAGCACGACCCGGCCGGCGACCAACGCCCTTCGTGACTCGAACAGACCGGCGACTCTCGGGAACCGGGTTAGCGAGACGGCCAACGCCGCCAGCACGACAGCGCCGACGAGTAGGGGCGAGGGAAGCAGGATCACGACGATCGGCAGGTGAGCGAAGATCGTCACCGGTCGGCGGGACAGCAGGGGCAGGGATCGACTCAGGCGACTAGCCACGGCCGCGGTCACCACGCCTTGCGCCAGGACCACGGCCCCGAACACGACCAGGGCGAGCCACGAAGGGCCGACGAGGTCGAAGTCGGGGTTGTCGGTCCGCATGGGCTCGAGCCGGGTAGCGCCCACCACCAGCAGCAGGGCACCGAAGGCGAAGCCTCCCAGGCGGCCCCGGGGGAGCCAGCGGCGCAGGACCATGACGGCGACGCCGGTCAGCAGGCCGGAGAACACCCCCACAAAGACGATGAAGCCGATGGTCCCCTCCGTGGTGATGCGCCCCACCACCTCCTCAGCCTCGGTCAGACGGCCCTGAGCCCCGTCGCCGGCAGTGGCGGCCAGCAGCCGCATGGCCAGCCGACCACCGGCCCCGGCGATGGTGATACCGGCCACCAGTCCCGAGATGATGGCTATGTCGAGTCGCCAGGCCAGGCGGCTCAGCGCCAGTCCAGCGGTGGGACGGTCGGGCGGTTCCGCCGAGTCAGGACCGGGTGGGTCCGCCACGCTGTTGCCGCCCCACACCACGGCGAGAGCGAGGCCGACCACTACCAACACCGCGCAGACCACGATGACGGTCATGGCGAAGCCCCTGGCGGGAGGTGCACGGCCCAATGCTCCCATTCCATCGAACTGGATGCGTCGCTATGCCGCCGGCGCGTCCCCAGGTGCCAAGAAACCAAGACAGGCCTAGTTCCCCACGCGGCGCGCGGTGATCAGCCAGGCCGAGGAGCCGACCAGGACGCCTTCATCGGTGTTGTGCGTATCCAGCACGTCGCGCAGCCGGTCAAGCGCCAGGGCTCGGAGGTCGCTGTCCAGGTCCTGGGTCAGGCCCCGGACCACCCCCATCGTGGAAAGAAAGCCGTAGGCGTCGTCGACGTTCGGTCCCAGGTCGAGGGGTTCCTCGATCCCGTCGAGCTCGATGGCGTCGAAGCCGGCGTCGCCGAGGACGGCCCGGACCCGGTCGGGTTCCGCCAAGGCAAAAGGGCTTGGTGCGCCGTGTGGGGGCTCGGGCAGGGTCCGCCCGACGGCAAGCGCCTCGCGCAAGGCGGTGATCCACTCGTTACGGCCGAGCTCCTGCCACGTCAACAGGGCGAGCTGGCCACCGGGGCGCAAGGCACTCCCGATGTTGGCGAAGGCGGCGATGGGGTCGCCGAAGAACATGACACCGAAGCTGCTGATCGTCACGTCGAAGGCGCTCCGCTCGAAGGGGTGCACCTGGGCGTCGGCCTGCTCGAACCGCACATTGACGATCCCGTCGATGGCGGTCTGCGCTCGCGCCCGTCCCAGCATCCGGGCCGACAGGTCCACACCTAGCACCGACCCCGACGACGCCACGCGGGCGGCGTCACGGGTGGACCTCCCGGTGCCGCAGCCGATATCGAGCACCCGGTCGTCGGTGGCGACGAAGTTGCCTTCGAGGAACCGCTTCCAGTGCCTCGCGCTGCCTCGTTCGTACATGTCGGCGTTCCGGGCCCAATGGTCGCCCTCGTCCCCGTCCCACGCCTCTGCCATCTCCACGTTGGCGATCGTCAAATTGGTGCACCCCCCGTTGCTCTGGTCAGGACGTCAGTTCAATCCGTTCAGTCGGAGGCCGAGGCTGGCTTGAGCTTGCGTAGCCGTCGGGCGGCCACCACCAGGCCGATCCCTGCCAGCACGGCCAGTCGGCCGAGGGCAGCCCAGCCGTGCGGTATGCCTTGGCGGACGAGGTCGTCGGCGCCCGGCGTGAGCCCGACCAGCGCGGCTTGGGCGAGCCATCCCGGCGACCACTGAGCCACGCCGGCGAGGGCGGCACCGAGGAGGCGCTCCACCAGCACGACGAGGCCGAGCGACCACACCACGGGCCGCTGGAAGCTGGCGCCAACGGCGAGGAACACGGCCAGGTAGGCGGCGCTCCCGCCGACGACCGCCAGCACCGACGGGCCGATGCTGGCGGTCGCGCCGGCTGCGGTCGCGCCCAGCACGACGGCCGGCACCATCACCGCGGCGGCGATGGCCCAGCCCCCGAGCCACCGGCCGGCGACGATCGTGGAGTAGCGCGCCGGGCTCAGCCAGGTGAAGGCGAAGGTGCCGGAGCGGACCTCGGCTCCGAGGATGGCGTCGCCGATCACCAGGCACGTGATCGGCAGCACCAGGCTGTGCAGGGCAGTCCCGGCCACCTGGGCGAAGGCATGGTCGCTCGCGCCGTCGGGCCCGAGGCGCGACAGCAGCCCGAAGAGCACGGCTCCGAACGTCGGGAGGACCAGCAGCACCCGCCGGGCCGGCATGGCGGTGCGGAGGGTGTACCCCAGCACGGCAGCGAGTGTCCGCAGCGGTCGGGCGCGGGACTTCGTGGTCACCGCGTCAGCTCCCGGAACAGGCTCTCGAGCGAGTCGTCTAGCGGCCGTACCTCACGCAACCGAGCGCCGACGGCGCGGGCCACCCGGGCCACGGCCCCCGCCAGGTCGCCGGCCCGCTCGGTCGTGACGACCAGCCCGGCGTCGCTAACGCTCACGCCGGCTACGGACTCGACATCGAGCAGCGCGGCGGCGAGGGGGCGGGGCCGGTCGGTGCGCACGAGCACGTGGCGAGGCCGCCCGTCCATGGCGTCGCGGATAGCCCGGTGGTTGCCGGCAGCGGCCAGGCGGCCGTGGATCAGCACCAGGACCCTGTCGGCCAAACGTTCGACCTCGTGGAGCACGTGGGAGCTCACGATCACAGCCCTGCCTTCCGCCCCGAGGCCGCGGAACAGGTCGATGAGATGGGCCCGCTGGACGGGGTCGGCACCGTTGAGCGGCTCGTCGAGCACGAGGACCCGGGGCTCGATGACGAGCGCCGCCGCCACCTTGGCCCGCTGGCGCATCCCCTTGCTGAACCCGCTCAGGCGCCGGTCGGCCGCTGCCGTCATGTCGACCAGAGCGAGCGCCCGGTCGGGAGCCTCGCGATCGGTCACGCCGTGAAGGTCGGCCACGTAACGCACCAGCTGGAGGGCTGTGAGCCGGCTCGGGACGGCTTCGTCCTCGGGGACCATGGCCACGTAGCGGTGCACGGCCCGGTCCCGACGCGGGTCGCAGCCGTCGACGCGGACTGTTCCGGTGTTGACGCCCACCAGCCCGGTGATCGCCCGCATCAAGGTGCTCTTGCCGGCGCCGTTCGGGCCGAGCAGCCCGGTCACCCCGGGGCCGAAGGAACAGCTGAGCTGGGAGAGCGCCACCTTCTGGCCGAACCAGACCGACGTGTCGTGGACCTCGACGGTGGCGTCGGCCGCGAAAGCCGGGTCGCCACTGGCAGCGTCCGCCTCGCCGACCGGCTCCTCCATCATGCCTCTACTGATCGGTAGCGGACCAACACCACGGCCGTGCCGGCCAGGACGACGGCTGTGTAGCAGGCCAGTGCCAGAGCGCCCCCGCCAGCCACGCCGGACAGTCGCGAGCTTTCGTGGATCTGGCCGAGGAAGACGAGGTCCCGCACGAACAGCGGCAACGCCAGGATGTTGACGAGGGCAGCCGGGCTACCGTTGCCGGTGCCTCCCGACGCAAGGCCGACGAGGATGGCCGACACGGTGGAGCTCACGAGGGTGAGCCCGAGCATCGTCGCCCCGGCCACGATGCGGCGCCCGGTGAGCGAGGCCACGGCCACGCCGATGACGGCGTAGTAGACGGCCAGTATCGCCACGGCGACTGGCACCTGCCACAGGACCGCGGCGTTGGACCGGAGGTAGTCGAAGGCGCCGTCGCTGACGAGCATCTGGCCCACGAAGAGCACCATCTGGGGCAGGAAGCCGAAGGCGAAGACACAGGTGGCGATGGCCGCGATCTTGGACAGGGCATAGTCCCGGCCCCTAAGCGGCCGGGCGAAGATAAGTGGCAACACGCGTTGACGACGGTCGGGGCAGACGATGTCGGGAGCGGTGAGGGCGACGAACAGCAGCAGGGCACTCGAGACGCCCACGTACTCGCGGTAAGTGATGAACCGGATGTCGGACAGGTCGGTGCCGCGCGTGAGATAGGCCACGCCGACGTTGACGGCCGCGGGCAGGACGGCGATCGCCAGCAGCATGGCGGGCATGAGCTTCTGCCGCCAAGCCCGGCGCAGGCCGATGGCGCGGCGGAGCGACGCCCGGTAGAGGGCGAAGGCGGCTTCTCGGCGGCTGCCGCGTGGTCCGTCGTACGGCCGGTAGCCACGGTCGTACACCGCGCCCGTGGTCGTCGGGGGGATCCGAGGCAGCGAAGAAGCGCTCATGGCGACGGCGACGGCGCGCGGCGCGCGAACACCTCATCGAGAGAGGTGAGGCGGTTCGTCAGCCGGTATAGGGGCAGGCCGAGCTCGGCGACCAGGTCGCGTAGGAGGTCCAGGTCACCGTCACCGCTGACGGTGACCTCGGTCGTCCCGTCGTCGCCGACCACGGCCGCCAGTCCCCGGGCGGCGAGGGCGTCGGCGAGCGGGTGCCGGCCGGCGGGGCCGACGTCGACGGTCACCGTCCCGGTGCGGTGGAGCAGCGCCTCGGTGGGGGAGTCGGTGACCAGCCGTCCGGCGTCGAGCATCACCACGTGGTCGCACACGGCGGCGACGTCGTCGAGCAGGTGGGTGGCGAGGACCACGGCGATCCCGAAGCCGCCCAACCGGGCAACCAGGGCGAGCATCTCCTCACGCCCGGAGGGGTCCAGGCCGGCGGTGGGCTCGTCGAGCAGGACCAGCCGGGGGTCGGCGACTATGGCCTGGGCGAGCTTGGCCCGCTGGCGCATGCCGGTGGAGTACCCGCCGACCGGGCGGAAGCGGGCCTCGTCCAACCCGACAAGGTCGAGCACTTCCGACGCCCGCTGGCGCGCGGCACGAACCGGCAGGCCACCCAGCTCGCCGAACGTGGACACGACGTCGGCCGCCGTCTGGTCGAGCGGCAGGCAGTCGTGCTCGGGCATGTAGCCGATCCGGCTGCGAACGCCGATGGGGTCGTGCGACACGTCAAGGCCGCACACCTCGACCGTGCCCTTGGTCGGGCGGCTCAGGCCCAACAACAGGCGGAAGAGCGTCGTCTTGCCGGCGCCGTTGGCACCGACCAGGCCCACGCGCCCGTCCGGGATGTCGAGGTCGATCCCGGCGAGGGCCGTGACGCCGGGGTAAGCCTTGGTCAACCCGCGGGCCCGCACGATGCTCTCCGCGTGCCCCGCCATCTCGGTCCACGGTACCGGCCAGGACCGGCGATGACCGGGCGGCGACGCCCGCGACCCGGTGGGGCGGACGGGCCGGCTACCTCCGCCTAGTCGTCAGCGGGGGAGCGGGCAGCGGCGACGTCGGCCAGGAGAGCGCGCCTCTCCTCGAGCAGGCCCACGACCAGATCGCGCATCGAGAACACACCGACCAGGTCGCCGTTCTCGCCCACGACCACCAGGTGCCGGAAGCCCTTGTCCCGCATGATGCGGGCGGCCTCCATGATGTCGAGGGACTCGGCCACGGTCGAGAGCCGGCCGGTCACGAAGCTGTTCACGGTGTACTCGGCGGGATCCCGGTCCTGGGCGATGGCCCGCAGGGACTCACGGTCGGTGATGACACCCGACGGCTTCCCGTCGTTGAGCACCACCGCGGAGCCCACCCCACGCTCCATCATCGAGGCGGCGGCGTCGCGAAGGCTCTCGTCGCCACCGACGGTCAACACCGACCGCGTGACGAAGCGCGCTATCTCCATGGTTTTCCTCCTGACCGAAGGCTGGACTCTAGCCAGATGGGGGAGCAGTCTCGGATCGGCCGCTTTGCGATTGTGAACACAATCACACAAGCTGCTAGGTTGCGACCCCGTGGCACTCGTCCATCGCGTGCTTTTCCCCCGAGCGATCTTCTCGCTGGACGAGTACCTCACGCGCGGTGGAGGCAAGGGCATCGAGGCGGCCATGCAGATGGAGCCGGCGGCGATCATCGAGACCGTCCTGGCGTCGGGCCTCAGAGGCCGGGGCGGGGCCGGCTTCCCGACGGGCCGCAAGTGGCAGACGGTCGCCGAGAACCACTCACCCTTGGCGCCTTCCACCGTGGTGGTCAACGCCGCCGAGGGCGAGCCCGGCACGCTCAAGGACCGCACCATCCTGCGGCGCAGTCCTTATCTGGTCGTCGAGGGCGCGCTCATCGCCGCCCGGGCCGTGGGAGCCGACCTCATCGTCTTCGCCACCAAGCAGTCCTTCGAGGGTGAGGTGGAGCGGCTCCGGTCCGCGGTCGAGGAGGCCGAAGTCCACGGCTGGTGCGAGGGCGTCGAGCTGGTCGTGTTCGAGGGCCCCGACGAGTACCTCTACGGCGAAGAGAGCGCCCTGTTGGAGACCATCGACGGTCGTTGGCCGTTCCCCCGGGTGGTGCCGACCTTCCGCCGGGGTCTGCGGTCGGTGGCCACCGCCACAGCCCCGGTTGCCACCGACGCCGCTCCCGCTCCGGCGCTGGTCAACAACACCGAGACGCTCGCCAATGTCCCGCGGATCCTGGGCCGGGGCCCGGAGTGGTTCGGGACAATGGGCACCAAGGATTCGCCAGGCACGATCGTGTGCACCGTCACCGGCTACACGCGCCAGCACGGCGTGGGCGAGGTCCAGATGGGCACGCCGCTGCGCGAGGTGATCGAGGAGATCGGCGGAGGACCCCGTGAGGGCCACGAGATCAAGGCCGTCATGTCCGGCGTCGCCACCGGTATCATCCCGGCCTCCTTGCTCGACACGCCCGTGAGCTACGAGGGCCTGGCGTCGATCGGCAGCGGCCTCGGATCGGCTGGGTTCATGGTCTTCGACGACACAGTCGACATGACGGCAGTGGCCGCGGGCGTCAGCCGCTTCCTCTCCATCGAGTCGTGTGGCCAGTGCCTGCCGTGCAAGCTCGACGGCCTGGCCGTGTCGGGGCTGGTGGCCAAGCTGGGCCGCTCCGAGCTGGTCCGCCACGAGTACGAAACCATGCGCCGGCGCCTCGGGCTCGTGTCCGACCGGGCCCGCTGCTACCTCGCCATCCAGCAGCAGGTGGTTCTCACGAGCATCCTCGAGCACTTCGGCGACGAGTTCACCAGCCATCTTTCGCGCGACCACCCGCCGGTGGAGCCGGAGCTGATCGCCGAGCTGATCGACATACATTCCGGCCAGGCGGTCTGGGACGAGCGCCACCGCCAGAAGCAGCCGGACTGGTCCTACAACAAGACCGACTCGGGCACGGTGCCGGTGGACCTCTACACGAGTGTCACGCCGTCATGGGCGCCTTGAGACCGTCGGCGAACTGCGTCCGGTACAGGTCGGCGTAGCGCCCGCCCTTGGCGAGAAGCTCCTCGTGCCGGCCGCGCTCCACGATCCGACCACCCTCGACCACCACGATGACGTCGGCGGCCCGGATGGTGGACAGGCGGTGGGCGATCACGAGCGCGGTGCGGCCGGCGAGAGCCTCGGCCAGCGCCTCTTGCACCGCCAGCTCCGACTCGGAGTCGAGGTGGGCGGTGGCCTCGTCGAGGATGACGACCTTCGGCCGGGCCAGCAGCAGGCGAGCGATGGTGAGCCGCTGGCGCTCGCCCCCGGAGAGCCGGTAGCCGCGCTCGCCGACCACGGTGTCAAGGCCAGCGGGCAGCGAGCGCACCAGGTCTCCCAGCCGGGCCCGGTCGAGGGCGTCCCACAGATCGTCTTCGGTGGCCTCGGGCCAGGCGTAGGCCAGGTTGGCCCGGACACTGTCGTGGAAGAGGTGGCCGTCCTGGGTCACCATGCCGACGGTCTCGCGTATCGCCTTGAACGACAGGTCGCGCACGTCCACGCCGCCCAGCCGCACAGTGCCGCGGTCGGCGTCGTACAGCCGAGGGACGAGCGAGGCAAGCGTCGACTTCCCGGCGCCGGACGACCCGACGAGGGCCACCATCTGGCCTGGGTCGACCCGGAACGAGACGCCGTGAAGCACCTCCTCGCCTCCGCGCTCGTCGAGCACGATCACCTCCTCCAGCGACGCGATCGAGACTCGCTCGGCGGTCGGGTAGGAGAAGTGGACGTCGTCGACCTCGATGGCGACCGGGCCGTCGGGAACCGAAACCGCATCCGGCTTCTCGCTTATCAGAGGATCGATGTCGAGGACCTCGAAGACCCTCTCGAAGCTCACGAGGGCCGTCACTACGTCGAGCCGGGCCGACGCCAGCGCCGTCAGCGGCGAGTACAGGCGGGTGAGTAGGAGGGCGAGCGTGACAACCGTGCCCGGAGCAAGGTTGCCTCGGAGCACCAGGTATCCGCCGAGCCCGTAGATGGCCGCCTGAGCCAGAGCGGCGACGAGGATAAGGGCACGGAGAAAGACGTCCATCGCCATGGCTGAGCGGACGCCGATCTGCGACACCCGCTCAGCCCGTCGGCCGAACTCTGTGGCCTCCTCTATCGGGCGGCCGAAGAGCTTGACCAGGATGGCTCCGGGCGCCGAGAAGCGCTCCGTCATCTGCGAGGTCATGGCCGCGTTGTGCTCGGCGGCCTCCCTCTCCAGCTGGCCCACCCGGGCGCCGACCCGCCGGGCGGGCACGACGAAGAGCGGCAACAGCACGAGCGCCACCGCGGTGATCTGCCAGGACAAGCTGAGCATGACGCCGACGGTGAGAGCCAGCGAGATCACGTTGGTGACCACCCCCGACAACGCCGAGGTGAACGCCCTTTGGGCACCGATCACGTCGTTGTTCAGCCGGCTGACGAGGGCGCCGGTGCGGGTGCGGGTGAAGAAAGCGACCGGCATGCGCTGGACGTGCTCGAAGACCGCGCGTCGCAGGTCGAGGATGAGGCCCTCGCCGAGGCGGGAGGAATGGAAGCGCGACAGCAGGCCGATGCCCGCGTCGAGAAGGGCGATCCCGGCGATCACCACGGCCAACCAGACGACGTTGGAGACCGGGCGGCGGTCGACGATGGCATCCACCGCCCGGCCGGCGAGTACCGGTGTGGCGACGCCGAGTGCCGCCCCCGCGGTGCTGAGCACCAGGAAGATGATGATGGTGCGCCGGTGGGGACGGGCGAAGGCGGCTATCCGCCGCAGCGTGGCCCGGCTGACCGAACGCCGGTTATTGCCTTCCTGCATGGCGCTCTCCAACGCCATCCAGAGGTTGAACTCGCTCAAGGCCTTCGCCTCCTCTCGCGCCGCCGTCGCTGGGGCACACGCATTCTGCTCGTCTCGCCTTGTTCCGGGGCCATACCAAAGGACGGTAGAGGTTCAAGCGCACTTGAGGTCAAGCGTTCTCGTGCACGTGCCAAGGTGGCGAGCGTTACCCACGTCGTGGTGCTGGCCGACACCCCCCTCGGCACGCTCGACCTCGATGACGGCGAGGTGGTCGGCCACACCCACGAATTCGTCTCACGACAGGTCAGCAGCGGCCCTTTCGGCGTTGGGCCTCCCTGGCCACGCGGCCGAACTGGCGCTCGTAGCGGCGGCGGGCGTAGGTGTCAGCCCGTAGCGCGACCGACGCCGCCTCGCGAGCAATGGCCCGGAAGGCCTCGAGACGGGCGACCGGGAGGGCGCCGGACGCCACCGCATCGACCACCGCGCAGCCCGGTTCGGCCTCGTGGGCGCAGTCGTCGAAACGGCAGTGCTCGGCTAGGTCTTCGACATCGGTGAAGGTGGCGGCGACGGCGTCCGGGTCGGCCCAGAGGCCCATGGCCCGCAGTCCCGGGCTGTCGATGATCACGCCGCCGCCGCCCAGCACGTGCAGCAGTCGGGAGGTGGTGGTGTGGCGGCCCTTGGAGTCCCCGGTGCGGACTCGTCCCGTATCGGCCACCTCGCTGCCGATGAGCGCGTTGGTGAGGGTGGACTTCCCGGCACCGGACTCGCCGAGCATCACGATCGTCCGGCCCAGCGCCCGGGAGCGGACTTCGTCCACCCCGGCGCCCTCGACGCTGGACAGGGTGACGACGTCGACCCCCGGGTTGGCGGCCGCCACGTCGTCGGCGATGCGCTGAGGGTCGGCGACTAGGTCGGACTTAGACAGCACCACCACCGGTGTGGCGCCGGCGTCCCACGACATGGTCACGGCCCGCTGGAGCCGGCCCGGCTTCACTGGCCGGTCGAGGCCGGCCACGATCACCACCAGATCGACGTTGGCGGCCAGCAGCTGCTCGCCGCCACCCGGGTCCTCCCGGCGCAGGAGCGAGGACCGGATCAGTACCTCTGCGATGAGGTTGCCGTTGCCCACGGCGATCCAGTCGCCCACGGTGGTCGGCTCGGTTGCCGACCGCACGGGGACGTGCGAGACACCGTCGGGTAGCGCCACCAACAGGGCCGACGAGTCGTGGCGGACGACACGACCGGGAACGACACCGGACGCCGCCACCTCCGAGAGCAGAGCGGCCCAGCGGTCATTCCAGCCGTAGGGGACAAGAGCGGGATACGACATACCGGTATGCACAATGCCATGAGGATCACGGCCCCCAGCCCAAATAAGGGCCGCTCAACTTCGGACGAAGGTGACCTTCCTGGTGCCATTCGTGCACTCGTAGAAGGCGAGCGGTAGGGGATCCTCGTCGGCACGGACGCGGATGCAGTGGTAACCCTCCACGTCGAGCTCGGCGGGCCCGCCGGAGCTGGTCCTCGGCCCGACGACACGGACGAACGCCTCCGCCTCGGCGCATGACAGACCGGTTGCTCGGATGTCGCTGGCGGCATCCTCGCTGTTCGGCGTGAACCCGACCGTCTCGCACTGCGACGTCCGTACAGCCGTCGCCGCGGGCGTCGTCGCAGTGGTCGAGGCGGATGACGCCGAGGTCGTGGTGGTAGTTGCGGCGAGGCTCGTTGTCGCCGACCCGGCCAAGCCCCCGTCTGCGTCGCTCCCGCAGGCCGACAGGGCCAGCCCCACGACGGCTCCCAGAGTCATCATTCTCCGCATCTCGACGGCTCCTTTCCATGGCGGCGCGGCAGTGCGCTGGCCGGGATCATGGCACCGGCCGGGGTGTAAGGAACAGGACAGGATCCCTTCATTTCTGCGCAACTTGACTGACCCAGCCGGGAAACGGGCGGCTCCTACGGTCGACTCGAACCGATCCAGGGGAGGGGCTAATGACCGGTAAGAGAAGGTTGGCGGCTTGCGCGTTGGCGCTGCTGGCCATGGTGGGGGCGGCGTGCGGGCAGAAGGCGGGTGACTCGACGGCCGGCAGCGACTCGACTGGGGCGGCCACCGACACGGGCGACACCATCAAGGTGGGGATCCTGCACTCGTTGAGCGGGACGATGGCCATCAGCGAGGTGTCGGTGAAGGACGCCGAGATGCTCGCCATCGAGGAGATCAACTCCGCCGGCGGGGTGCTGGGCAAGAAGTTGGAGCCCAAGATCGAGGACGGGGCGTCGGACTGGCCGACCTTCGCCGAGAAGGCCCAGAAGCTGATCTCGGTCGACAAGGTGGCCACCGTGTTCGGCGGCTGGACCTCGGCCAGCCGCAAGGCGATGCTCCCGGTCTTCGAGAAGAACAAGGCGCTGCTGTGGTACCCGGTCCAGTACGAGGGCCTCGAGCAGTCGCCGTACATCTTCTACACGGGCGCTACGACCAACCAACAGATCATCCCGGGCCTCGACTACCTGAAGGCCCAGGGCAAGAAGAAGGTCTTTCTGGTCGGCAGCGACTACGTGTTCCCCCGCACCGCCAACAAGGAGATCAAGGCCTACGCGGCGGCCAACGGGATCACCATCGTCGGCGAGGAGTACACCCCCCTCGGCCATACCGAGTATTCCACCGTCGTCAACAAGCTCAAGGACGCCAAGCCGGACGCGGTGTTCAACACTCTCAACGGCGACAGCAACGTGGCCTTCTTCAAGCAGTTCAAGTCGGCCGGGCTCACCTCCCAGGCCATGCCGGTCATGTCCGTGTCGGTTGCCGAGGAGGAGATC
>JBOGIF010000192.1:0-1556 GCA_050742415.1 Acidimicrobiales bacterium | reverse complement strand
ACCAGGACGTTTGCGCGCGACCCCTCAAACTCGGGCCCGAGTCGCTGGTGCTCGGCCGGGCTCAGGGTGTCGGCCCGGCGCAGGAGGGCGAAGCGGGCTCGGAACAGGTCGGGCTCGAAGGCGGGGTGGGCCAGACCACGGGGCTCTCGCCGCTGCAGCTCCCGGCGCACGAGCACCAGGCCGGCGGCCAACCACCGGCATACGTGGAAGCGGTCGAGCACGTGGGTGGCATGACCCAAATGGCGCTCGACGGCCGCCTTGTAGGAACGCGATCCGTCGGTGACCACCACCTTGACCCCGGCCCGCCAGCGTCGCCCCTGAGCAGCCAGAAAGCCCGACAGAGCTGCCTCGTTGCGGTGGGCCACCATGGCCAGGACCGCGCCGGTCTCTCCGTTCTGCAGCACCGTGACGTAGCGGTGGCGACGACGCATCGACGTCTCGTCGACGAGCAGCACCCGACAGCGTTGCGAGCGTCGGTGGGCGCCCACCAGCGCCGACCACTGCCTCACCAGAGCCATAGCGGTCGACCACGCCAGGCCGTGGCGATGCGCCACCGCCCGCAGGGACATGACCTTGGCGTCGGCCACCACGGCGCGGGCCATGCGCCGGGTGAGACGGCCTTCCAGCTCGTCGTGGTCCTCGAGGTGGCGCTCGCCACAGCCGTCGCAGGTGAAGCGCCGGCGATGCCACACCAGCGTCACCGTTCGGCCGTTGACCGCCAAGTCACGGACCCGCCGCTGGCGGACGTCATGCACACGGCGGCAGGTGAAACCGCAGTGCGGACAGCGCGACCACGAAGGGGTCGACGCCACGGCGACGACGAGCTCATCGAGCGTGTCGACGGCGACGTCGAGCACGCGGATGAGCCGCAGGTGCAGGCGAACCTGCATAGTGTCGGGAGCCACGGGGCCTCCTGTTCTCGATGCGTCAGAGACACCGAGTTCAGCGAGGCCCCAGCTCGCGCTGGTGGATCCTCTACGACCTGCTCATCCCACGTTTACGCGAAGGGCCGTCTTTCCACTCGTCGATGTCGGCATCGACGCCGTCGAGGCGCTGCTGGGTGGTCCGGACCTCGGCACCGATGCGAGCCTGCTCGGACTTGAGCATGGCCACGTCGATGGCCCTGGCGTAGTAGGCGTCGAGCAGCTTTCTCCGTTCGGCCTCGGCTCGGTTCAACGCCTTGGTCAGCCGGGCGCGCTCGGTGGAGGTGCGGCCCTGGCGGGCGGCCACTTCGGCCTCGAGCTCCTGGGTAAGCGGCGGCGGTGGGCGTACTGGCAACGCCTGGGACTGGGACCGCACTTCGGCGGTGACGCCGAAGCCGACGCGGTGTTCGCCATGGTGGCCAACCGCCTGTGAGACCCGTGCTCCAAGCGCCGGGAGCCCGAGTGGGTGGCCGACGACGTCGCCGCTCCCGACGGTTTCAGACATCCGCCCCTGCACCGTTACTACCGGGCCGTCGACGCCGTGGCCGAGACCAAAGAAGCCACCGAGGCCCACCTGTATGCCCGGCTCACCGACCTGGCCAACCTCGACCTGCGCCTGGTCTGCTACGACCT
>JBOGIF010000191.1:0-9831 GCA_050742415.1 Acidimicrobiales bacterium | reverse complement strand
CATCGGAGATGTCGGCCGCCGCGGTTGTGCGGGCCTACCGCCAGCTGTTGGAGGTCGAGGACCGCTTCCGGGTGCTCAAGGACTTCCTGCACCTGCGGCCGGTGCGGCACTGGACCGAGACCCGGGTTCGGGGACATGTCGCGGTGTGCGTCTACGCGGCGGTCGTCGAGGCGCTGATGGCCCGGTCCCTCGTCGACGCCGACGTTCGCGACCCTGACGTGGCCGACCAGCACCTCTCGGCGCCACGGGCGCTGCGCGAGCTCGGGCGCATCCGGGCCGTCACCCTCGACGTCGAGGCGTCGACCGTGGAGCTCACGACCCGGCCGACGGCCCTGCAAGCCCGCATCCTCGCCGGCCTCGGGGTCGACACCACCGGCTGGGACAAGGCGCACATCACCTCCCAGCGCTGACGCCGCCGGTCACAGCCCGACCAGCGCCAATGCGGTGATGTAGTGGAAACACGTCGTCGGCGCGAGCCTCTCACCAGGACGTTTGCGCGCGACCCCTCAAACTCGGGGCTGACCTGGGGTTACGTGGGTCAGCGGCCAGCTAGGCCGCCTCGTGACACGAGAGTGACACACGACCCCAAGCGGTTTCACCCAGTGGTCACAAGGGGGAGCGGGCCAGGGTCAAGCAGATCGGCCCCTCGCCCACGTCTCGAGCTTCGAGCGCCTGCACTCCATCTCCGACGTCCTGTCTGCCGTCCTGCGGGCTGGCCTCGTCGTCGAGCTCTTCCATGAGTTTGACGTGACACCAGCGCCAACACCCTGGCTTGAGCGTGGCCACGACCGGCTCTACCGATTTCCCGCAGGCCGACCGCGGTTCCCGCTGACGTACTCGCTACGCGCCCGACGCCCCGTCGAGCCAGGCTGCGGTCTCGGGGATCGAACCAGATGACTCCAAGGTGCGAGAGTACCGCCGGCGGTACCGAGATTTGGGAGACTCGACGGTGTGGTGGACACCCGGCGTCGCAACCTGTGGCCCCTCCCCGGGGGAGCCGCGGCGTATGCAACGACGTTGAGAACGCTGCTACGAATCCTGGGAGGCGGCCGACGTCGCAACGAGTTCGAGGCGCTCGTCAAGGAGAGGCTCCCCTCTGTCACCTCAACGACGACGGTGCGCGGGTACGTGAGCGTGCTGGTGACGCTGGGGTTCGCGGACCTCGCCCACGGCCAGTTGGTGCCCACTGACGGGGGCAAGCGTTTCGCCAAGTCCGGAGATGCGGCGTTGCTGAGACGCTCACTAGTCGAGCGGGTCTATGGGATCCGTGAGCTGGTCGAGACCTTGGGTGAGCGACCGATGGTCTACCCAGAGCTGCGGGCTGCTCTGGAAACGAAGGGCGTGGCCTGGAACAACGCTATGGCGGTTCGCTATCGCGTCTGGTGGCTCGTCGCCGCCGGCGCGATCACCCCGGAGCGGATCAGTCGAGCAGACCTCCTCAAGGTGACGCGGGCTGGGCGCGCTTGTGTTCGAGCGCGCTGAACGGTGGGCCCGGCTCAGCCAGGGCAGCTGGCGCCACCGAGAGGAGCGACCCGCTGTCTACCGCCCGGACGGCCCGGGCAGCGTGGTCGCAGTACTCGGCCTTCAGGTCGATCCCGATCGACCTGAAGCCGTGGCGGCGGGCGAAGACCAGACTGGTTCCGCTTCCGGCGAACGGGTCGAGAACGATCCCGGTCCGCGGAGTGGAACCCAGGATGGGAAGACGGACGAGCTCCTCGGAGAAGGCGGCCTTGTGGTCGCCGTTGGTGCCACGCGAAGGCGGCAGGACCCAGGTGTCGAGGGGCGGAAGCAGCTTTCCGCTGGGCATCATCCGACCAACGGCGAATCGGTCGAAGTAGTACCAGCGCTCCTTGGTGAAGTGGAACACGTACTCGTGGGATATCGAGCATCGGTCACGGACCTGGTCTGGAACCGGATTCGGCTTCACCCACACGTTGTCGTTTCGTACGAGCCAGCCGGCGTCCTGCATCGCGATGGCGAAGCGATGCGGGATCAAGAGGAGTTGCTTCGGCTTCGTCCACACACCGTCACCAGGTCGGTCCTGTGGCCGGATCCCGAACCGCCGTGCGGTCTGCTTCACCTCTTCGCTCTTGTGGGCTCCCTTGCCGCTCCAGTAGGTGTCTCCGAGGTTCACCCAGAGGCTGCCGGTGTCGCGCAGTACGGGTCGGCAGAGCTCGAAGATCTCGACGAGGCTCTCGACGAACCGTTGGGGGTGATCTTCAAGGCCGATCTGGCCGTCCACGCCGTAGTCGCGCTGACCGTAGAAGGGGGGCGAGGTCACGATGCAGTCGACCTGGATCGATTCGTCGGCCAGGTGCTGTAGGGCTCCCCGCACGTCTCCTTGGAAGATCATGGTCTTGGAGTCGTGAAAGCGTGCCTTGCCGACCACCGAATGCTTCTCGAACTGAGCCTGCGTGGTTATCTCCGGCGACAGGGCTCGGTTCGCTGGCGTGTCCTTCAACTCGCCGTCGAGCACGGACACCGTGCTGGGCGGCACGGGTGGGAAGCACCTCTCGCTCCAGGACTCGGTGGCAGCAGTCATCGCGACCTCGTGGTGGTCATATCCCAGCCGCTTGAACATGCCGCTCCATAGCGCTCGGCAGAACGTACTCGGCCTCACGAAGCGCGCTGGCCAGCCCGGAGGGCGGCCGAACCGTCGGAGGGCTGAACCGCCATGGCCACATCCTGCAGAACCCCGGCCCGCCCCGTCGGTTGCACTGCCGGGCCAGAGGTGACGGGAACGGCGCTCAGCTCCCCGGGCGCTCGGCCGCCCGCCACAGGTACCAGCTCGCCACCGTGCGGTACGGCGCCCAGCGAGCCCCCCGCTCGGCGACCTCGGTGGGCGTCGGCATGCGACCCAACCCGAAGGCGGCAGCGAACCCCTTGCGTACGCCGTAGTCGTCGGTGGGAAGCACGTCGGGCCGACCCAGGCGGAACATGAGGAGCATCTCGACGGTCCAACGGCCCACGCCACGCACCCTGCTGAGCCGTTCGACGATCGACTCGTCGTCCATCCCTCGAGTCTCTGCGAGGGTCGGGATCTCCCCTTCGCAGGCGTGGCGCGCCAGATCGCGCAGCGACAGGACCTTCGAGCGCGACAGCCCGGCGGCACGCAGCGTCTCGTCCGGGAGCCGGAGCAGCCCGATTGCGGTGGGACCTTCGAGCGGGCGCGGGAACAGTACGCACAACCGGGTGTGTATAGCCACCGCCGCTCTCCCACTGAGCTGCTGGTGGACTATCGCCTCGGCCAGCGCGGCAAACACGCTGGGCGTGGACCTCAACCGCATGGCGAACGGCCCGATGTCGTCGATGAGCGCGGCCAGATCGGCATCAGCGGACCGCAGCTCGGCGACGGCCACCTCGGGATCGAAGCCCAGATCGCCGTCACCGTCGAACAGCGACGCCCACTCACCGGCCCTCGCGCCCTCGATCGACAAGAGCCGGAGCTTGGTGACGACGCCGCCACCGGCCGAGAAGCCGCCCAGCCCACCACCGGCCGCCAACACGCGGTGGCACGGCACGACGATGGCGAACGGGTTGCGACGGACGGCCTGTCCCACCGCCCGGGCTCCGCCCGGGGTGCCCGCCAGCGCCGCCATCTCTCCGTAGGAAACGGTCCGTCCCGGTGGGATGGTGCGCAGCGCCTCGAGCACGCGCCGCTGGAAGGGCGGCACCCCGCGCATGTCGAGAACGACGAACGACAAGTCGGTCGCCTGCCCCTGGAGAAGGGCGACGATCCCGTCGACCGCTCGTGCCACATCCGCCGGTGGCGGCGCCTCGGTCGCAGCTTGGCAACGCTGCCGGAGGCGGGCGCGCGTTGCCGAGTCGCTCTTCTCGGGAAGCTGCACGGCGAGCACGCCTCGTTCGCCCCAGGCGATCCCGCAGCGCCCGATGCTCGTGCCGAACAACGCGTAATGGTCGGCCGTCACCCCGAGGTCAATCGAGGGCCGCGTCGAGCCAGCTCTCACGTGGCGCCCTGCGGCCGCCCGTAGAAGAGCCGTTCCACCACTGCCCGAGAACGCCGCATGACCCGCCGGTAGCGCTCCCGCAGGTCCTGAGGGTTCGACCCGAGAGAACGGGCCAGTCGCGCCATCTGCTCCGGGCGGGAGGGCAGCGAGTCGCTGGCCGAGCCTCTGATGAGGAACCAGCGATTTCGCGTCCGCTCGCAGAACCGGTAGGCCTCGGCCAGCGTGTCCCGGTCCTCACCGGAAAGGGCGCCGGCCGCCTCAAGACGTTCGAGGGCGAGCATCGTGCCCGTTGCCCGGACGCCGTGCTGGAGCTGGAGCAGCTGGGCGCAAAACTCGACGTCGGAGAGCGACCCTCGCCCGAGCTTGAGGTGGAACTGCGGGTCGTCCCCACTGGGGATGCGCTCGCGCTCGATACGCGCCTTCATACGACGTATGGCGCGGACCTCCTTCTCGGGAAACGGGGAGCTCCAGACATGCGGCTCGACCATCTCCATGAACCGTCGACCGAGGTCGGCGTCGCCTGCCACCGGGCGGGCCCGCACCAGAGCCTGCCGCTCCCAAGTCTGGGCCCACCGGGAGTAGTAGCTGCTGTAACCGTCGAGCGAGCGGGCCAGGGGCCCGGCCTTGCCTTCCGGGCGCAGGGCGAGGTCCACCGGGTAGACCTGCGTCGCCGGCGTCGCACCTCCCAGGAACCGGACCAGGGCCTCGGCCGTCCTCTCGGCGGCTGCGAAGTCCTCGGTCGAGCTGCCGTCGTAGACGAAGATCAGGTCGAGGTCGCTGGCGAACGACAGCTCCGCCCCCCCGAAGCGGCCCAGGGCGACGACCGAGAACGGTAAGGGTGGCGCCAGCGCGTCCAGGGCCGCTTCGAGGCACGCCTCGGCCAGCGCAGTGAGCTGAACGGCGGTGACGACGACCGCGTCCTCGTCGGGCGCGGCGAGCTCGAGCACGTCGACCGAGGCGACCCGCAGCTCCTCCCGGCGCTTGAACCGCTGAAGGGCACGCTGGCGGTCCTCCAGGTCGGTGCGCCACGTGAGGGCGGCGCTCGCGCCGGCGAGGAGTGCCTCCTTCGGCTGATCGGCCAGCTCGTCGGGATGGCCCAGGGCCGGAATCATGTCGGGGTGGTGCTCGAAGGTCTCGGTCAGCCTCCGGCTCGTTCCCAGGAGTCGGCACAGCCGCCGGGCGATCTCGGGGGACTCGCGGAACGCGATGGCCAGCTCGTTGGCCTTCTGGCCGCCGGCGGCCAGCACGCGCAGGCCCAGCAGCCCGAGGTCGGGATCGGGCGACTCCGACAGCCAACCCAGCAGCAGGGGCAGCATCTGCTGCATCAGCCGCGACGACCGGGTCAGACCGCGGGTCAGCTCGCGCAGGGCCTGGCGCGTGCGCTCGACGTCGGTAAATCCGAACGCCGACAACCGCTCGGCGATGGCACCGGCGGGCATGGCGGCAGCACCGGTCCCGGCTGTCAGCGCGTCGAGGAGCGGCTGGAAGAACAGGTGCTCGTGGATCGAGCGCACCATCGACTGTTGGCGCCTCAGGTATCCGTTCAACAGCTCATGGGCACTGGCATCAGCCGTGTCGCGGTAGCCCATCACCCGAGCCAGGCGGTCCAAGGCACCTACGTCGGACGGCAGGGTGTGCACCTGCTGCTCGGCAACAAGCTGCAGCCGGTGCTCGACCGTGCGAAGCAGCCGGTAAGCATGGTCGAGGGCACGGGCGTGTTCCTGGTCCACATACCCCGCGGCCCCTAGCTCCGCGAGCGCGTCGAGGGTTGTGGGTGACCGCAATGCAGGGTCGCTGCGACCGTGCACGAGCTGGAGGAGCTGTACCGAGAACTCGATGTCGCGGATGCCGCCTCGGCCACGCTTCACCTCCCGGTCGGTCAGCCCGCGACGAGCGAGCTCGCCCTCGGAGCGGGCCTTCATGGCCCGCACGGCGCGGAGATCGTCGGACGTGAACGACCTGTTCCAAACCCGGTCCTGCGCGGCCTCGATGAAGCGTCGGCCGAGGTCCTCGTTGCCAGCCACGGGGCGGGCCTTGAGCAGCGCCTGGAACTCCCAGGTCTGGGCCCACCGGTCCCAGTACGCCTCGTAGGAGTCGAGGGTGCGCACCAGCGGACCGTCACGGCCTTCGGGACGGAGGTCCACGTCGACGCGGAAACAGGTCCGCGCCACGTCGAGAACCTCACGCGCAGCCCGGGCATCGTCGCCAACGAACACCAAGTCGATGTCGCTCGAGTAGTTGAGCTCAGATCCGCCCAGCTTGCCCATGGCGATCACCGCTATCCCTGCAGCACCAACGTCGCGGCAAGCTGCCTGGAGCACGTCGGCTGCCAGGCGGGCGAGGGCGCGCCCCACCTCCGGAAGGCCGTCCAGGCCGGAGAGGTCGCGCGCCGCGATCCGCAGGAGCTCCAGACGCTTCCATCTGGCGAGCTCCGTCGATTCGGCGAGCACTGGGCGCTGGTCCAGCGCGGCCAGCACGTCCAGCGCCTTGGCGTCCGCCGCCAGGAGCTCCGTGAGCGAACGGCTGGCGGCAGTGACTGCCACGAAAGAGTGCCGTAAGCCGGGGTCGGCTTCGAGCCTGTCCCGCAGTTCCGGCAGTGTTTCGCTGGTCCTCGCCACGGCCAAGGCAACCGCGGCGGGCGCCGCCGACCTTTCGATCTCTGACTGAAGCTGGGTCGTCATCCGAGCCTCACAGTCAACACTCCCTGACGGCATCGCACGCCCTGACACGTAGCCTTGGGCACGATGGCACACATGCGGGTCGCCCTCTGCCAGATGAACGCCGTCGTCGGCGACCTCGACGGCAACGTGGCGGCCATCCTCGCCGCTCTCGAGCAGGCTGAGGCGGCCGACTGCGACGTGGCCGTGTTTCCAGAGCTTGCAGTGACCGGCTATCCACCCGAGGATCTGGTGCTCAAGCCGACCTTCGTCGCCGACAACCGGGCGGCACTGGCGAAGCTGGCTACCCGAACCGGGCGCTGTGCCGCGGTAGTCGGCTTCGTCGACTCCGGGCGCGACCTCTACAACGCCGCCGCGGTCTGCGCCTTCGGTGCCGTCCAGGGCATCTACCGGAAACGGCTGCTTCCGAACTACGCCGTCTTCGACGAGGCCCGCTACTTCGCCCCCGGCACGGAGGATCCCATCCTCTTCGTCATCGGCGGCGTCCGCGTTGGGGTGTCCATCTGCGAGGACGCCTGGGACCCGGTCGGTCCCATCGCCCAGCAGGCCGCCGGGGGAGCCGAGATGGTCGTCAACCTCAACGCCTCGCCGTACTACTCGGGCCGGTTGGCGGAACGGGAGAGGATGCTCGCCACCCGCGCCGCCGACGCCTCGTGCGCCCTCGTCTACGTGAACCTGGTCGGCGGCCAGGACGAGCTGGTGTTCGACGGTGCCTCGCTGGTGGTCGACGCCGACGGCGAGCTGGTGGCACGGGCTCCGCAGTTCGCCGAGGCCGTGACGGTGGTCGACATCGACTCACGGCCGGTGTTCCGCAAGCGTCTTCTGGACCCGCGTGGTCGGGCGCGGCACATCCCCCTCCCGGAGGTGGTCATCACTCCCGAGGCGCGGCCGCGGCAACCGGTTCCGCAGCAACGGCCCATAACCGAGCCGCTCGGCCGCGTCGCCGAGGTCTACGAGGCCCTCGTGTTGGGCACCCGGGACTACGTGGCCAAGAACGGCTTCACCGACGTCGTCGTCGGGCTGTCGGGGGGCGTCGACTCGTCTCTCGTGGCCGCCATCGCGGCCGACTCTCTGGGTTCCGAGCGGGTCCACGGCGTGGCGATGCCATCGCGCTTCACCAGCGAGGAATCGAACGCCGACGCCGCTCAGCTCGCCGCCAACCTCGGCATCCACCACCTCGTCATACCGATCGAACCCGCGCACGCCGCCTTCCTCGACCTGCTGGCCCCGGTCTTCGCAGGAAGGGCCGCCGACCTCACCGAGGAGAACCTGCAGGCGCGCGTCCGGGGCACGCTGTTGATGGCGCTGTCGAACAAGTTCGGCTGGATGGTGCTCGCGACCGGCAACAAGAGCGAGATGGCCGCCGGCTTCTCCACTCTCTACGGCGACCTTGCCGGCGGGTTCGCCGCCATCAAGGACGTACCCAAGCTGTTGGTGTACGAGCTGTGCCGGTACCGCAACGAGCGGGCCGCTGCTGAAGGGGAGCCCCCGTCTATCCCCCGGCGTGTGCTCGACAAGCCGCCGTCGGCGGAACTGCGACCGGGCCAGCGTGACGACCAGTCCCTACCTCCCTACGAGGAGCTGGACCCCATCCTGGAGGCGTACGTGGGCGAGGACAGGAGCCCGGCGGAGATCACCGACGCTGGCGCCGACCCAGCACTGGTCCGCCGGGTGGTGGCCATGGTGGACCGGGCGGAGTACAAGCGCCGCCAGGCGCCCCCTGGGGTACGGGTGAGCCGAAAGGCCTTCGGGAAGGATCGCCGGCTACCCATCACGAACCATTACAAGGGCTGAGGCCTGCGATTGGGCCTTGACCGCCCAGGTATGATGCCTACGAGCCCGGGCGTGCCTGTTGCGCCTTGGTCCGGAATCGTCGCCTCTTGAACGGCGTTCCAGAAGTAGCCGCCGACAACAAGGACGTAACTAGTGGCGAAGGAACGAGTCGAGCGAGACGAGGAAGACCTCGTCCGGCTCTACCTCACCGACATCGGACAATACCCCCTGCTCACCAAGGATGACGAAGTCCGCCTGGCCAAGGCCATCGAGGCCGGGAACGAGACGCGCATCCGCATGGAGTCGGAGGGCGGGTCTTTGCCCCAGGCCCGGCGGCGTGAGCTGCGCCGGGTGGTGCAGGAGGGCGTGAACGCCCAGCGCACCTTCGTCCAGTCCAACCTCCGCCTGGTCGTCTCCATCGCCAAGAAGTACCAGGCGTCGGGACTTCCCCTGCTGGACCTCATCCAAGAGGGCAACCTCGGCCTCATGCACGCAGTCGAAAAGTTCGACTGGCGCAAGGGCTTCAAGTTCTCCACCTACGCAACTTGGTGGATCCGCCAGGCCATCACCCGCGGGATTGCCAACACGGGCCGTACCATCCGCCTTCCGGTGCACGCCGGCGACACCCTCGCCCGGCTGCAGAAGGCTCGGGCCCGGCTGGAGCTGAAGCTGGGTCGCCCGGCAACGCTGTCTGAGCTTTCCGCCGAGGTCGAGATGCCGGAGGACAAGGTCACCGAGGCGTTGCGCTTCGCCGCTGAGCCCTTGTCGCTGTCGGAGCCGCTTCGCGAGGACGGCGACGCCGAGCTGGGCGACGTCGTGGAAGACCGCTCGGCCGAGTCCCCATTTGAGGTGGCGGCCACCGCCCTGCTGCCCGAGGAGATCTCCAAGCTCCTGGGCCCGCTCGACGAACGCGAGCGGGAGATCCTGCGCCTGCGCTTCGGCTTGGACCGCGGAGAGCCCCGCACCCTCGAAGAGGTGGGCGAGCACTTCAATCTCACCCGGGAGCGGATCCGCCAGATCGAGGCCCGGGCGATGTCGAAGCTGCGACATCCGTCGAGCGACACCGGCGCTCGCGACCTCCTCGCCGTCTAGACCTCTTTGCGGCGCCCGAACGCCGTCCCCTTAAAGCTTTTGGCGGAGGTGGACGGGAATCGAACCCGCCGGACGGGGGTCACCCGTCCCACCCGCTTTGAAGGCGGGGGGGCCCACCAGGCGCCCGGACACCTCCATGGTGGAAAGTACCTGCTCACACAGTCACGGTGGCCTCCTCGGGTTGGGATAGGAAGGACAAGGTTCTCAACGTTCGGGTCACCGAGCGACAGCGTACGGCCTACGAGCGCGCCGCCTCCTTGGAGAACACCACCGTCACTGCGTTCGTCACGGGCGCAGCCGACGAGCGAGCCGAGCAGGTC
>JBOGIF010000190.1:0-7922 GCA_050742415.1 Acidimicrobiales bacterium | reverse complement strand
ATGCGGGACAGACCGATGCGGACCTGGTTCTGGATCAGCTCGCCGACCGAGCGGATGCGGCGGTTGGCGAAGTGGTCCTGGTCGTCGAGGCGGTAGCCCGTCTCGCCGGCGGCCAGGTGTAGGAGGTAGGTGGTGGCAGCCAGGATCTCCGACGGGCTGAGGACCGACTGCTTCTCGCCCGGCCGCTCGATGTCGGCACCGAAGATCTGGGCGATCTTCTCGATCTCGGGCCCGAGCTTGCGGTTGAGCTTGTAGCGGCCCACCCGGGTGAGGTCGTATCGCTTGGGGTTGAAGAAGGCGTTCTCGAAGTAGGCCCGTCCGGCCTCGACCGAGGGCGGCTCGCCGGGGCGGGCCCGCTTGTAGATCTCGACCAGCGCCTCCTCACGGGTGGGCGCCAGCTCGCGCTCCTTCTCCCACTGGCCCTCGAGGAAGTCGAAGTGGTTGACGAAGCGCTCCAGGAAGCCGGGATGCGACTCCTGGTCGTAGCCGAGCGCCCGCAGCAGCACGAACAGGCTCAGGCGGCGCTTGCGGGCCACCCGCGTGCCGGCGGTGACGTCCTTCCCGGGCTTCTGCTCGATGTCGAACTCGATCCACTCCCCGCGGTAAGGGTGGATGGTGGCCGTGGCGATGGTCTTGACGTCGCGACCGGGCTGGAAGATGACGCCCGGCGACCGGACGAGCTGGCTCACGACCACCCGCTCGGTGCCGTTGATGATGAAGGTGCCCTTGTCGGTCATCATCGGGAAGTCCCCCATGAAGACCGTCTGCTCCTTGATCTCGCCGGTGGTGGCGTTCATGAAGCGGGCCCGCACGAAGATCGGCGCGGAGAAGGTCATGTCCTTCTCCTTGCACTCCTCCATGGTGAACTTCGGCGGCGGCCGCAGGTCGGGGTCCTCCGCGTCGAACTCCAGCTCGAGACGGAGCTGTCCGGTGAAGTCCTCGATCGGGCTGATGTCCCGGAAGGTGTCCGAGAGGCCGCGGTCAAGGAACCACTTGAACGAATCGCGCTGGACGGCGATCAGATCAGGTAGGGCCAGGACCTCGGGCAGGTTGGAGAACGAGAAGCGTTCCCGGAGAGCGGGACGAGCGGGCAACGGCCTCACTCCTTCGCAGAGAAGTAGAAGATCGATGGGGACGACAGCTGGGTGTGGCGGGTCAACGGCGCCGGGCGCGCTGAGTCAAGCCGGATAGTGCGAGAGGCGACACGCGAGCGAGCACGGCGAAGCGATTCTAGCCACGACGGCGCGGATAAACAAGGCAGCTCGGCCGAAGCTGGAGACAAGAATATTTCAACAGGGTGTCGGGGTCAAGGGTTCACCCCGACACCCTGTGAGATCACTTCAGCTCGGCGGTGGCGCCGGCCCCTTCCAGCTGAGCCTTGGCCTTCTCGGCGTCCTCTTTGGAGACCTTCTCGAGAACCGTGTTCGGAGCGCCGTCGACCAGGTCCTTGGCCTCCTTGAGACCGAGGTTGGTCAACGAGCGGACCTCCTTGATCACCTGGATCTTCTTGTCGCCGACAGTGGTGAGGACGACATCGAACTCGTCCTGCTCCTCCTCGACCGGGGCGGGCTCGCCGCCGCCGCCGGCTGCGGGGGCGGCCCCCGCAACCGGTGCCGCGGCGGTGACGCCGAACTTGGACTCGAACTCGGTGAGCAGCTCGCTCAGCTCGAGGACGGTCATGCCGGCGATGCTGTCGAGAATCTCTTCCTTGGTGGCCATCACTGGTCCTCCTTCTTCTTCTGTTCGATCAGGGCAGACAATCCGTAGGCGAAGTTCCGGGGCAGGGCCGAGAGCAGGCCGGCCATCTTCTGGAGGGGCGCAGCCAAGGCGCCGGCAAGTCGAGCGAGCTGCACCTCCCGGGGTGCGACATCAGCCAGGGCGCCGGCGTCACGCGCCGAGAGCACCCGGGTGCCGAGCAGGCCGCCCTTGACCACCAGGTTGGGGTTGGTCCGGGCGAAATCCCGCAACGACTTGGCCACGGCGACCGCGTCCCCCGTCACGAAGGTGATCGCCGTCGGACCGACGAAGAGAGCCTCCAGGTCAGTGAGGCCGAGGTCGGCGGCAGCCCGGCGGGCGAGGGTGTTCTTGTAGATGCCGTACTCCCCGCCAGCGTCGCGCAAGCTCTGGCGCAGGCGGGCCAGATCGGCGACGGTCAGCCCTCGATACTCGGTGAGGATGGCGGCATCGGCGGAGCTCAGCCTCTCGCGCACCTCGGTGACGGCTGCGACCTTGTCGGGTCTGGGATTGTCGACCGCCATGCGGCGCTTCCTCCTCCTCGGGTAGCAGCGCGCGAACGTCCGAGGAGGATGTTCACGCCTCGTTGGGCGGGCCACCAGGACCGCTTATGCGCGCTGCGCACCGAATGTCTCAGGCGTGGGTGTTATCTGTGCCGGAGCAGGCTACTACAACGCTCTCACCCCGAACCTGTGCAGGCTACTGTATACGCATGTTGACGCACCGGCTCCAGATCCTCATCGACGACGAGCGGTACGAACGCCTGGCCAAGCGGGCTTCCGAGCGCGGCGCCTCGATAGCCACCCTCGTCCGCGAGGCCATCGACAGCCGGTTCCCCGAGGTTGACCCGGAGAAGCACGCCGCCTACCTCGCGCTGATGGCCGCCGAGCCGATGCCCGTGCCCGACGACCCGGCGGACCTGAAGCGGGAGATCCTCGAGACCCGCAGCAAGCTGGGTTGATCGTCGTCGACACAACCGTGATGGTCTACGCCCTCGGCGACCCTCATCCGCTCAGAGAGCCTTGCCGTCATCTCTTGGATGCGGTGGACGCTCGCCGAGTGGCAGCGACCACGACCATCGAGGCGGTACAGGAGTTCGCCCACGTCCGGGCCCGGCGCCGGTCCCGGCACGCCGCCGCCGCGTCCGCCCGCTACTACGCCAGGCTCTTGTCGCCGCTGCTGGCTCCGTCCATGTCGGACCTGCTCGGCGGCTTGGAGCTCTTCGAAGAAAATCCGCGGCTGGGTTCCTTCGACTGCATCCTGGCCGCCACCGCCATGTCCAACAACGTCGAGGCCCTCGTGTCGGCCGACACCGGGTTCTCGGGTGTACACGGCCTCAACCACGTCGACCCGGCCGTGGAGGGCGCGGTCGAGAGCCTCTTCGACTGACGGTTAGACGGCGGCCAGCTCGTCGTCGAGGGCGCGTTGGGCGTTGGGGTCGAGCTTGACGCCGGGGCCCATCGTCGAGGAGATGGTGATCCCCTGGACGTAGCGGCCCTTGGCCGCCGCCGGCTTGGCCCGGTGCAGCTCGTCGACGACCGCCTGAAGGTTCTGGAGCAACGACCGCCGGTCGAAGCTGACCTTGCCGATGGGCACGTGGATGTTGCCGTAGCGGTCGGTGCGGTACTCGACCCGACCGCCCCTGAACTCCCGGACGGCCCGGCCCACGTCGGTGGTGACGGTCCCGGTCTTGGGGTTGGGCATGAGGCCGCGGGGGCCGAGGACCCGGCCGAGCTTGCCGACCTGGCCCATCAGGTCGGGGGTGGCGATGGCCACGTCGAAGTCGAGGAAGCCGCCCTGGACCCGGGCCACCAGGTCGTCGGCACCGACCACGTCGGCCCCGGCCTCGCGGGCCTCGGCCGCCGCCGGCCCGGCGGCGAAGGCGATCACCCGCACCGACTTGCCGGTGCCGGCGGGCAGGGCCACGGTGCCGCGCACGATCTGGTCGGCCTTGCGGGGGTCGACTCCGAGCCGCACCGCCACCTCGACCGTCTCGTCGAAGCCGGCGGAAGCCAGGCTCTTCACCAGGTCGACAGCCTCACCCGGACCGTGCTGGTGCTGGCGGTCGTAACGGCGCACGGCGTCGGCGTACTTCTTGCTGTTGCGCTTCGGATGGGTCATCCCGCCACCGTGATCCCCATCGAGCGGGCGGTCCCGGCCACCTGGGCCTTGGCGCCCTCGACGTCGTTGGCGTTGAGGTCGGGCATCTTGGTGCGGGCGATGTCGGTGAGCTGGGCGTCGGTGATGGTGCCCACCCCGGTCCGGCCCGGCGTCGTCGATCCCTTCTCCACTCCCGCCGCCATCCTGATCAGGACTGGCGTGGGCGGCGTCTTGGTGACGAACGTGAACGACCGGTCCTCGAAGACCGTGATCTCGGCCGGCACGATCATGCCTTCCTGGGCAGCCGTGGCCGCGTTGTACTGCTTGCAGAACTCCATGATGTTCACGCCGTGAGGGCCCAGGGCGGTGCCCACCGGAGGGGCCGGGGTGGCCTTACCGGCGGGAATCTGGATCCGCACGACCGCGGCTACACGTCTCTTCGCCATCTTTGTCTCCTGAACGGTTCGCTACAGCTTGGCGACCTGGCTGAACTCCAGCTCGACCGGAGTTTCCCGGCCGAAGATGTTCACCAGGACCTTCAGCTTGAGCTGGTCCTCGTTGATGTCGGCGATCTGACCCGAGAAGTCGGCGAAGGGGCCCTCACGGACCCTGACAGTCTCTCCGGCCTCGAACATCGCCCGGGGCTTGGGCTTGCGGGTGACACCCTCGGTACCGCCCTGCTGCACCTGGAGGATGCTCTCCACCTCCTTGCGCGACAGCGGCGTCGGCTTGGCTCCCAGGCCAACGAAGCCGGTCACTCCCGGCGTGTTGCGCACCACCCGCCACGAGTCGTCGTCGAGCTCGCAGCGCACCAGGAGGTAGCCGGGGAAGACCTTCTTCTGGACAGTGACCCGCTTGCCGCCCTTGAACTCGATCACGTCCTCCATGGGGATCACGCACTCGAAGATGCGGTCCTCCATGCTCATGGAGGCGATCCGGCTCTGCAGGTTGGACTTGACCTTGTTCTCGTAGCCGGCGTAGGTGTGCACGACGTACCAGGACCCGGGCCGGTCGTAAGGGCTCTCGAAGACCGGTTCCTGCTCCTCGTCGTCGAACTCGTCGTTGACCTCGTCGACCTCGATCTCGTCGACGGGCGCGGCCGGGGGTACCGCCTCGGCGGGCACGGGCTCTATGTCGCCGTCGTCGTCGGTCGGGGAGGAGTCGCTCATCACGTGAAGAGGAAGATGACGCCTTTGCCGAAGACGTAGTCGAGCCCGAAGATCAGGGCGGTCAGGATCACCAGGGCCACCAGCACCACCATCGAGTAGTTGATCACTTCGGCCCGGGTGGGCCATGCGACCTTGCGGAGCTCGGCGCGCACCTGGCGGGCGTACTCGGCAGGACCGACCCGCTCCTTGGCAGGACGCGGCGCCGGCTTGGTCGGCTCAGGGCGCGTGGGGGTGCCGTCAGGACCGACCTGGCCCTGCTTCTGCAGCATCCGCTTCATCTGTCGGTTCACGGCAACCTCTCGGACCTGTCACACCGTCGAGCAGGGCAGGAGGGACTCGAACCCCCAACCGCCGGTTTTGGAGACCGGTGCTCTACCAAATTGAGCTACTGCCCTCGGTCGGGGTAGGCCAGCTGGCAACGATAGTCGACGCTGGCGCAGGCCGTCCCCGGGGCTGGGTTGGGTACTCGCGGTGTCAGCTGGCCAGGCCGAGGCGCTGGCGACGGTGGCGCGTGGCCAGCACGATCGCACCGGCCGCCCCCGCGGCCGTGGCCGCGGCGATGCCGCCGACGTAGGCCGCCCGGCGGCCGTCGAGCAGGAAGTGCATCGCCCGGCGCTCGCTGGCAGCCTCCAGGCTGGCCAGGATGTCGGGGAGAAGGCCGGGGGCCGGCTCGAGAACCTCCGTCCTCAGCTGGTGGAGCACCCTGAGGACCTTGCGGTACTGGGCGAGCTCGGCCTGGCAACGCAGGCACGTCTCCACGTGGCGGCGCACCTCAAGGTTGGCAACCGCCATCCCGTCGACGATGTGGGGGAGGGCGTCGGCGACGGCCTGGCACGACATCCGGCCCCACCGGGCCTCACTCAGCTTGTTCATCGTAGGCTCCTTGACGCCTGAACGCTCCTAGACCGCACGGGCCTTCTCCTCTCCGGGCATGGGGAACATGAGCTCCCGGAGCCCTCGCCGGGCCCGGTGGAGCCGGACCTTCGCCGCCGCTTCGCTGATGCCCAGCTCCGAGGCGATGGCCTCGTGGGGCAGGTCGTAGACGTCGCGCAACACCACGACTGACCGCAGCGAGGGCGAGAGCTCGCCCAGCGCTTTGGTCATCCGGTCCCGCAGGAGACCGGCTTCCGCCATCGCCTCGGGGTCGGACTCGGGACGGTCGTCCGCAGGTGAGTCCTCGTCGAACAGCTCCTCGTGACGGCTCTTGGCCCGTCGGGAGAGGTGGCTGGACGCGCAGTTGGCGGTGATCCGGTAGATCCAGGTCGAGAACCTGGCCTCGCCCCGGAAGCGCTTCAGGCCCTTGAAAGCTCGGAGATAGGCATCTTGGACCACGTCGCGGGCGTCCTCCTCGTTGGAGGTGAGCCGCATGGCCAGGGTGTAGGCATCCGCGTAGGTCGCCTTCACGAGGGACTCGAACGCCATCCGGTCGCCCGCCTTGGCGGCGGCGACCAACTCGGCCTCTTCCGCGGGTATCACCACTTGTTCGACCCCGTCGGGGTCGGGAAGGTTACCGGCGCCGTCCGCCTCGGCTAGCGGGTCTCCCGATGAAGGGTGTGGGTGCGGTCCCAGCGGCAGTACTTCTTGACCTCCATCCGGTCGCGGTCGTTCTGCTTGTTCTTCATCGTTATGTAGTTCCGGCGCTTGCACTGCTCGCACGCCAGCGTGATCTTCACTCGCTTCTCGCCTTTGGCCACGGTCCTTGCTCCCCTTCACTTAGGTGTCGGCTTCTCGTTACTTCCGGATCTTGACGACGCGGCCGGCGCCCACGGTACGGCCGCCCTCACGGATGGCGAAGCGCAGGCCCTCGTCCATGGCGATGGGGCTGATGAGCTCGACGTTGAGGGCGATGTTGTCGCCGGGCATGACCATCTCGGTGCCGGAGGGCAGGGTGATCTGGCCGGTGACGTCGGTGGTGCGGAAGTAGAACTGGGGCCGGTAGTTGTTGAAGAACGGGCTGTGGCGCCCACCCTCGTCCTTGGTCAGCACGTAGGTCTGGGCCTCGAAGGTGGTGTGGGGGGTGATCGAGCCGGGCTTGCACAGCACCTGGCCCCGCTCCACGTCCTCCTTCTTGGTCCCCCGCAGCAGAACGCCCACGTTGTCGCCGGCGCGGCCCTCGGCGAGGAGCTTGCGGAACATCTCCACCCCGGTGCACACCGTGGTCTGGGTGTGGCCCAGTCCCACGATCTCCACCGACTCGCCGACCTTGACGATGCCCTGCTCGACCCGGCCGGTGACCACCGTGCCCCGCCCGGTGATGGTGAACACGTCCTCGATGGGCATGAGGAAGGGCCGGTCGATGTCTCGGGCGGGCTCGGGGATGTAGTCGTCGACGGCGTCCATGAGCTCACCGATGGCCCCCGACCAGGCGTCGTCGCCCTCCAAGGCCTTCAGGGCGCTGACCCGGATCACCGGCGTGTCGTCGCCGGGGAACTCGTACTCGCTGAGCAGCTCCCGGACCTCGAGCTCCACCAGGTCCAACAGCTCGGGGTCGTCGACGGCGTCGGCCTTGTTGAGGGCCACCACGATGTAGGGAACCCCCACCTGGCGGGCCAGCAGAACGTGCTCACGGGTCTGGGGCATGGGGCCATCGGCGGCACTCACCACCAGGATGGCGCCGTCGATCTGGGCGGCACCGGTGATCATGTTCTTGATGTAGTCGGCGTGGCCGGGCATGTCGACGTGGGCGTAGTGGCGCTTGGGGGTCTCGTACTCCACGTGGGCGATGGAGATGGTGATGCCCCGGGCCTTCTCCTCGGGAGCCTTGTCGATCTGGTCGAAGGCGGTGAAGGCGACCGTGGGGTTGGCGTCGTGGAGGACCTTGGTGATGGCGGCGGTGAGTGTGGTCTTGCCGTGGTCGATGTGGCCCATCGTCCCCACGTTGAGGTGCGGCTTGGAGCGCTCGAACTTCTGCTTGGCCAT
>JBOGIF010000189.1:0-3484 GCA_050742415.1 Acidimicrobiales bacterium | reverse complement strand
GGGCCCTTGGTTTCGGCTACTCCGGGTCGCTCTTGAAGCTATCGGCGATCTGCTGAAACAGGGGTGCCAACCGGTCAAAGCCGCTGGACGGCACAGCTTGGAACACGATCTGGTTCGCCTTGCGGCCCCGGAAGAGGAAGTAGTGGGCGTGGGCCCCTTCTTGGCCGCTGGAGTCGGCGTAGGTGTACAGGTAGTAGAAGCCGGGCATCCCGTCGACGGTCACTGGCTGTTCGAGCAGGACCTTGGCCGACTTGTTGGAGGTCACTACCGCTCGGCCGAAGGCCTGGATGTTGTCCATATTCTCCGCCGTCGTGGGTTGCTCGAAGCGCTGGACCCTCACGCTCATGCCATCTCCGCCGCTGGCGGCGGCTCGTAGGCGCACGCTCGGGTCGTCGGATGACGGCAGTTGCTGCCAGGCGACTGGGTACTGGACGCTGAACCCGGTCTCGGGGTCACGGAAGGTGCGCAGCGCTGCCGGGGGCAGGGTAGAGCCGCCGGCGGCGTTGCCCTGCGTGGTCGTCGTCGTCGTGGGCCCGGACGCTGGCGCGCCGGGCTGGCCGTTCGACCCGATCATGAACGCTCCGACGGCGACGGCTGCCACCACCGCGGTGAGAGCGGAGAGCACGACGACCGACGTGCGTTGCGACGGCCCTCGCCTGGCAGGTGGTGCGGCCCGGCGGACCGGGCGGCGGCGGGCCGGCGGCCGGCGCCGGGCGGAGACCGGGCGCGGCGTGGGGCTGGAGGGCGAAGGCCCTCCTTGGGCGTCGGGGTCCATCAGATCTCTCTCCTTGGCCAGGATCCGGCCAGGAACCGCCCCAGCGCCGTTGACCGGTACGTGTGACGAGTCTATTGTGATGCCGCATCCAACGGAAGGGGTTTGCATGAACGGTGCAGTCGTGCTGACCGGTTGGTACGTCGGGTATGCGATCGCGGCAGTGGTCATCTCAATCGTCGTCGTACTGGTCGCAATCATTCTCGGTTTGGCTCGCCGTATCGGGGTCCAGGCTGACGCAATTACCGGCGCTCTCGACCAGGCCCGCATCAACACGTTGCCTCTGTGGGACGTTGACAAGGTCAACGGAGGCGTCCGATCCATCATCCGTAGTGCCCAGGAGGCACGTGCCGCGTTGGGAGGTGGCCAGTAGTGCTAGCTGATGTGGCGTCGGATCACGTCACTTTCTGGTGGGTGACACTCGGTCTAGGAGCCGTTGTGATCTCCGCCGTGATCCTGCTTCTGTCGTTGCTCGTCACGTTCGTGGACGACATCGACAAGAACGTCCGGGAGGTGTGGGACACCGCTACCCGGGTGGCCCAGAACACGGCCACCACCTGGATGCTGAACCAGACCGGCACCCTCACCACCGACCTCCGGGCCGAGGTGCAGAAGCATGCCGAGCTCTTCGCCGCCGCGGCTGCCGCGGAGCGTGTGCGATGAGGCTACGGGTCTTCCTGACGGTCTTCGAGATCGGTACCCTTGTCGGAGTCCTGGCTTTCTTCCTCAACGTCGTCGCTCGCCAGCTCAACCGCATTTGCGCCAGCCTGGCCAAGATCACCTTCGGTGTGCGGGCGGTCGAGACGCAGTGCGCGGTCATCGGCCCGGCCGTCGATCGCATCAACGGAAACCTGGCCGACACGGCTGGCGGCCTTACCGAGGCCGCCGCTCAGGCAGAGCGCCTCGCTCGCTGAGCGCTCGTAACCGGTACCTTCGAGAGACTGAGGTGGGGCTTCGGCCCCACCTCAGTCCGTTGTGCGGGCGGTCGTGCGTCAGGCGCCGCCGGGTCCGTTGACCGACTGGCCCCGCCCTCCTTTCATCGAGCCGCGCGGAGCCCGTGCGGACGACGACGCGGTGGTCACCGCCTGGCTCACGGGCGCCATCGCCCCTCACTCCGAGCGCCTGCACGTGGAGGAGTCAGTGCTGCTCGTCGACCGCGACGTGACTCTGGGGCTGCGGATGTCGGCTCGCTCGGTGCTGGTCCGCCTCGACCTTCCCGATGGCGCCACCCCGGTCCGTGAGACCGTCGAGCGAGTGCTGGGCGCCCAGGGGCTGGAGCTGCTGGACAACGACAACCAGCTGGCCCTTGCCGTAGCCATCCAGATGGTGGCCCTGCGCATGTCCAGCTGGGACCTGTGGGGCGCCGACATCGACGTGGCGTTCGCCGACCTGAGGTCGGCCGCGGTTGGCGACCAAGGCGGCCTCGCCGGTCTGTGACGTCCACAGCTCGCCTGGAGGCGGTCGTGTTCGATGTCGACGGGACTCTCGTCGACAGCGAGCGGGACGGGCATCGGGTCGCGTTCAACCTGGCTTTCGAGGCCTTCGGGCTTCCGTACCGGTGGGACGAGGTCACCTACGGTCAGCTGCTGCGAACGACCGGCGGGCAGCGCCGCCTGCACGGATACCTGTCTGCTGCCGGTATGCCCGCAGCCGAGAGAGACCAGCTGGTGCCCGCGCTGCACGACCGCAAGACGGCCCTCATGACCGAATTGGTCGACGACGGGGCGGTCGGGGTGAGGCCGGGCGCCGAGCGGCTCCTCCAGGAGCTGGCCGAGGCCGGCGTTGCGCTGGCCGTGGCGACCACGGGGAGCCGCGGCTGGGTCGAGCGGTTGCTCGCCCGTCTGCTGCCCGGCATCGGGCTCGGCGTGATCGTCACCGGCGACGAGGTCGAGGCCCGCAAGCCCGACCCGGAGGCGTTCACCACCGCGTTGGGCCGCCTCGGGCTGCCGGCCTCGGCGGCGGTGGCGGTGGAGGACTCCGCCGAGGGACTGACGTCGGCCAAGGGCGCGGGCCTGGCCACCGTCATAGTGGTCAACGGCTACACGGCCGACCACGACACGTCGACTGCCGAGCTGGTGCTCGACGGATTCGGTGAGCCGGACCACCCGGCGCAGGTGATCGCCGACCGCAACCACACCGGTTGCGCGGGAGTGCTCGACCGGGCCGTTCTGGAAAGGGTGCTCGGTTAGCCTTTCCGTCACGGACGCGTGTGGCGCGAGCTCAGATGAGATGCAGGAGTTCATGCGCTCCGGCGCACACGACGACACCATGTGGAATTTCTCCAAGTGGCTGGAGTCGTTCTGGCTCATGCGGTGGCGGCCAGGGCCCCACGAGATTGGTCGCTGGAAGGGGCTTTCCATGGCCCAGGCGGAGCCCGTCTACCAGGAGGCGCTGGGTTCCACGCCGAAGGGGAGCGATGAGGGCCGCGAGAACCTGGAGCGGGCGCTCGAGCACCTTCCGAGGCTCCGGGCCTCGATGGGGGCCAACGGGGCGGTGGGCTACGACAACACCGCCCACGCCCGGCGTCGGCGGGCGGAGGTGGGCGGTGCCGGCGGCGTCGTGGTGCACATCGCCACGTCGGTGGCGGGCACGCTCGATGCCATTGGCTCCCTCCGGGGCCTGAAGCGCCGGGCCGGCCGCGACCCCGTCGGCCGGGACTGGATGTTAGGTTCGCCTAACAGCAACTCTCTTCTAGACCGAACGAGGCGAGAT
>JBOGIF010000188.1:0-19661 GCA_050742415.1 Acidimicrobiales bacterium | reverse complement strand
GGTCGTCGCGGGCCCACGACAGCTCGTGCAACGCCTGCCCGGCGGCGGGCCCCAATACCGACACCAGGACCTCCACCGGCACGGCGGAGAGGTCGCCGACCGTGCTCACCCCGAGGCGATCGAGCCGGGCCCGGGTGGCCGGACCCACTCCCCAGAGCGCAGATACGCGAAGCGAATGCAGGAACTCCAGCTCCTGGCCCGGCGGCACCACGTGAATGCCCCGGCCGCGGCCGGCGACCGCTCCCCCCGGCGAGGGCGAGGGCTTGGCCGCTTCGGAGGCCAGCTTGGCCAACAGCTTGTTGGTGGCCACACCCACCGACGCCGACAACCCCAGCTCGTCGGCCACCCGCCGCCGCAGAGCGACCGCGATGTCGGGACCGGAGCCCCACAGGCGGGCGGCGCCGGTCACGTCGAGAAAGGCCTCGTCGAAAGCGATGGGCTCCACCAGGGGCGTATAGGAGGTCAGGATGGCGTGCATCTGCCGGCTGAAGTCACGGTAGGCGTCGAAGCGGGGCGCCAGCAGGACCGCCTCCGGGCAGAGGCGGCGGGCCCGGGCCACTGGCATCGCCGATCGGACACCCGCCGCCCGGGCCTCGTACGAGCACGACGCCACCACTCCACGCGCCCCCGTGCCACCCACGATCACCGGGCGACCGGCCAGCGACGCATCCGCCAGCACCTCGACGGCGGCGTAGAAGGCGTCGATGTCGAGGTGCAGGATCGAGGCGGGAGCGTCTGCCATCGCCTGCCGAGTGTGCCAGGACCCTCCGACAGGTGGCCGTACGATGCCTGCGTGCGCTACGTGCCCGGACGGACACCCCCGCCCGGAGGGCCGAGCGCTCTACCGCCCGTGCGGGCGCGGGTCATCGCTTTCGTCGTGATCATCGTCGCCGGGCTCTGCGGCCTGGCCATCGGCCGGGCGCTGGTCAGGATCCAGTGCGTGGGGAGCTGCGAGACCACAGCCGGCCTCGGAGCACTGGTCGGCGCGGTCCTGGGCGCCGGCGGGGTGGCGGTTGTGGCCGTGCTGGTACTTCGAGCGCTGGGCGAGTGGCGAGCCGGGCCCGGCGGCCGTCGACGCTGAGCGAGCCTCCGGTGTTAGGATTGCCTAAGTACAGTTGCGCGGCGGTCCTGAGCATTGGTGACGGGACGGCCAGGCGAAAGGGGACCGTGTCGTGGAGGTGGCGGGCGGTGATCGCGACGTGAGCCTCCGCGGGGTGACCGGTGGGGTCGTCGTCGAAGGCCATTGTGGTTTGTATCGGTACCCCCTGGCCCGATCTGTAGTCCCCCGAGGCGCGTAGTCGTGTACATCTGCCATTGCCTCGCCGTCACCGACCGCTCCATCCGGCGGGCCATCGAATCCGGCGCCCACGACATCGACGAGGTCGGCGACCGCTGTGGAGCCGGCACGGGGTGCGGAGGCTGCCATCTGGCCCTCCGCGAGCTCCTCGCCGAGTACGGTCTGGACGACTTCGAGCAGGCCGGCCGGCAACGGCGGCGACAGGCCGGACACGCCGCTTGAGGGCGACCCTGGAAGAGGAGACCATGTGACGGGCCACGACGAGATCATCGATCTGCTCAACGAGGTGCTGACGGCTGAGCTGACCGCGGTCAACCAGTACTTCGCCGACTACAAGATGGTCGAGAACTGGGGCTACCAGCGGCTGGCCGGGCACTTCCGGGCCGACTCCATCGACGAGATGAAGGACGCCGAGATGCTGATCGACCGCGTTCTCTACCTGGAGGGCATGCCGAACCTCCAGCGCCTGGGCACGGTAAGAGTGGGCGAGACGGTGGCCGAGAAGATCGACCTCGCCCTCGACGTGGAGCGGGCCGCCATCGAGCGCCTCAACCGCGGCGTGGCCCTGTGCACCCAGCACGGCGACAACGGCAGCCGTGTCCTGCTCGAGGGAATACTCCAGGGCGAGGAGGAGCACGCCGACTGGCTGGAGACCCAGCTGGACCTGATCCGCCAGATCGGCCTCGAGCACTACCTCGCCCAGCAGGTCAAGGAAGGCTGAACAGCCCCGGGGCCCTAGGAGGCCAGCACCAGCCGCCGGAAGCCCTCGGCGTAAGCGACTCCCGCCGTGCGGCCGTCGTCGGCGGCCCGCTGGCGCAGGACGGCGGCGAACCACTCACCCGTGTCCGGGAGCTGGCTCTCGTGGCAGAGGACAGCGGCGATCTTGGCGTCCAGGGTCTCGGCAATGTCGATCCAGACGTTGGGCTCCAGCGTCCCGGAGAGGAAGACGGCGCCTACCCGATGGGCTGGCCCGGCGTCGGGGAAGTAATGGGGATTGCCGGACGCCGGAGCGACGGCGTCCAGGGTCGCCCATCCGGTCACCCGGTGATCGGCGTGGTTGTAGTAGGTGTCACCGAAGAAGACCGCAGTGGGGTCCGGGCAGACCACCACCTCCGGCCGTAGCTCCCGTACGGCGGCCACGATGAGGCCGCGTAGCTCCGCCGAACGTTCCAGCTCACCGTCGTCGATGCCCAGCTGCCGGCGACCGGCCAGACCCATCACCTCGCCGGCCCGCTCCATCTCGCCGTCGCGGCGACTGGTCAAGCTGACGGGGTCGGCAGCGGGGTCGCTCGAGCCCTTCTCGCCCCTGGCGCACACCAGCACGTGCACCTGGCTGCCCCGTCCCGCCCAGCGCGCCAGCGTCGCACCGCAGGAGAGCTCGGGGTCGTCGGGGTGGGCGTACACGGCGAGCGCCCGCGCGGGAACTTCGGCGAAGAGCTCAGGCATGCGGGACGCGACCCTAGCGGCGGCTCCTAGCATGAGGACGTGACGGCCGACCTGCTCGCGCTGGCGGTCCGCCTCGCCGGCCAAGCCGGGGACCTACTGCTAGCCGGGGTTGGCGAACGCCGCCGCGACGTCGCCACCAAGACGAGTGGCACCGACATGGTCACCGACATGGACCGGGCCGCCGAAGCCCTGATCGTCCAGGGCATCCGGGCCGCCCGGCCCCACGACGCCATCCTGGGCGAGGAGGGCGCCGACCGCGCCGGGACGAGCGGGGTCAGGTGGGTGATCGACCCTCTCGACGGCACCACCAACTACCTCTACGGGCACCCGAGCTACGCGGTGTCCGTGGCCGCCGAGGTCGACGGCGATGGGCTGGTCGGGGTCGTGGTCGATCCCTCTCACGGCGAGGTCTTCGCGGCCACCGCCGGCGGCGGCGCCACCTGCAACGGCCGGCCGATCACAACGTCGGGCGCCTGCGATCTCAGCCTCTCCCTGGTCGGGACCGGCTTCTCGTACCTCGCCGACGTCCGGGCGAGGCAGGCCCTGGTCCTGACACACATCCTGCCGGCGGTCCGCGACATACGCCGCAATGGCGCGGCGTCGCTCGACCTGTGCTGGGTGGCGTGCGGGCGCCTCGACGCCTACTACGAGGTCTCCCTCCAGCCCTGGGACGTGGCCGCCGGGCTGCTGATCGCCCGGGAGGCGGGTGCCTTCACCGCCGGAGTCAACGGAGGACCGCCGTCGGCCGCCTCGGTCCTGGCCGCCTCCCCTGCGCTGGAAGGCCCTTTGACAGCGCTCATGGCCGAGGCCGAAGCCGAAGCCGCCGGCCCGCGGGCAGTGGCGTGAAGCTCTCCCTCCTGCTCCGCTTCCTGGCCCGCCACTCCCTTCGGGCCACCGTTGGGGCGGCCGGGTTCGGCCTCCTGGGTGTCGGGATCTTCCTCCTGTTCCTCCCCGGACCCGGCCTTCTCGTGGTGATCGCCGGGCTCGCCCTGTTGGCCACCCAGTTCGCCTGGGCCGAGCGCGCCCTCGACCGCACCAAGGCCCGCGCCGCCCAAGCGCGTGACGCGGCCAGGGCCCGGGCCCGCCGCCGGCGTCCGCCTCAGCCGGGCTAGCGCTAGCGCCAGCACTCAGTCCCGGGTTGCGGTCACCAGCTCGGCCAGGCGCTCAAGCGTGCGCTCCATGCCCCGGCGGTTGCGGCGGGCGAAGCCGGCCAGCTCGATGGCGAGCGGGCTTACGGCCTGGCGGTAGTCGAAGGTCTCCCTCACCAGGGTGCCTCCATCAACGGGCGCCAGCTCGTAGCGCCAGCGCTGGCCGCCCACGTGGCGCCAGGCGATCCGCCGGCCCTCCTCGAACTCCACGACCGTGTTCTCGATGCTGTACGGCAGGCCGATCTTCATCTCCATGCCGAAGCGGGTGCCCATGGACAGGCGGAGTGCCTCACCCTTGACCCCCTTGACCGTGCCCGAGCCGTCGATGTCCGGATGCCTGGCCGGGTCGGCGAGCACGTCGAAGATGCGCTGGGCCGGTGCCTCCACCACCCTCTCGACGATGACCTGGCGCTCTTTGCCACTCCTGCCGCCCTTGCCGCTCACCCGAAGAACACCTCGGCCACCCCGTGGTACAGGTCGGGGTCGACGGTCTTGAGGGTCGACACGGCGTCGGACAGGGGAACGCGGACGATGGCCCCTCCGGCCAGGGCGACCATCGTCCCGAAGGCACCGTCGTGGACGGCGTCGATGGCGGCCACACCGAATCGGGTGGCCAAGACCCGGTCGAAGGCCGTCGGCGTTCCGCCCCTCTGGATGTGGCCCAGGATGGTGACGCGGGTCTCGAAGCCCGTCCGCTCCTCGATCTCGGCCGCCACCCGGCTCCCCATGCCGCCGAGGCGGACGTGGCCGAACTGATCGACCTTGCCGGAGAGAACCTCCATGGTGCCCTCGGCCGGCACCGCGCCCTCGGCCACCACCACGATCGAGGCGAAACGACCAGCCTGGTGGCGACGGGTCAGACGCTCGCAGACAACGTCGATGTCGAAGGGCTCTTCGGGGATCAGGATCTCCGCCGCTCCTCCGGCGATGCCAGCGGCAGTGGCGATCCAGCCAGCGTGTCGGCCCATCACCTCCACGACGATCACCCGGTCGTGGGACTCGGCGGTCGTGTGCAGCCGGTCGATGGCGTCACTGGCGATCTGCACCGCCGTGTCGTAACCGAACGTGACCTCGGTGGCGGAAAGGTCGTTGTCGATCGTCTTGGGCACGCCGACGACGCTCACTCCCTCGACCCCCAACTTGGCCGCCACACCCAGCGTGTCCTCTCCGCCTATCGCCACCAGCGCGTCGAGGCGGGCGTCGGCCAGGTTGGCCAGCACCCGGGCCGGTCCATCCTCTACCTTGAACGGATTGGTTCGCGAAGTCCCGAGGATCGTGCCGCCGCGGGGCAGGATGCCCCGGCACCGCTCCACGTCGAGAACCATGGTCTCGCCCTTGAGCACACCCCTCCAGCCGTCGCGGAAGCCGATCAGCTCGTCGCCGTAGACGCGTTCGCCCTTACGCACTGCTGCCCGGATGACGGCGTTGAGGCCGGGGCAGTCACCGCCTCCAGTGAGGATCCCGACTCGCATGGCAGGCCACGCTAATGCCCGTCAGGGCGGGCTCAGGTGGGCGTCAACTCGGAGCGGCGCGACTCCAGCTCCGCCCGCCGGTGATCGGCGATTCGCGCCAGCGCCGCCAGCTGCTGGCGCTCCCGGGCCCGGAACGGCCGCCCGTGCCGGCCGAGCACCAGGGCCAGGCGCGAATCGGCGAGTGCCGTCCAGGCCACGTCGTCGGGCCCGCATTCGCCGGCGACCACCGGGGCCGACGACCGGCTGCCGGCCACGAACGCGGCCAGCCAGCCCGGTGGCGGCGAAGCACCCTCGGAGGCCAGCAGGACGGAGTCGTCCAGGTCGACCACCACCGCCCACTCGGCGAAGAAGTCGCGCCAGGCATGAGCCACGAGGACGTCCAAGAGAGGACCGAAGCTGTCCATGGCCACGAGCAGGGCGGCGGTCTCCAGCGCCTCCAGACGGGAGTCGCACAGCTCGTCGGGCGCGACCCGCACGTCCTCCACGTCGACACCGTCGACCTGGTCGATCTCCCCCACCAACAGCGAGACGAGGTCGGCCTCCGGCAGCTGGACCACCAGCTCGTCGATGGCCCGGCCGCCACCGCGCTCGAGGATGTCGATGCCCACCACATCACCCCTCACCGCGCCGATACGGCTGGCCACCGCGCCCAGCGCGCCGGGGCGGTCGGGTAGCCACACCCGCACGATGTAGGTCTGCACTGGCGTGATCATACGGACCGAGTGTGAACCGATCGTTTCCCCGTCACGACGATCCGATGTAGTTCTCAGGCCGGCAACGGGCCAGGCGGGCGCTGCGGGTCGAAGGGTGCCAGCCGGTCCAACGCCCGGGCCAGCACGTCGGGGGCAAGATCGCTCTGGGCTTCGAGCACGGCGGGGCCCACAACCACTCGGATCCGGACCGTGCCCTTGGCCGGGTCAACCACTTGGGCCCCCGTCGCCAACCCGGCCCGGAAGGGCGTGGAGCCCGGCGGGGCAGCCGAATCCACGCAGCCGGACGGGAGCTGGAACAGATAGAGGTAGTCGTGGTCGGTACCCGGCAGCCCGTAGTCCAGCTCGAGCTGCTCGCACTCGGGGACCGAGCCGGCGACCAGCACGGTCGTCGCTCGCTCGAGCACCCAACCGGCGGGTAGCCCACCGGGCTGAAGCGCGGGGACGAGCCGGTAGGCGGCGGCCCGAGCCTCGTCGCTCAGAGGCGGCGGCGACGGCTCGGCCGGGAGCGGCGCGGCCACGGGTGTCGTGCGCACGCGCCGGCCGGTGCGGGCCACCGTCACTGCGACCCCGACCGACAGCACGGCCACGATGACGGCCGACAACCACCTGGTCGAGAACCGGCCCGGCTGGAGCATGCCCGGCTTGTCGGCACGTTGGCCGACCGGGTTGAGCCGCCGCCCGCCAACTCGGATCTCCTACAGCTTGGTGAGCGACCGCCGGAGGTTGCGCACGGCTTGGCCGATGCGCTGCTCGTTCTCGATCAGGGCGAAGCGCACGTAGGGGTCGCCGCCGGGGCCGAAGCCGACACCCGGTGAGGTGGCCACCTTGGAATCCGACACCAGGAAGGAGCTGAACTCGAGCGAGCCCATCTCCCGGTACGGCTCGGGAATCGGCGCCCACACGAACATGGTGCCCTTGGGCTTCACCACATCCCAGCCGATGCGAGCCAGGCCCTCGCAGAGGGCGTCGCGGCGGCCCCAATAGACCTCGTTGACCGACTTGGGATAGTCGGGAGCCTCGTTCATGGCGACGATCGCGGCGATCTGGATGGGCTGGAAGGCGCCGTAGTCCAGGTAGGACTTGAGCTTGGCGAGCGCAGCCACGATCTCGGGGTTTCCCACGAGAAACGCCACCCGCCACCCGGCCATCGAGAAGGACTTGGTGAGCGTGTAGAGCTCGACGGCCACGTCCTTCGCCCCCGGCACCTGGAGGATCGACGGGGGCTGGTAGCCGTCGAAGGCGGTGTCGGAGTAGGCGAAGTCGTGGACCAGCACGACATCGTGCTCCCGGGCGAAGTCGACCAGACGGGTGAGCCAGGCCAGGTCGACGCAGGCGGTCGTGGGGTTGTGGGGGAACGACAGCACGATCACCCGTGGTCGGGGCCAGGCGTTCTCCCAGGCCTGCATCAGGTTGGAGAAGAAGTCCTCGTCGGGCCCCAGCGGCACCCGGCGCACGTCGGCCCCGGCGAACAGCGGGGCGTAGATGTGGATCGGGTACGACGGGGTCGGAACTAGAGCGGTGTCGCCCGACCCGAGCAGGACCCACATCAGATGAGTCAGCCCCTCCTTGGCCCCGATGGTGTTTATGGCCTCGGTGTCGGGGTCTATCTCGACTCCGAACCGGCGCAAGTAGAGGGCGGCGATGGCAGCCCTGAGCTTCGGGATCCCGCGGCTGGACGAGTAGCGGTGGTTGCGGGGGTTACGGGCCGCCTCCGCCAGCTTCTCGACCGCGATCTCCGGGGAGGCGATGTCGGGGTTGCCGAAGCCCAGGTCGATCACGTCGTCGCCCGCGCGCCGGGCCGCCATCTTCAGGCCGTCGATGATGGTGAAGACGTACGGCGGGAGGGCGTTGATCCGTCGGAACTCCATCGGGCGGAGGCTACCCGCCGCTCTGCCGCCCTCGGCCAGCGGCGTCATGCCCCGGCGGCCGCCTCCAGCGGCTCAACGTCGCCGTCGAAAGGGATCACCACGGCCTCGCTCGGAGCCCGCGAGGGCAGGAAGGCCAGGGCCACCACGGCGCCCACCAGCGCCACGCCGGCAGCGACGAGCACGCCGGTGGCCATCCCGTCCACGTAGGCCCGGCGCGCTGCCGCGGCCAAGGCCCTACCGGGCTCACCTCCCAGGCGCTGCGCCGCCGCCACGGCCCCACCGACCGACGAGCGGCCGGCGTCGGCCAGGGCTCGGGGAAGCCCGCTCCCCGCCATGGCTCCGTCCAGGGACGACTGGTAGGACGAGGCCAGCAGCGAGCCGAGCACGGCCACGCCGAGAGCGCCGCCCACCTGGCGCGTGGTGTCGTTCAGGGCCGAACCCACGCCCGCCTTGTGCCGGGGAAGCGAGCCCATGATCGACTCTGTGGCCGGGGCCATCGTCAGGCCCATCCCCATGCCGAGCACGACCAAGCCGGCGAGCACGGGGCCAAAGCCGGTATCCACGCCGATGGCCTGGGAGAGCACTCCCAGGGCTACCGCCACCAGCACCAGCCCTCCGGCCACCACCGCCTTGGTGCCGACGTGCTCGACGAGTCGGGCGCTGAGAGGCGCCGTCACCATCAGAACGACGGCGATGGGCACGGCGCGCACACCGGCTCCGAGGGCCGAGTAGCCGAGCACGAACTGCATGTACTGCGTCAGCAGGAACAGCGACCCGAACAGGGCGAAGAACACGAGGGCCACCGACATGCTGGCCGCCGTGAACCGGGGTTTGGCGAAGAAGTGCACGTCGAGCATGGGGTGGTCGCTGTGCAGCTCCCAGGCGGCGAAGCCGGCCAGCAGCAGGATGGCTGCCGCCAGCGTGGCGAGGGTGAGCCCGTCGGTCCAGCCCCGCCCGGGTGCCTCGATGATGGCGTAGACGAGAGCGGTCAGGCCGACGACCGACAGCACCGCGCCGATCGGATCCAGCCGCGGCGGCGCCGGGTCACGCGACTCGGGCACGGCAAGGCGGCCCCCGGCGAGCGCCACCGCCACCACGGGAATGTTCACGAGGAAGACCGACCCCCACCAGAAGTGGGCCAGGAGCCAGCCGCCGAAGACCGGTCCCACGGCAATGCCCATGGCCGAGAACCCGGCCCAGACGGCGATGGCCCGACCCCGCTCGGCGGGGACGGTGAAGGTGTTGGTGAGGATCGAAAGGGTCGACGGCATGATGAAGGCACCGCCCACTCCCATGAGCGCACGGGTGGCGATGAGGTGGCCCGACGACCCGGCCACCGTCGACAGGAGCGAGCCGACGCCGAACACGACCAGACCGAAGCTGAGCGCTCGACGGCGCCCGAACCGGTCCCCGAGGCTTCCGGCCGTCAGCAGGAGGCCGGCGAACACCAGGACATAGCTCTCGACGATCCACTGGAGCGACGACGTCGAGGCGCCCAGGTCCCGCACCAGCGTGGGCAGCGCCACATTGAGGATCGTGTTGTCGAGCCCGATGACCACCAGGCTGAGGCAGAGCAAGGCAAGCGTCCACCACCGACGGTCGTAGTCAGTTGAGGTCGCGGCATCCATGGGCACCCTTCAAACGGTCCCGTCTCGTATCGGCTCGACAACCCGATGCCGACCGAGTCTGTTCCGTGGCAGACCAGCGGTCGTCCTATTTACCGGCCGCGGCCCGGGACAACCTCTCTACCACCGGCGCGCCGCCCCCGATGTCGAGGGGAGCGCAGACGGCCCACGTGGCGCCGGCCTCGCCCAGGAGCCGAAGGTGGTGGCCGATCTCCTCGACGGTGCCCGCAACCAGGCCGGGCCGGTCCCCGTGGCGCTCGAGCTTGGCCGTCAGGTCGTCGGCGTCCTCGCCCACCAGGACCTGGCCTCCCCACGTGAGCTCGGCCCCCGGGTTGGCAGCGCGCACGTCGGCTGCCTCGGCCGCGAACGTGGCCACGTCGGCGCCCCAGCAGTTCCATGCCCCGACCTCCGCCGCCGTGCGGCGGGTGGCAGTGGACCGGCCGCCCACCCATACCGGCACGCCCGCGGCACCCAGGTCGGCGGCGCAGCGGCGCACCGACGCCAGGCGCTCGCCCGCGGGCGCGAATGGTCGGCCGTAAGCCAGGTTCTCGTCACGGTTGACCCGGTCGCCGGTGCCGAGACCGACCACCAACCGGTCTCCTGCCATCCGAGCCAGCGAAAGCAGGCCGTGGACCAGCACGGCATCGGGCACAAGCCCTACGCGCGCCACCAGGGGGCCGAGGACGACGCTGCGGGTCTCGGCCGTGAGCGCCCCGAGCAGGGTGAGCGAATGAAGGGCCGGCCGGTCTGGTTGGCGGATGGGCCACAGGTGGTCGAAGACGAACACTCCGTCCAACCCATGGGCTTCGGCCTGCTGGGCCACTGAGATGGCGGCCTCGGCTTCCGAGCGGAACTGGGGAAGGGTCACGCCGATATGCACGCCACCAGTGTGCAGGAGAGAGAGCAGCCGGTCCCCGGGGGCTGGGGAGCCCGGGGGCCGGCTGACTCTTCTGCTCAGTTCAACGGTCTCGCCGGCCGGTTCTCGCGCTATTTCTTCAGATTCTTCAGACCTCTTCTCATCGGCCGGCCCGCGAAGGGAAGGATCCGTGCCGGGCGGCCCACAGCCCGACGAGACCCAAGCCGTAGACGGGCACGAGGACGCCGGCCGCCAGAGTGGTGTAGGGCCGGGCGAACGCAGCAGCGAGAGCGCCCGCCACCTGCACGCCGAGACAGCCGAGGAGGACTCGGCGCACCGGTGGCGGCGCCACCGCCGAGGGCAGGAAGAAGAGGGCGGCTACCCCGACGGACTCAGTCCGGCTCCTCTTTAACGCCCGCCCATAGCCAACGAGAAAAGCCGCGCAGCCCGCGGCCGCGAGCGTGGCATCCACCACGAGCACCGCGGTTCCCCAAGAGACGGGGCTGACCACGCCGGCTGCCGAAACGACGACGAACAACCCCGTCCCCGCCACCGCCAACCTCATCGTGGGCGAGCCGGGTACAGCCGGCCGGCTCAACGCGGTGACTTCTCGAACCCCGAAAGCGCGTCGCCGAGCCGCGCTGCCAGCTCGTCGTAGGAGAAGTCCCGTTCGGCGCGCCTGCGGGCGGCGGCTCCCATCCTGCGGCGCAGGTCCTGATCGTCCAGCAGAGGGGCCAGAGCGGCGGCGACCGCGGCGGGGTCCTCGGGCCGGGATACCACCAGCCCGGTCCCGCCGGACGCCACCGCCTCGGCGGCTCCTCCGCTGTCGCCCGCCACCTGGGGCACGCCGCACGCCGCCGCCTCCAGGAAGACGATCCCGAAGCCCTCCTGCTCCAGGCCGCCCCAGCGATTGCGACACGGGAGGGCGAACACGTCGGGCGCGCCGAACAACGCCGGCATGTCGGCGTCGGCAACCCGGCCGAGGAACCGAGCCGCCACGGGGGCGGCCGCCGCCAGCCGCTCCAGCCGAGGCCGGTCCCGGCCGACACCGGCCACCACCAACACCAGGTCTCCCCGGTCAGCAGAGAGCAGCGAGCAGGCGGCCACCAGCACGTCGATCCCCTTCCTCGGGACCAGGCGGCTGACCGTCAGGACCACCCTGGCGTCGGGTGCGAGCCCGAAGCGGGAACGGGCCGCCGCCCGTTCGGCTTCGCTCAGGGGACGGAAGCGGTCACAGTCGACCCCGGGCGGGACGACGATCGCCGGGACCGACCCGCCCGCAACCCTCGTCGCCTCGTCCAGAGGCCAATGGCCAGCCCCCACCACGCATGTCGCCCCGTCCAGCACCCGCCCCAGGGCCCGGCGAAAGACCGGCAGCCTGCCCGGCACGCTCACCTCGGCGCCGTGGACCACGATGCCGTAGGGCAAGCCCAGAGTCGGCCCCAGCAGGCCGAGAGGGAGAGCGGGGTCGAGGACAACCAGGCCGGCGTCGAGCTGGGCCGCCCGCTCGCGCACCAGGGTCCGCAGCGATCGTCCCGGAAGCAGTACCGAGGTGGGGGCCCGGTGCACGGTGAATCGCTGGGCAGCGTCGAAGGGGCCGTCGCCGGGGTACCGGGTCGTCAGCACGGAGAACCGGTCGGGAGGGAGCCGGCGCCACAACTCCCATAGGTAGGACTGGATGCCGCCGATCTTGGGTGGGAAGTCGTTGGTGACGAGAAGGTGCGTCAAGCCCGGGTGATGGTCGGTATCACCTCGGCCGCCGCGACCCGCGTCTCCGTCGGCCCTCGGTCTCGGGCGCCGGCGCCTTGGGCCGCGGCGCCGGTCGGGCCGGGAGCTTCACGACCGGGCCCGCCGCAGGTGTGGCCTGGGCGGCCGTGGACGAGCGCCGGGTCGCCGGTTGGGCCGACGGACGCGGCCTCTTCGTCGGGCTGGGGCCCTTGGACCGGTCGGGCAGTGGCCGTGGGGAGAAGGTTGGGGCCTTGGCCGCCGCCGGCCGTCTCGCGCTCTTCGCCGGGCCTGCTACCGGGGCCGCCTTCGTCGTCCTCTGGGCTCTTCCCGCCTTCTTGGCCAACGCCGGCGCCTTCGCGGTCTTTGCGGCCCTGACCGCCTTCGCTGGCTTCTCGGTCTTCTCTGTCTTCTGGGACTTCTCGGTCCTGTCCGTCCGCGCCGGCGGAGCGGCTCCGTTGCCCCCGACCTCGTCGCCATCGCCGTCGCTGCCAGGGCCCAGTGCCGCATCGCGCCGGCGGCGGCCCTTCTCTACATAGCCGAGCTCGGCCGCCAAGCGGTTGCGGGCGAGCAGCTGCGCAGAACCCATGTCCAGCTCCCACAGCGCATCCTGCTCGCGTCCTCGGGACCGGTACCGGAACCGGATCATCCAAACCGAGTCGTGGAGTTGATAGGCGTTCCACGACTGGTCGAACTGGTCGTCGCCCAGCCAGACGGCGCGCTCGGAGAGGTTCCACGACACCGACCCGGCCAGGGGCCGGGACGACTCACCGAGGCGGGGCTTGGAGTACGTGAGGCTGCGACCGAGGTCGACGACCTTGGCCTGCTCGGCGATGATCGGCACGGCGAAGCGCTGCACCCAGTCGGGCGCGACACCGGCTTCTGCCGCCACCTCGTCCACGGTACGACCGGCGCGGAGCCGAGCCTGCATCTCGCGGGGTGTGAGGCTGCTCTCGTGCCGCGACGGCGGGCCCGGGAACGCCGGCGCCGCGGGGGCCGCGATCAACGGAGAGGAGGGCGAGGCGATCGTTTCGCCGGTTCGCCGGCGATGGGCTTCGGCGATGGTGTCGAGCAGGGTGGCGTCGAGCGGGACCAAATAGCCGCCGGACTTGGAACCCTTGCGCGCCGTGAACACCAGCCCCTCGAGGTCGGCTGTGAGCCCGACGAAGTGGAGCTTTCGCACGGCCCTCCCAACGTGCAACGGGCCCGGGTTCGAGCCTCCCAAGCGACCGTAGCACCGCCTACTGGGCCAGCCGTGGATGCTCCCGCCGATGGTTGGAGGCGGCCAAGCCTCGGCCTCAGCCCGGTCGTCGGAGCCGCAGACCGGGCACCAGACCGGCCCGGTGCAACAGCTTCACCGCCCGCATCTCGCCGGCGTCGAACACCACTGCGTCGCCGGGCTCGCGGTTGCAGACGAAGCTCACCACACAGTCGTCGCACGCCGGGGTGTGCTGCATCACGCACTCGTCGCAACTGATCTCCATGCCTGCCGAACCTACCGACAGGGTGTGACAGCCAAGGGGGGCCTCAGCTCCGGGGGACACCCTGGCGGCCGATGGCGGCCAGGAGGGTGCTTGACGAGAGGGTGTTGGCGCCGGCGCCCGCTGCTCCGTCGCGCACCCGCCGGTCGCTCGACACCACCACCACCGGCCGGGCCTGGGGCGCGGACGATGCCATGTCGATCACGACGTCGTCGGCCTCCACCCCGGCAGGCGAGAACGAGACCTTCACGGTCCGCTGGGCGGACGACACCACAGGTTGGGAGGGCACCTCGGCTCCGTCGAACACCACCAACACCTCGGCGCCGCTGCGAGCCGCCAGCTCTCCGAGCGCGTCGACCAGCCGCCGCCTCTGCTCGGCGAGAGCCAGGTCCGGCCAAGCGGCGTGCGTGACGTTGTAACCGTCGACCAGCGCCAACACGCCGGGGAGCCGCAGGAGATGGTCGGCCGCCTCCACCGAGTCGTCGAGCACACCCCCGGGCAAAGGGGCCGGTCGGCGCCGAGCAGAGCGAGAACGCGCCGTGCCGCCGTCGGCCGCCGGGAGGTCTTCACCCGGCTGACGCGGGCGGAGACCAGAAGGCACGACATCCAGGTCCCTCGCTGCTGCCAACAGGGACTCCCCTATGGAGATCACCGCGGACGCGGCAGCCTCCAGCGCCGCCACCGCGCCGGAGACGGCGTTGCCCGCGGCCGTCGCCGCCAGCTCCGCCCGCAGCGAGGCGGCCTCCCTCGACGCCCGCGACACCGCCTCGGCCGCCAATGCCGCGCCGGCCCGTTCCGACTGCGCCACTGCCAACGCCTGCTCGCGCTCGAGGCGTGCGGCAGCGAGGTCGCGGTCGAGCTGGATCGTTCGCTCCACCGCCTCGCGGCGGTTGCGCCGCTCCTCACCGAGAACAGCCACCGCCCTCGCCGCCTCCGCCCGGCTCTCGGCCGCCTGGTCCCGCCACCGGCCGGCCTCCCCCTGGGCCGCCGCCAGCTGCCGACGGGCGGCCCGGAGGGCGTCGCTCTCGGCCCGGGCGGCGGCGGCCTCCGAGCCAGCAGACTCGGCGGCGGCCGCCAGGTCCCCGAGCTCGTCGGACCAACCCTCGGGGCGGTGGAGGAACAACCACGATGCCCTGCCGACCATGTCCTCCGAGGCCTTCTCGGCCACCGCCAGGCGGAACGGCTCGTCGGCGTCCAACGCCTTGCGGACGATCCCAAGCGCCCTGGGCGGCAGCCGTGAGAAGCGCAAAAAGGGCCGCAGGGGCACCGGAGCGGAGACCACGGGCGCGTCGTCACCCGTCATGCGGGCCACCACCACCGCCGCCTCCAGGGCGGGCCGGAGCAGGTTCTCCGTGGCGGGGGTCAGCCGCCCATCCCTTGCGACTCCCCTGCCAGGGTCTCCACCGCGGCGCCCGACCCGCACCACCGGCACGACACGTCCTCGATCGACTCCAGCAGGACCTCCGCGTCCTCCACCGAGAGCTCACCGGCGATCGAGTAGTGATGGAAGGCCCGGGTCCGCCGGGTCGACACGACGTCGAAACGGGTCAGGTTCCCGCAGGCCCGGCACCGGTATCGTTCGGCTAGCGCCACGCGAGCCTCAAAGCCTCTTCACGGCTACTTGCGCCAGCTCCCGAGCCACCCGTGACAGGGTGGTCGACGGCTGCCTCAGGCCCACGAGGACCATCAGCAGCGTGGATCCACGAAGCACGATGACCTTGCCCCCCGAGACGAAAGCCCGGTCACCCAGCCCGGAGATCGGCTCGACCGGGCCTCCCGCCTTGGCTGCCTCGAAGCCGGGTACGCCACCCTCGCGGTTGGCCACCACCAGCACTATCTGGTCGGGCGCGGAGCTCAGGGCGAAGACGCAGCTCGTCGCCTGACCCGAGGCTGTAGAGCCGGCCTGGCGGACCGTCGTGCCGACGGCCGTCCCGACGTCGCCCTCGGTCAGGAGGCGACAAGGACCGCCCGACGCTCCGGTCGGCAGGGAACCGGCCGGGCCCTGGTCACCGCCCGCGACAGTCGTGGCGCTCGACGCCTTCCCCGACCCGCCACCCGATCCGCCGCCGCCGCACGCGCCGGCCAGGACCGCTACGCCTACCGCGACCGCCAACGAGCGCAGCCTCACCTGCCCCATTGCCTCTCCCCTCGCAACTTCGCTCAGCCAGCCGCAGGCGGGACGCCGGACTGCTGCGCGGAGACCTTCACCAGCCGCTCGAGCACTTCGCTTGCCCGTCCGCTGTCGACAGACTCTGCCGCAACCTCCAGGCCTGCGGCCAAATCGTCCACCAAGCCGGCGGCTACCACCCCCGCAGCGGCGTTGAGCAGTACGAACTGACGGTGTGGCCCGGGCGCTCCGTCGAGGACCCGGCGGGCCAGGCCGGCGTTGGTGGCGGCATCGCCACCACGGAGCGCCCCCGGGTCGGCGGCGTCCAGACCGAGGCTGACGGGGTCGACCTCACTCCTTCGAACCTCGCCATCCCGTAGCTCCAGAACTGTGGAGGTCGTCACCGTGGACAGCTCGTCGAGCCCGTCGTGGCCGTAGAAGACGAGGGCCCTATCGGCACCGTTGGCCTGGAGCACACCCATGACCTTCTCGGCCAGGCCCGGGTCGCTGACGCCGAGCGCCTGACGCTTGACCCCAGCCGGGTTGGCCAGAGGGCCCAGGATGTTGAACACCGTGGGGACGCCGAGCTCGCGGCGAGTCTGCCCGGCATGGCGAAGGGCAGGGTGGAAGCGGGGCGCGTAGCAGAAGGCCATGCCTGCCTCGGCGAGGCAGGCCGCCACCCCCTCGGGGCCGACGTCGACCGTCACGCCGAGGGCCTCCAGAACGTCGGCCGATCCGCAGCGAGAGGATGCGGCCCGGTTGCCGTGCTTGCAGACCGCGGCGCCGGCCCCGGCGACGACGAGCGCGGCAATCGTCGACGCGTTGATGGTGCTGCTCCGGTCGCCGCCGGTGCCGCACGTGTCGACCGGGTCCAAGCCAGCCGGAACGGGAACCTTTTCGCAGCGGTCGAGCATGGCCCCCAACAGGCCCCGGATCTCCTCCACGGTCTCGCCCTTCACACGCAAGGCGAGACAGAAGCCGGCGATCTGCGCAGACGTCGCTTCTCCCGATAGCAGAGCCGACAGCGCCGCCGCCGAGTGGTCGGAGGTGAGGTCGGATCGCCGACTCAGAAGCCCCAGAACCGACGGCCAGCCCCCGAGCTCAGCCAGCGTCATCGGGCGCAGACGATAGCGCCCGAGCCGTTAGTCGATGGGCCCTTTCAGGCGGCGGCGCTCTTGCGACGCTGGCGGATCATCCGCCGGCGCTCCTTTTCGGTGGCCCCGCCCCAGACGCCTTGGTGCTCCCGGTTGTCCAGGGCGTAGTCCAGGCACTGGGCCCTGACGCTGCACGTGCCACAGATCGCCCTGGCTTCGTGGGCGTCGTCCTCGGTCACGGGGTAGAACACGCCCGGGTCCAGACCGCGGCACGCGCCTCGATTGCGCCAGGACTGCTCCATCAGCGGGTCACCTTTCCTCCATTGCCGAGTCCCCAAACGTAGGGTCCCGCTTGGAATTATCGAACATCGGTGTTGCGAAATCCACGCATTTACGTTCCGCCGCCGGGCGAACGGGCCGGTCCGCCAATCCCCCTAGGATCGCCGGCGTGACGACCACCCCCGAGCGGGTGCGGGTGAGCCGCCAGCGAGTCTCCCTTCTACTCGCCTTCGCTCTCACCGCTCCCGGCCTCTTCACCCGCCTCGGCGGGCTGCACACGTCCCACGTCGTGGAGGCCGTGCTGTTCGGCCTGGCCATCGTGGGCTCCGCCTTCCTGCTGTCGTGGGCGGCCGAGGTCGCTCAGCTCGACATCTCTGCCGGCCTCTCCATCGCCGTGCTCGCCTTCATAGCCGTGCTTCCGGAGTACGCCGTCGACCTGGTCTTCGCCTGGAAGGGCGGCAACGCGGTGGAGCAGTTCGGTCCGGCATGCCAGGCCCCCGGCAGCGCCGGCGAGTCCGCGTGCTCGCTCGCCCTGGCCAACATGACCGGCGCCAACCGGCTCCTGATCGGGATCGGTTGGTCGCTCGTCGTGTTCGTCGCCTGGTACCAGTGGCGCCGGCGCGGCATCCCGGGTCGCGAGGTCGTGTTGGAGCGGTCGCACTCGGTGGAGCTGGCATTCCTCACCATCGCCTGCGCCTACTCGCTCACCCTGCCCCTCAAGCGCACGATCACCCTGGTCGACGCTGCCCTCCTCGTCGGGCTGTTCGTCGCCTACACCGTGCGCATCTCCCGCGCCCCGGCCGAGGCGCCACACCTCGTCGGCCCCGCGTCGTACATAGCCACATTCGGGGTCAGGCAGCGTCGGACGTCGGTGGTGTCGCTCTTCCTGTTCGCGGCCACGGTGATCCTGCTCGTCGCCGAGCCATTCGCCGAGGCGCTCGTTGCCACCGGGTCCCAGTTCGGGGTCAGCGAGTTCCTGCTGGTCCAATGGCTCGCTCCGCTGGCGTCGGAGTCACCGGAGCTGTTGATCGCCGGGCTCTACGCCTGGCGGCTGAACACCAACGCCGGCCTCGGCACTCTGGTCTCGTCAAAGGTGAACCAGTGGACCCTTCTCGTGGGCACGCTGCCTATCGTGTTCGCCATCGCCTCGGGTGGGCTCGACGGGCTGCCGATAGTGGCCCGCCAGCGAGAGGAGCTCCTCCTCACGGCCGCCCAGTCGGTCTTCGCCGTGGCGATACTGGCCAACCTGTCGATATCGGTGAAGGAAGCCGGGGTGCTCTTCGGCCTCTTCTGGGCGCAGTTCGTCCTTGGTGCGCTCGTGCCCGAGTCGGCGCATGGCCTCGAGCTGGTGATCGTCTCCGTCGTATACCTGGTGGCGGCTGCCACCATTCTCGTCCGGGCCCGGCGGAGGATGGCCCTGCTCCTCCGGGACGGGCTGCGCACGTCCTACGCCGAGCTCTCATCAGGTTGACGGGTTCGCCACGCTGATCCTGCCTCCGGTTCGTTGGGGGTCCGTCCGGGCGGGCGCGTTGGCCGGGCTTCTCTTGGTGGTGCCGGTGGTGGTTCTAGGACTCGCCCTTCCCAAGGGCTCCGACCTCGCCGTGCCCCTCTACCTCGTGCTGCTCGCCGGCCTGGGGGTCGCCGGCCATCGGGCCGGCCGCGCCGAGCCCGCTGCGCCCTTGACCTCGGGCGCCTTCGCAGCCCTCGCCGTGTTCGTCGCCTTGGAGGCGGTGATCGTCGCCGGCCGGCTGGTGGCCGGCAGGGGCCTCGCCAGCCCGGTGCTGCTCGGGTTCAGCGCCCTCATGTCGGCTTCGGCCGGTATGTTCGGCGGCCTGCTGAGCACGGTCCGCCGGAGATCCCTGCCGCCCGCGCCACCGAGGGCTTCCGGGTCGCCTGCCGACGACGAGGGGGATGGGAGTTGAGCTTCCTGGTGGTCGACGTGGGCACGAGCAGCGTTCGGTCATCGGTGGTGCGGCCCGACGCAACGGTGGCCTTCGTGGCTCGTCGGCACGTGCTGCCGAGCACCCCCGCGCCGAACTTCGTGGAGTTCGATCCTGTGAAGATGGCGGCTGCGGTGCTGGACACGGCCGGCGAAGCCTTGGCCGAGGCCGGCCCGGTAGAGGCGGTCGGCATAGCCAACCAGCGCTGCTCGACCATCGTATGGGACCGGTCCTCGGGGGAGCCGGTGGCGCCGGGGATCGGCTGGCAGGACCTGCGAACGGCCGCCATGTGCCTCGCCCTCCAGTCGTCGGGGCTCCGGCTCACGCCCACCATGTCGGCGGCCAAACTCGCCTTCCTGCTCGACACGGCCGACCCGGAACGTGGGCGGGACCTCTGCTTCGGCACCGTCGACAGCTGGGTGGCGTGGACCCTGTCACGGGGCTCGGCCCACGTGACCGATCTCTCGAACGCGGCGGTCACCGGGTTGGTGGAGCTGGACGGCTCCGGCTGGGACGGGGCTGTCCTCGACGTCCTGCGCATCCCTCGGGCCGTGCTTCCGTCCATCGTCGACTCGTCGGGCGTGGTGGCCGAGGCGGTGGCGCTCCCGGG
>JBOGIF010000187.1:0-14054 GCA_050742415.1 Acidimicrobiales bacterium | reverse complement strand
GTTCAAGCGGCCGAACTCGCGCCTGTTCCACCAGCGCAACGTGGCCCGGGCCCGGGTCGACTTCGACAAGCACGGCCCCAAGACCGTTGTGCTGGCCCGGTTCCTCCCAGTGGTGCGCACGTTCACTCCGGTGCTCGCCGGTGTGGGCCAGATGGACTACCGGACCTTCGTCACCTACAACGTGGCGGGGGGCCTGCTGTGGTCGGTAGGGCTGACGATGCTCGGCTACGTGCTCGGCACGTCAGTCCCCGACATCGACCGCTACCTGCTCCCGATGGTGCTGGTGATCGGCGCGGTGTCGTTCATCCCCGTAGCTCGGGAGGTATGGAAGCTCCGAGTGGAGTCGTCAAGGGCGACCGACTAGGACCTCGGTGTCCATCGGCGCCGCCTTGCGCTTCGAGAAGGCAATCGCCATGGCCAGCACGACCAGGGCGACTGCCGCTACGGCCAGGCTGGCTGGGCGGTTGTCCTGGAGGTTGATGATGGCCGGCAGCATGAGCAGCGACACCAGGTTCATCACCTTGATTAGGGGGTTGAGGGCCGGCCCGGCGGTGTCCTTGAACGGGTCCCCGACCGTGTCACCGATGACGGCCGCCTTGTGGGCCTCGGAGCCCTTGCCACCCTCGTGCCCGTCCTCGATGTACTTCTTGGCGTTGTCCCAGGCGCCTCCGGCGTTCGAGAGGAACACCGCCATCAGCTGACCGGTGAGGATGACTGCGGCCAGGAAAGCTCCGAGGGCGAGATAGTTGATGCCGAACCCGATGATGACCGGGGTGAGCACTGCGAGGAGAGCGGGGGTGGCGAGCTCTCGTAGCGAGGCAGCGGTGCAGATGTCGATCACGCGGCCGTACTCGGGGCGCTCGGTGTAGTCCATGATCCCCGGGTGCTCGCGGAACTGGCGCCGCACCTCTTGAACCACGGTGCCAGCGGTCCGGCCCACGGCGCGGATGGCCAGGGAGGAGAACAGGAATGCGACCGACCCCCCAATGAGCAGCCCGATGAAGGTCTTGGGGTCGGCGACGTTGATCTGGGTGGCCGGGTGCCGGAACAAAGCCGTTCCGACCTCCTCGAGGCCGAGCTCGCTGCCGACCGTCTCGATGAACGAGGCGAACAGCGCCACCGCGGCGATGACGGCCGACCCGATGGCGAACCCCTTGGTGATGGCCTTGGTGGTGTTGCCGACTGCGTCCAGGCTCACCATGATCCGCTGGGCCTCGCCATCGAACTCGCCCGACATCTCGGCGATCCCCGCGGCGTTGTCGGCCACCGGGCCGAAGGTGTCCTCCGACACGACCACACCGGTGGTGGCGAGCATGCCCATGCCCGTCAACGCCACGAGGTAGAGCGAGAACTGGATGTTGCCCCCGCCGAGGGCGATGGCCACGCCCAGGGCGGCGGCGATGGCGACGACGGCCCAGACGGTTGACTCCAGGCCGGAGCTGATCCCCGCCAGGACGGTCGTGGCCGGTCCCGTACGGGCCGCCTCGGCGATCTCCTGTACCGGAGCGGTCTCCGTCGAGGTGAAGTACTCGGTGAGCCGGCTGACCACCTGGGCCAGCACCAGGCCGGTTACGACAGCCCAGAAGACCTTGAGGTTGTGGACGTAGAACTGGGCGACACCGAAGGTGCCGATGACCGTGAGGATGCCGGCGGTGGCGAAGCCCCGGTTGATCGGAGCCATGGCGCTGCGGTCACCGTCGTTGGCTTTGACCATGTAGACGCCCACGATCGAGGCCAGGACGCCGATGGCCCGGGCCACGACCGGGAAGATGACGCCCAGCGCCGGGTTGAGCCCGATGGACTGGAAGGCGGCGAACCCGAGGATGATCGAGGCCACGAGCGTCACCTCGTAGGACTCGAACAGGTCGGCCGCCATTCCGGCGCAGTCGCCCACGTTGTCGCCCACGTTGTCGGCGATGGTTGCCGCGTTCCGGGGGTCGTCCTCGGGGATGCCCGCCTCGACCTTGCCCACCAGGTCGGCGCCCACGTCGGCCGCCTTGGTGAAGATGCCCCCTCCCACCCGCATGAACAGGGCGAGGAGCGAGCCTCCGAACCCGAACCCGACCAGGATGCTCGTGGCGCTGTTCTGGAACACCATGATGATCAGCGTTGCGCCCAGTAGGCCGAGCCCCACGGTGAACATGCCGGCGATCCCACCGGTGCGGAAGGCAACCTTCAGGGCGTCCGGGAGCGAGCCCCTCCGGGCCGCCGCCGCGGTCCGCACATTGCCGCGGACGGCGAGGCTCATGCCGATGAACCCGGTCAGTCCCGACATGACGCAGCCGGCGACGAAGGCGAGCGTGCGGAACAAGCCCGACGCCACGAACGAGAGCGCCGTGCTCCCGTCGTCGCGCAGCACCGCAGTCGAGGTGAGGAAGACCAGGGCGGCCAGCGGCACGAGGATCACCGCGATCGTGCGGAACTGGCGGCGGAGGTAAGCCATCGCCCCCTCCTGGATGGCGGTGGCGATCTCCATCATCTTCTCGGTGCCGGTGTCGGCTGCGAGCACCCCCCGGCTCAGGCTGAACCCGACGACCAGTGCGAGCACGGCGGTGCCGGCAGCAAAGAAGAGCCAGAACCACTCGGTCCCGCCCAGCTCGAATGCCTGGTACCCACCTTCGGCGGCGAACAATGAGGTCATGCCGGCTCCTTCTTCACATAAATTTGGTGGGCGAGCTTCTCGCCCAGGGTGCGGTCTTCACCGTCGACGCTGACCACCAGGGGCCCGTCGAACGGGTGCTTCTCCCGAACCTGGACCCGGACCCCGGGGCGTAGGCCGAGGGTGTCCAGGAAGTCCACGACCTCCGGGTCGGTAGAGCCGGGAACAGCCACCACGGCGACGTCGCCCGGCTCGAGCGCGTAGAGCGGTGGCAGGGCAGGGATGTCGACGACCTCGGGAGCGGGGATGGGGAACCCGTGGGGGCACGACGACGGCCGGTGCAGGGCCACGTAGAGCCGGTCCTCGACCTCCTGGGGCAGGTCGTGCTCGAAGCTGGTGGCCAGACGGTCGGCCTGGTTCCAGGCGTAGCCGAGCATGTCGGCCAGGAACCGCTCGACGATGCGGTGGCGGCGGATGGCGGCCACGGCCACGGCTCTGCCGGTTGCGGTGAGCTCCACACCCCGGTAGAGCCGGTGGTCGAGCAGGCCCCGCTCCGCAAGCCGTTTGACGGTGGCTGTAGCGGTTCCTGGCGATACGCCGAGGGCTTCGGCCAGCGCCCCGGTGTGGGCGTCTCCGCCGTCCTTGGAGAGCCGGTAGAGGGCCTTGACAGTCTCGCGCTCGGATTTCGAGATGGTCGGGTGGAGTATTTGGATTGACGAAACCTAGGTTTTCGAACGCTTCAATTCAAGTGAGTCGCCATCCACGTGGTAGGGCACCGAAGTGACCACGGTGCCCTCCCGGAAGAGAAGCCGGCCCTTCAGGAAGAGCGCGCTCTGGTTGTGGAGGACCTGCTCGTACCACTTGCCGAGGACGAACTCCGGGATGACGATCGTGATGCTGTCGTTGTCCCACCGCTCGTCGAGCTCGTCGAGGTACTCCATCACCGGCTTCACGAGCTCGCGGTACCGCGAGTGCATTATCTCGAGAGGGACGTCGAGCTGGAACTCCCGCCACTGCTGCTCGATCATGCGCTGGTCCTCGTCCTCGTGGGACACGTACAGGGCCACCAGGTGCTGGGGCCGCAGCGACCGGGCATAGTCGAGCGCCTTCAGAACGCCCTTGTGCACTCGCCCGACCAGCACGACGATGGTGTGGTTGTAGGAGTGGGGCCTCGCCTCGGCGGGAGTGATCACCAGCGCCTGGCTCACCCGGTCGTAGTGGCGGCGGATGCCGGCGAAGAGGGTGATTATGAGCGGGACGACGATGATCGGGAGCCATGCCCCCTTCGAGAACTTGGTCACGGCCACGATGAGCAGCACGGTCAAGGTGGCCAGCGCGCCCACACCGTTGATGGCGATGCCGCGCTGCCACGCCGGTTCTCGTAGCCGGAGGTGGCGGAACACCATCCCCGTCTGGCTGAGCGTGAACGACGTGAAGACGCCCACCGCGTACAGGGGGATCAGGGCGTTGGTCAGGCCGCCGAAGGCGATGATCAACGTCGCCGCGGCAACCGCCAGGATGAGGATGCCGTTCGAGAACACCAGCCGGTCGCCGAGGTTGGTGAGCTGGCGGGGCAGGTAGCCGTCACGGGCGATGATCGACGACAGGCGGGGAAAGTCGGCGTAAGCGGTGTTGGCGGCGAGCGTCAAGATGGCGGCGGTGGCGAACTGGAGGATCACGTAGAGCGGCCCGCCGCCGTAGATGGCCCGCGCCATCTGCGACAACACCGTCTCGTCGGGGCTCGGGAACGGCTGGAGATGGTGGGCGAGCACCGAGACGCCGAAGAAGAGCGTCCCGAGGATCACGCCCATCCACACCAGGGTGATGGCGGCGTTCTTTGGTGCCGGCTTGCGGAAGGCGGGCACGCCGTCGGATATGGCCTCGATGCCGGTGAGGGCGACGGCCCCGGAGGAGAACCCGCGCAGGAGAAGGAACAGGCCGAGGCTGCCTCCCGTGCGCAGCGCCGCCTCCGACCTCTCCGCGTCGAACGGGATCGGCTCCACGTGGCCGATGTACACCCGATAGAGGCCGTACAGGACCAGGGCGGCCAGGCTGGTGATGTAGATGTAGGTGGGAAAGGCGAAGAACGTGCCTGCCTCCTTCATCCCCCTGAGGTTGGCGAGGGTGACGACGAGGATCAGGATCAGTCCGAGCGTCACCCGGTGGTCGGCCAGCCCGCGGAAGCTCGGAAGCGAGATGATGGCGGCGACGCCGGCCGAGATCGAGACCGCCACCGTGAGCACGTAGTCCACGAGCAGGGACGCACCGGCGACCAGGGAGGGGTACTTGCCCAGGTGCTCGCGGCTGACGATGTAGGAGCCGCCGCCGTTCGGGTAGGCGAAGATCGTCTGTCGGTAGGAGGCGACCACGACCGCCAGCAGGACGCCGACGACGATCGAGATCGGCACCAGCTTCGAAAGCCCGAGCGCCAGGCTCGAGCCGCTCAGGGCGACGACGAAGAGGATCTCCTCGGTGGCGTACGCGGTGGACGAGATGGCGTCGGACGAGAAGGTGGCGAGCGCTACGACCTTGGGCAGGCGCTGGTGCTCCTGCTCGCTGGTCGCTATCGGGCGCCCGACCAGCAACCGTTTCAGGACCGAATACACCCGGGCACGGTAGCCCGCAGTCGCTAACGCCCCGACTGCCCCACGGTTTGTGTTTCGGGCGCGCGGCGTGTTCGATGTCGGCGTGCACGTCGTGGTGGTGGGCTGCGGCCGGGTGGGCTCAGAGCTGGCTGTGGCGCTGGACAACGGCGGCCACACCGTCGCCGTGATCGACAAGAACCGTAACGCCCTCAACCGCCTGCCCGAGCGGTTCACCGGGCGCGGGGTCCTCGGCTTCGGGTTCGACCGCGACCACCTCGAGCAGGCCGGCATCCGTGAGGCCAGTGCCCTCGCCGCGGTGACCAATGGTGACAACTCCAACGTCCTCACCGCCCGCATCGCCAGGGAGACCTACGAGATCCCCCACGTGGTGGCGCGGATCTACGACCCGCGTCGTGCGCTGATCTACCAACGGCTGGGAATCGCCACTGTCGCCACCGTCTCCTGGACCACCGACCAGGTCATGCGCCGGCTCTTGCCCGAGCAGTCGGTCTCGGAGTGGACCGACGCCACCGGAGGAGTACGCCTGGTTGAGCGGGCGTTGCCCGAGGCCTGGGCCGGCCGCCGGCTCGTCGACCTGGAGGAAAGAGACCGGATCCGCCTCGTCATGTTGACGCGCGCCGGCCAGGCGCGCCTGTGCGGCGCCGAGGTCGTGGGCCAGGAAGGCGACATCTTGCACGTGGCGGTGCGCGGAGACGCTCTCGACGATCTGCTGGGTCGGCTCGACGGGACCGCGACGGCGTGAGGGCGCAGCCATGAAGGTCGTCATCGCCGGAGCCGGCAACGTCGGCTCGTTCATTGCCGCCGACCTGCACGCCGCCGGCCACGAGGTGCTGCTGGTGGAGCAGGACCCCGATCTGGTCGCCCGCCTGCGGCCGGGCCTCGACGTGTCTTGGTTCGTCGCCGACGCCTGCGAGGTCTCCTCCATGCACGAGGCCGGGCTGGCTGAGGCCGACGTGGTGGTGGCCGCTACCGGCGACGACGAGGACAACCTGGTCATCTCCCTGCTCGCCAAGCAGGAGTTCGCCGTTCCCCGGGTGGTGGCCCGCGTCAACCATCCCCGGAACCACTGGCTGTTCAACGAGACCTGGGGTGTCGACGTCTCCGTCTCCACACCACACCTGCTCACGGCTCTCGTCGAGGAGGCGGTGTCGGTGGGATCGCTGGTCCGGCTACTTCAGTTCCAGGACGCTCGGCTGGTGGAGGTGACCCTGGCGGACGGCTCCCCGGCCGCGGGCCGGTCCATCGTCGACCTCGGAGTACCCCGTGACGCGACCGTCGTGGCGATAATCCGCGAGCGCCACGTCATCGTCCCGCACGGGGAGACGACGATGCAGGCGGGTGACGAGGTGCTGGTGCTGGTGACCCCCGAGTCGGAGGACGCGGTGAAGGCGTTGCTGATCTCGCCGGTCGTTACCTAGAGCAGCTCGTAGCGGGGATTGAGGATCAACAACCTTCCTCTGCCTCCCCGGTCGGTCCCCCGGCCACTGACCACCAGCTTCCTGCCGGGCGACACACCGGCGATGTGACGGCGTCCCGTCCAGACCGCGACCAGGGTGCCGCTCCCGTCGCTGATGGTCGCCTCGAGCGACGGCGAGCCGGCTCGGGGCACGATCCGCAGAGATGAGATCTCCCCGACGACGCTGATCTCGTCGCGTGGCTTGGCTTCGCCGATGGGGATGACGCCGGGCAGGTTGGTGCAGAACTGACGGAGCGTCTCCAGGTCGAGCTCGGAGACGGTGGCGGTGAGGCGATGGAGGAGCTTCTTGAGTGCCATGCCGCTGATACCTAGCCCTGCTCGCCGCGGGAGCCGTTATCGCTCGAGGAGCCGCTGTGCATGACCAGCCGGACGGCGGTGCCCGAACCCGACGACGAGAACTCGACCTCGTCGACGAGGGCACGGATGAGCGGGATCCCGAGACCCCGCTCGAACTTGAGCCGATCGGGATCGGTGACGGGAGGATGATCGGGAAGCGATGCAGGGTCGAAGCCGCCCCCGCGGTCTTCCACGCTCACCTCCATGAGGCGCTCGTCGGCCCGGCACCGCACGACGACCCCGGCGTCCACCGAAGCGGCACCATGAGCCTCGATGGCGTTGGTGCAGGCCTCGGATACCGCGAGCTTGAGGTCGTCGATGCGCTCGTCCGCAAGCAGGGTGTCGGACGCGGCGATGGCCGACACCACCAGGCGGGCCAGTGCCACGAACTCGGCACGGGCCGGGATCTCGAGCTCGACTATCTCCCCAACCATGAGCTCTCGGCGCTTGTTAGGGGGTCTCGGCCACGGCCGCGTCCACCGAGTCGTAGATGGAGAAGACCTTTGTCAGGCCCGTGATCTCGAACACCTTGAGGATCCGGCCCTGGGTGCAGACCAGAGCGAGGTCGCCGTCGTGGCTGCGCAGGCGCTTCAGGCCTCCCACTAGGACGCCGAGACCGGTGGAGTCGAGGAAGTCCACCCCTTGGAGGTCGACGACGATCCTGTACTTCCCGTCGCTGACGAGCTCGATAAGGCGCTCTCGGAACTTCGGCGCGGTGTACACGTCGACTTCGCCCCGAACGCTCAGGACCGAGTAGCCGTCGCGCTCAGCGACATCGAGACCGAGATCCACTGCATTTCCTCCCGAGGTAGCTCGCCGCCACCGTAGCTCGCCGGCCGTCGAAGGCCGATCAGCCGCGCTCGTCGCGGTGGTGCGGGGCGTTACCTCAGCGGCGAGACGACCTCATAGACGACGGCGTCGTCGAACTCGTGGTCGTCGGCTGGTGCCCCCGCCTCGTGTCGCGACCTCGCGGCGGCGTCCACCAGCAGGACCTCCCGGTCGATGTCGCCGTTGTCCCAGCCGCTCTCGACCGGCTTCGGTACCAGCCTCTCGGGTCGGTCGGAGGCGAAGACCGTCACGGTTGGCCGGGACTGCACCGGCGTCTCCCGGGGAGCCACGGTGCGCTCTCGCCGTTCCCTCCTTCTTCGCCCGCCGGGTGGCGCGACGAGCAGGCCATCGGGCCCGGCCTGGGCCCTGACCGGCTTGGAGTAAGCCGGTTCGGGGTGGTTCGACCGCTTCATCAGCGTTCGCATGTGGGCGGCCAGCAGCAGCAGGATCAGGCCGGCGGCTACCGGCACCAGAGGCCGGCTCTGCGCTAGCTCCTCGGGCTCATTCCCGGAAGGCAGGATGGGGGCCTGGGCCTCCTCCTCACCCGGCTCGACGTCGTCGTCCGCGGGCCGTTCGGCAAAAGGTAGATCTGGGTTGAACCCGGTGTCGGGCGGCTCCAGGATCTTCGGCGGGGGCGGCGGCTTGGGCGCCGGCTGGCTCGAGAGGAAGGTGGAGATTCCCCGCCGTACGGCCGCTCCTGGAACCTGCGTGGTGGCCGGGGCTCCGGGAGTACCGGGTGCCGGCACGCCAAGCTCGGGCGGCGCGGTAGTGGTTGTCGGCTCCGGTAGCTGTGCCGAGGTCGCCCTCGAGGGTGCCGAGGGGATGGGCCGGCTGGCGTCGACCGGGTTCGGGCGGAAGGCGAGAACCTGGTACTGGTACTGGCCGCCACCCAGCAGAGTGGCATCGGTGAAGGTGCACTTCGACGAGCAGGACGAGTGGGCGATGCCGTTTGCCGAGCCGACCTCGCCGTCCTGCGCCGCTCCGGGGTCGGTCCGGAAGACCCGGTACGCCAGCACGTCGGGCTCGGTGTTGCGGTTCCAGGAGACGGTCACGGTGCGGTCGTCGTTCACCTTGGTGGTCACGCCCTGCGGCGCGGCCGGGGGCGCCGCCAGTGCGAAGGTCTTCGAGGCATCCCCGCTGGCCGTGCCCAACCCCGCCGTGGTGGTGCCCGTGGCGGACACGACCACCCGGTAGTTGCCGTTCCTGCTCAGGGTCCCGGTGAAGTCGAAGGTCTCGGGTGCGAAGCTGTCGCGCTGCGACGACGCGGAGGTGACCAGGGTCTCGCCGAGGAACACCTGCATGTCGATCTTCTCCACGCGCGGCGTTGTCAGCTGCAAGCCCGCCCCGGCCCGGACGTCACCCGTCACGCGCACCGCCGAGGTGCCGACGGTCGCGGCCGGCTGGGTGATGGTTACGACGAACCCGTTGTCGGCGGCCGAGGACGGGAGCGCCCATGCAACCAGCAGGAGCCCAACAGTGCCGGCGGCCGCCGCCAGCCGACCGATCAGGGTCATGCTGACTTGAGATCTTTGACCCAGGTGCCCGTGGCCACGAGGCGCTGGGCGGCCGAGCCTTTCGGATGGCACGTGGTCAGCGTGATCGACTTCCCGTTCCCGGCGTCGAGCACCGAGAGGTCGGTAGGAGCCACGATGAACGGGTCCTTGTTCAGCTTGTAGCTGCACGCCCCGAGAGGTGTCGTCAGCTCGACGGTGTCGCCGGCCCTGAGCTGGTCGAGGTTGCCGAACGGCCGACCGTAGGTGGTGCGGTGCCCGGCGATGGCGACGTTGCCGCCGGCGCAGGGAAGCGACGTCGAGGGGTAGTGGCCTGCCCCCGCCCGCAGGGCGCTGGGGGTGATTCCCTCGACGACCACCACGTCGACCCCGAGGCGGGGGATCCTGATCCGGGTGAGGCTGTCGCCCGTTTCGACCTTGCCCTCCCGGTAGGCCTGCTTGAGCTCGGGGCTGGCGATCTGACGGCTGAGCTTGTCCTGGATGCGGTCCTGCCACGCGTTGGTGAACAGGGGGTAGCCCACGAGACCCAGGCCACCCAAAAGAAGCAGGACCGAGACGCCCGATACCGATCGGCGAAGCCAGCGACGGGTCCGGAGCAGCTCTACGAGCACTTTCCACTCCTAGTCGTCATGACTCTTTCCACCGTATCGTTGCGTCTCGGTCCTGCGATTACAGGGCTTGTCAGTCCTGGCTTAGCTCTCGACCGGCTCCCGGGCGCCAGCGGGTCGGGCGACCAGCACCCGGCGGCTGAGGTAGGCGGTCAGGATGAGGCCCGCTCCGGCGATCGGCAACCAGGGGTCGCCACCGGTCTTGGCCAACTGCGGCAGGGGCTCGACGATCTTCTGCTGGGTCACGACCCGTGCCTTGCCACCGATGGCGGCTTCAGCGTGTGCCAGTTCCAGCTTCACACCACCGTTGATGCCCTTGAGCAGGTGGATCTTGACTCCGTCGGCTACCGCCGAGACGGCTCCGTCGGCCTCTGTCTTGGTGGCGCCGGCGCCGAGGGAGATCTCCGACTCCAGCGGCGTGCCCTCGAGAAGCTTGATCGGTGAGCCGAGCTTGATCGGGATCTCGAGCAGGTTGCCACCGAGGATCGGGAGGCCGAGCTTCACGGTCGCGATGGCGCCGTCGAAGGTCGCCGTGCTCTTGCCGGCGTTGGGGCCGGTGCGATTGAAGACGGCGCCGGCCTTGGCCGAGCCGACGACGATCGAGAGCAGCGGGCTGCCACCGAGAGCCAGGCCGGGCAGCACGTCGATCTGAGCGCCTTGGGCATTGCCTTCGGCCAGAACCCGTGCGGCGTCGCTGTTGCCCTGGGAAACCGAGTTGCCCAGCTTGATCGAGACCAGCGACGTGGCCTTGGTCAGCTTGTCGACCAGGGACGAGACCGGGTCGCTACCGGGGTCGAGACCGGCCAGCTGCCCGACGAGCGGGAGCTGCAGGCCACCCAGGACGGGCTGGACCACACCGAGGACCACGTTGAGCACGGGCTTGAGAAGGTCGATCACCGGCTTCAGCAGGGCCAGGAGCTGACCGCCGCCGATGTCGATGGCTGCCACGGTGCCACGGCCGAACGCCTGCGGAACTCCTCCGACGGTGTTGGCCTTGGTCTCACCGCAGGCGAGCTCCACGCTGACGATGCCCGCCAACGGCAGGTTGACGAGGCACGCCTTGGGCGGCTCGGCGGTGCCACCGGCGGCGGTGAGGCTGGCGGTGCTCACCGTCCCAGGCAGCAGGGCCACACCGGTACCGGTGGCCTTGGCCAACGGGCTGGAGTTGACCTCGATGCTCGAGGACCCAACCGTCACGTTGAGGTTCAGGATGCTCAGCTCGAGAGCTCGAGCCAGGGCAGTGGCCGCGAAGCTCTCGGCCTGGGTCTGTACTTCCCTCGTGCTCTCATTGGTCTGCGCCGATGCCGGTGCAACCAACAGTGCACTGATGATCAGGCCGGCGAGGGTGCTAGCCCCGAGTCGGTTGACAATGCGCATGCTGTCTGTTTCTCCCTCCGCTAGCGGCCGAGCGTTGCGCTCGCCAACGCGCCCCAGGTGCCGAGTAGATGCCTCTTGCAGTTAGGTACCAGAAAAAGTTGGCGAGGTCTAGTAGTTCGGGTGAGATTCCTTCTCTGGAGGGCCAACTGAGCACTCACAGTGAGAATACGCCTTTCGCGTATCAGCGCTCAACCCGCATGGTCGCCTTCGCTTCCAGGACGATCTCGCCCAGAGCGACTCCCACCAACGGCACGTCCGTAGGGTAACGGTATCGCACGGTGGCGCTCAGGTGGCTACCGGCCGCTCCTCTTTTTCCGATGGTCACCTCCAGGCGGTCTGCCGCCAGCGACGAGCTGTTAACGGCCGCGTCCCGAGCCGCCCCGAGATCCGGGTTCACGGCGGCCTCGCGGGCGGCCTCCCGTGCTGCCTGGATGACGAGCACCTGATCCCGAGCCAAGAGAGCCACCTGCACGATGGCCAGCAGGACCGCCAGCACGAGGGGCAGGACGAGGGCCAGCTCCACTGCTGCCTGGCCCTCGTCCGAGACGCCCCTCCTCACGGCTGGCGGACCTTGCCCGTGACCGCAGTGACTGCGCTGTCGAAGAGCTTGCTTATGAGATCGGTCTTGGTGGCCCAGGCCACGACGAGCAGGGCGACCGCGGCCGCACCCAGAAGGACCAGCGCGTACTCAGCCGTGGCCTGGCCTCGCTCGGAGAGACGGACGCGGCGCAGCAGGCCGATCGGAAACAGGAGATACAGAGGGAGCATTTGGGCTCTCTCCTTTCAGCTCGGGTTGCCACCGGACGGCCCGGCGGCGGCTAAGGGCGCAGCGACCTCATGGCGCTGGCGATCAAGGGCGCGACGGTCAGTAGCGCGAAGGCGGGGAGCGTGCAGCTCACGAGGGGGAAGAGAAGCTTGACCGGCACCTTGCGGGCCGCCTCCTCGGCGCGCCGCCGCCGGTCGGCCCGGACCTCGTAGGCGAGGCGGTCCAACGCGGCCGAGAGCGGCGCTCCGTAATGCTCTGAGGCGACGAGGGCGCCGATGAGGGGACGGACGGCCTCGCCTGTCCGGCCAGGGACGTCGTCGAGGGCGTCGGCCAGGCGGCGGCCCAGGGCCACCTCCCTCACGACGGTGGCGAGCTCGGAGACGAGCGGGCCTGAGGCCCTGGCCACGACGGCCTCGAGGGCCAAACGGACGGTGAGTCCCGAGCTGACGGCCAGTGCCAACAGATCGACGGTCTCCGGCAGGTCGGCGGCCAGAGACGCCAGGCGTCGTCTCTCGCGCCTGGCGTCGCGCAGGCCCGGAACGCCCCACCCAGCCAGGGCACCGAAACCGGCCGCCACTGGCGACAGCGGGAGCAGCGCCATACCGCCGACGATCGCCGCTCCGATCCGCCTAGCGGGCAAGGGTGCAGGGTCGCGGTCGAACCGTCGGAGTACCCAACTTCCTATCGCGGTGGTCAGACTCGTACGTCCGAGCCGGTCGCCGCGCCAGGGAACAGAGGGGACGAGGCTTCGAAGCCGGCGGGGCGCGGGACGGTGCGCTGCGGCCGCGGCGAGGACCAATGCGAACCACGCGATGGCCAGCAGGAGCTCGCTGTTCATGCCACAGCCCGACAGATCCGCCGCATCCAGGCCCAGCCCAAACCGTCGAGGAGCAGGCCTGCCCCGAGGAATGCCAGGCCCGGCGCCGTGCGGAGGAGGAAGTGGGCGGTCCGGGGATCGGTCGTGGCTGCGAACAGGCCGAATCCGAGCGGGGCGAGGCCGATCACCAGTGACGACAGCCGGGCCTGCGCCGCCAAGGAGCGGGTCTCGTCGGCCACCGCCAACCGCTCCCGCAGCGTGGTGGCGACGCCGTCGAGCGCCCGTGCCTGTGACCCGCCCGCCTCGGTGCCCAGGCAGAGAGCGGACACGGCCAACACCACTCCGGGCCCTGGAAGCCGTTGGGCGAGGGACTCCAGGGCGACGCCGACGCCCACGCCGTAGCGGATCTCCGAGACGACGCGACGGAGGTCGGGCGCCAGCGGGCCGGAGGCGTACGCGGCCACGTCCTCCAGTGCTTGGCGGAGGGAGGCTCCCGATCGCATCGAACGGGCGAGGCCTTCCAGCATCGCCGGCAGGGCCCGCTCAGCCCGCGCCCGGGTTCGTGCCCGTCGAGCGCGGGTCACGAAAGCGGCCCATCGCTGGAGAGCTCCTGTCCAGCGCTGTCCGCCCTTTCGACCCAGAAGATCGCCGAACCACTCGCGGCGGTCGGGAAGTCGGTTCCGCACAGCGACCCGATGGCCCGCCAACGCGGCGGTCCTAATGGCCGCTGCTCCGAGGAGCACCAGCAAGGCGGCGGCGGCCGCCGTCATCGCTCCAACCACTTCGGATCGGGAGGTGAGGCGTCAGCGGAGCGCATCGGACGCGATGGCAGGCTGACGACGTCGTCGCCATCGGCCAGGAGGCTGGTTCGATCGCCGTCGATTGAGGAGCCGTCGGGGCTCCGTACCTCGGCGACGGCCACGACCCGCCGGTGGCCGTCGGGCCGGCGAGCCACCTGCACGACGAGGTCGAGAGCCGACTCGAGCTGGGCTCTCACTGCTTGCAGAGGAAGGGCCACCTCGCCCATCAGGACCATCGTCTCCAGGCGGCGGAGGGCGTCGTCGGGGCTGTTGGCGTGGCACGTCGACAGTGACCCTTCGTGGCCGGTGTTCATGGCCTGGAGCATGTC
>JBOGIF010000186.1:0-4633 GCA_050742415.1 Acidimicrobiales bacterium | reverse complement strand
GTACATTCTGGCTGGCCCTGCCATGGGTGACCGCGGCGAGGGCCAGCGCATGGCTCGGACGCGACCTCGGCTGGATCGCGCCCGGCAGGCGAGGTGGCACGGTGCCTCGCTCAGGTGGGCTCGAAGTGGTCCGGGTGGAGGTCGATGTCGCGGCAAAGGAGTAGAGCCGAGCCTCCCGGGCCCGGGCCGGAGGAGCGTCTCGAGGCCGTGCCACGGATCCGGCCGTCTCCATGCTCCATAGTTCTGGCCGTGCGCTCGCGTGACGACGCTGGTCCCAGCTTGCGGGCCATCGAAGCGCAGCTCGAGCCCGGTGACGAGGTGATCGCCGTCGACGACGGCGGCACCGTGAGCTATCCGCCCTGGGTCCGCCGGCTGGCGGTGCCCGGAAGGATCGTCCCGGAGCTGTGGGCCGCTGGCATCGCCATGGCCTCGAACGAGCTCGTGGCTCTCACCTCAGCGGGGCTCGTCGTCGACGGCGGCTGGCTAGCCGAGGCTCGGAGGCTGACCGAGCGACCCGAGGTTGCGGTCGGCGGAGCCATAGAGCCCGGTCGGCGGCTCCGGATGGTCGACTGGGCACTCTATTTCTGCCGTTACTCGCCCTACATGCTGCCCCTCGTCGACGCTGACACTCTCGACGTGGCCGCCGACAACGCTGTCTACCGGGCCGACGTGCTGGCCGACTACCGGCACCTGTGGTACCCCGAGTTCTCGGAGCCCTTCCTCCATCGGGCGATGAGGGCAGACGGTCATCGCCTGGTCGTCAGACCCGAGCTCCGCGCCACGCTGGAGCCCGGGGCCGGGGCAGGCGACTTCTCCCGACAGCGCTACCGGCATGGTCTCAGCTACGGCCAGCGCCGCTCATCGGGGTCCCGGCCGAAGGCGCTCGTCGCCAGCTTGAGCGCTCCGGTCGTGCCGGCGTTGATGGCGGCGCGCGCCGGACGGCGGGTGTGGGCGAAGGGCCGCCACCGCTGCCGTTTCGTGGTCGCCGTTCCTCTGGTCTGCTGGTTCTATGCCTGCTGGGCCGCTGGCGAGGCGGTCGGACGCATGGCCGTGGCCACCGGCGGCCCGCGGATCTCGCCCCCCCATTCGCCGGATGGACAGGCTCCAGCGGAGAAGTCGCTTTGACGGGCCTTTCCGTGGTCATGGCGAACCGGCAGGATTCAACGGCGACAGTGATGTCGGCCAGTGAGGCCCTGGAGCGCGAGCTGCAGCTCGATGAGGATCAGATCGTGTGGGTCGACCGCGCCGGCCTCGCCTGGCCTGCAAGTCGTGCCGTGACGACGGTCGTAGCGCCGCCCACGGCCAGCCGGGGTGCGTGCTACGGCCTGGGGTTCGCCGAAGCCCGCAATCCGCTGGTTGCCTTCACTGACTCGGAGACCGTCCTGGACACCGGTTGGCGCCGGGCGGTGGAAGGTGCCTTCGCCCGCCCGGAGGTCGCCGTCGTGGGGGGGCCCGTGCGGCCGTCGCCGTCGCCTTCGCCCGTGACCTGGGCCGGCTTCCTCGTCGACTACGGAGCTCATTCCGTCGCACCCTTCGTCAGTGCGAGCGGCGACGTGGCCGGCAGCAATGTCGCCTACCGTCGAACGGTCCTCCCACCGGCCCCGGCTCCCATCTGGAAGTCCAGCGTGAACGCCGATCTCCGGGCGGGCGGCACCAGGCCGGTGCTTTCGACCGGAATGGGGGTGACCTCCTCCCGCCAGTACCGCTGGCGGGATCTCATCGAAGGCCGGGCGCGCGCCGGCGCCGTCTACGGGGCCCAGCGCTCCGCGGGATGGTCCCCGCCACTGCGCCTGGTGGCGGCCACGGGATGCGTGGCGCTGCCGGCGCTCGGCTTCCTGCGCCTGGAAGCCAGGCTCCGCGGCGACGACGTCATGCGTGCGCGACTGTTGCGTACGTGTCCGGGCGTCGCTGTTGCCCTCCTGGCGTGGAGCGCCGGAGAGGCGGCGGGGTACGTGTCGGGCCGCTCGGAGGGTTGCAGTGTCTGGTGACGCCAGCGGGCCGGCGCGGCCGGCCATCTCGGTGGTCATCGCGTCGGTCAACGGGCTTCCGTATCCCCTGGCCTGCCTCGATTCGCTCGCCGCCCAGGAGAGCGTGGTGCCCGAGGTCGTCCTCGCCGACTGTACGGGTGCCAGCACCGTCGCCGCCGTGCGCGAGCGGTACCCCGATGTGAGGATCCTGGCCTACGACGGGCCGAAGAGCGTGCCGTGGCTGAGGGCTGCGGGGATCCGCGCCGCCACCGGTCGCTTGGTGGCCGTCACCGAGGACCACTGCGTCCCGCGGCCCGACTGGTGCCGTCGGCTGGTCGAGGCTCAGGCCCGCACCGGCTGGGCGGCGGTGGGAGGGGGCGTGGCGAACGCCTCCACGCGCCGGGTGGTCGACTGGGCCGTCTTCTTCTGCGAGTACAGCCAGCTGATGCTCCCAGTGAGCGAGAGCAGCGAGGGCGCCGTCCCGGGCATGAACGTGGCGTACGACATGGACGCGCTCGGTGAGCTGGCAGATGTCTTCGCCGACGGCCTCTGGGAGAACTTCCTCCACGAGCGGATGCGGTCGGCCGGCCATCAGGTCGGCGTGGTCGAGGACGTCGTGGTGGGTCACCAGAAGTACTTCACCATCCCGATGTTCCTCGCCGAGCGTTTCCACTACTCCCGCTCGTATGCCGGGATGCGGGTAGCCGGCCGCCGGCCGGCCGTGCGCCTGGCATGGGCGGCTACCTCATTCGCTCTGCCGCCGCTCTTGGTGGCCCGCATCACCCGCAGCGTCGTCCGCCGGCCCCGCTACCTCGGCCGGTACCTCGAGGCCCTGCCGCTGGTGGTGCTCTTCAGCGGCATGTGGGCGTGCGGGGAGTTCTGGGGCTACCTGACCGGACCGGGCGACAGCCTGGTGAAGGTCCGGTGAGGGACCGTGGCCGAGGTCCTCTCCTTCTGCATGGTCTCGACGTTCTATCCGCCGCACAGCTTCGGCGGCGACGCGGTACACGTCGAACAGCTGGCAACTGGCCTCGCCCGGCGGGGCCACCGTGTCCGGGTGCTCCACAACCCGACGGCTCACCGCCTCCTCGGGGGGCAGCCGGCAGCGCCGTCGCCCGCCCAGAGCCGGTCGGGGGGGGCGGCCGGCGGAGTGGAGGTGCTACCGGTCCTGACCGGGCCCTCCGGAGCGGCGGCCAGCGCCGCGACTTACCTCGTGGGCGGACCCACCGGCTACCGGAAACGGCTGGAGCGGCTCACAGCCGGGTTCGACGTGGTGCATTTCCACAACCCCTCGCTGCTCGGCGGGCCGGGCGGGCTGGCGAGCGGCAGCCCGGGCAGCGTGCGGCTGCTCACGACCCACGAGCACTGGCTTCTGTGCCCCATGCACACGCTGTTCCGCTACAACCGCGAGGTGTGCACATCACGCACATGCTGGCGATGCTGCCTTGCCTACCGCCGGCCGCCCCAGCCCTGGCGCTCGGTCCGCCCACTGGGCGAGCAGCTGGCCGTGCTCGACGCCCTCCTCGCGCCGAGCCGGTTCACTGCTGCTCTCCATCGGCGGGCTTTCCCCGACATGCGCGTCGAGCTCCTACCGCTCCTTCCTCCGGACCCGGCCTCCCTGGCAGCCGCCGCCGCGCCGCCGGAGGCGGAGGGATCAACAAGACCCTTCTTCCTGTTCGCCGGTCGTCTCGAGCGAATCAAGGGAGCGGACTGGCTCGTCGACGCCTTCGAGACCGTGCGAGGAGCCGACCTGGTGATCGTCGGGGAGGGCAGCCAGGCCGGCGAGATCCGGCGCCGGGCAGAGGCCAATCCGGCCGTGCGCCTATTGGGCCGCCTGGCCCATCCTCAGGTGCTGGCGCTGATGCGAGCGGCGAGGGCCGTGGTGGTGCCCTCCGCAGGCTACGAGACGTTCGGCCTGTCCGCGGTCGAGGCGATGGCCCTCGGCACGCCCGTCGTCGTCCGGGCGATCGGGCCGCTCCCGGAGCTGGTCGAGCACGGGGGAGGCCTCGCGGTTGCCGACGAGCCGGAGATGGTGGCCGCCTTACAGGGCCTGGTCGACGACGAAGGCCTCGCCAGCCGGATGGGAGAGGAGGCGGCGGCTGTCTCGGCCACCCGCGGCCAGGAACCGGCCTTCCGCCGCTACTTCGAGCTGGTGTCCGAGCTCGCCGCGAACCGTGGTCAGCACCGAGCCGCCCGCGCCGCCGCGGTCGCGGCGTCCGAGGCGTCCGAGCCTGGAGAATGAGACCCGGGTGACGAAAGGGGTGAGGCGCGCGGCCATCCTGGCCTTTCATGCGGTGGAGGACGGGCCTGCTCCGTTGTCCATCCCGCCGGCAGCCTTCGAGCGCCAGGTGGGCGCCCTTGCCGACATGGGCGCGGTCGTCCTGACCGCGGGCGAGCTCGTCGAAGCCCTTCGAACAGGGGCCGATCTTGCCGACCCCGCGGTGGCCTTCACCTTCGACGACGGTTACGAGAGCGTCCACCGCGTGGCACTCCCAGTGCTGGCGGCCCATGGCTACCGCGCCACGGTCCTGCCTGTAACCGGCCGGCTGGGAGCCACCAGCGACTGGTCGGCCGACGGTGGCTCGCTGCGCCTTCTCTCGGCGACCCAGCTGGCCGAGCTGGCGGCCGCGGGCTGGGAGGTGGGTGGCCATACCCATACCCACAGG
>JBOGIF010000185.1:0-2915 GCA_050742415.1 Acidimicrobiales bacterium | reverse complement strand
GCTTGTAAAGAGCTACTTCGGTGAGTCGGTATTGGTGGGTATTCGGGGATAGTAGTGGTCATTCGCGGTCAGGGTTTTCGTTGGCAGGTCGTGCTTCTGGGGCCAGGTTTCGAGGTGCGAGCCGTGTCCGACCTTGCCCTGTCCGGTAGATCCGGGCACGGGGTCCGTCGCCCGGATTCGGGAACGACCTGGGTTCCGATCGGGAACCTCGAACCCGTTTCGGGAATGGCGCCGCCGGAATTTCTTCATACCGGGAACGGTCTGGGAACCAAACCGGGAAGGTGACCGGGAATCCCAAGGCTCATGATCGGCTCTGAAAGAGCGCGCGTCGCGTTCCCGGTTCCCGAAGGCCAGTCGTTGAGCATGACCGGAACGGAGGCGACCCACACAATGCACACGGACTCAAAAGAAACGTCGCGGACCATGTCGGATTCCAGGACTCCTGGTATGGAGCCGAGAAACCCTTGCGGTGTAAGGGGAAATCCACCATGTGATAGGCCTTGTATGGGATAATTCATACGTGTCCGTGAGTGAGGTTCTCCGAGGCGCTGGAATGGGGCCGGTGCGAGATGGACGACCGCTTCCCTTGGACCCTGTCGGCTCGGTCGAGATCAACGACGTGGCCCGTTTGCTTGAGACTGACGATGGCGGCGTGGTGTTTATCTGGGGCATGGCGGCGTGGTGCTGGGAGCCCGGCGACATGGTGGGCCGGCGGCTGGCGGCGGTGCAGCTGGTGGAGACCAGGGCGGCCACGCCTACCGAGGTGGCGGCGGGCTTCGACGTCGACTTCGAGACGCTGCGCCGGTGGCGTCGCGACTGGGCGGCGTCGGGGACGGCGGGGCTGGTGCCGAGGAAGCGGGGCCCGAAAGGCCCTACCAAGCTCACCGAGGAGAAGCGGGCGGAGATCGGCCGCCTGCGCTCGTCGGGTCTGAGCATGGCCGCCATCGCCCGGGAGGTGGGCCTGGACCCGACCACGGTGGCGGTGGCGCTGGCCGACCAGCTCCCGGCGGCGGCGGCCGAGCCGGCGGCGGGCCTGGAGCCCCTGGCTCGTCCGGCGCCTCGCAGCGAGGAGCGGGAGCTGGCCCGGGTGGGGCTGCTGGCTGGGGCCGAGCCGGTGATCTGCGAGGGGGCGTCGCTGCCGTGTGCCGGGGCGCTGCTGGTCCTGCCGGCGCTGGCCGTGACCGGGCTGCTCGACGCGTTCGGCGCCGTGTACAGCTCGGGGCGGGCGGCGTTCTACTCGCTGCGCTCGCTGGTGCTCACGCTGGTGTTCTGCGCGTTGCTGGGCGAACCGCGCGCCGAGGGGCTGACGCGGCTTGATCCGATCGACGTGGGCCGCCTCATCGGCTTGGACCGGGCCCCGGAGGTCCAGACGCTGCGCCGGCGGATGGAGGACCTCGCTGGCATGGGCCGGGCCGATCAGCTGGTGCGCCGCCTGGCCGAGGTGCATGTAGGGCAGGCGAAAGACGCCTCCGGGCTGTTCTACGTCGATGGCCACGTACGCGCCTATCACGGCACCGCCCGGCTGCCGAAGGCCCATCTGGCCCGGGCCCGTCTGGCCGCCCCGGCCGAGGTCGACACCTGGATCACCGACGCCCGAGGCGACGGTGTGCTGGTGTGGACGACGCCGCCGGGGGCGAGCCTGACCGGCGAGCTGCGCACCGCCACCACCGAGATCCGGGCCCTGGTCGGGTCCGAGGCGAAGCCCACGGTGGCCTTCGACCGGGGCGGCTGGAGCCCCAAGCTGTTCGCCGAGCTGTACCAGGCCGGTTTCCACATCCTCACCTACCGTAAAGCGCCGCTTCGGCGCGAGCCCCGGTCGGCGTTCTCCCGTCACGAGCTGATCGACGACCTCGGCCGACCTCAGGTGTACTTCCTGGCCGAGCGTCGGGTCCGCCTCGCCTACAAGGACGGGCGCCGCCAGCGGTACTTCGCCTGCCGTCAGGTCACCCGTCTCGACCCCGACACCGGGCACCAGACCCAGATCCTCACCACCCGCCAGGACCTCTCGCCCGCCGAGGTCGCTTTCGCCATGTTCTCCCGCTGGCGCCAGGAGAACTTCTTTCGCTACATGCGCCACAACCTCGGCCTCGACGCCCTCGACTCCTACGCCAAGGAACCCGACGACCTCACCAGAACGGTGCCGAACCCCGCCAAACGTGCCGCGGCGACCAGGGTGCGCGAAGCCAAAGACGCCATCACCCGCGCCCAGGCCGAAGAGGGCCGAGCCGCTATCGCCGGCGGACGCCACCCGGAAGCGGCGGCCGAGGTGGCAGCGGCCCTCTCCGCCGCCACCGACGAGCTCACCGAACGCGTCGAGGCAGCCAAAGCCATCCCCGACCGGGTCCCACTCGACGAGCTGCACCCCGACGCCGTCCGCCTCGCCCCCGAACGCAAACGCACCCACGACGCCATCCGCATGGCCACCTACAACGCCACCTCCGCTCTCGCCCGCCTCCTCGCCCCCCACTACGCCCGCGCCGAAGACGAAGCCAGGACGCTGCTCACCGAAGCGTTCCGGTCCCCCGCCGACCTCGAAGTCATCGACGACCAACTCCACGTGCGGATCAACCCGCTCTCGGCACCACGACGCAGCCGCGGCATCGCCGGGCTCTGCCAAGAACTCAACGCCACCGACACCCTCTACCCCGGAACGAAACTCCGCCTCGTCTACAGCGTCAAGGCGTCCTGACCGGCCGGCAACACCCGCGACCCCACAAGAATCATCTCCTCACACCAGGAGTCCTGGAATCGTGCTTCTCGAGCAAGCGGACGGTCAAGACTCCGAAGTCGACGACGTCGTCGGGCTCGCAGACGGTCGAGCCTTCGTCCTCAGCCGCACCACTTCTGCGGGCGCCTCACGATTCGTCCACCTCTTGGACGACAACGGAACGCCAGACGACTCCTTCGGATGGCAC
>JBOGIF010000184.1:0-7902 GCA_050742415.1 Acidimicrobiales bacterium | reverse complement strand
CCCTTGTGCTGACCGCCAAACCCCGCCAGAAGTCGTTACAGGCTGTCCACCCCGACACCCCTACTTTGCAAGCAGGTGCCTGGATGAGCCGAGACTGGGTCTAACCACAATACCGTTCAGTTAGCGTTACAGGGGTGTAGTTTGGGTGGATGCCTCGCGCTGGATGGGTGAAGCCGGAGTCGGACCGTCGGTTGTCGGATCTGGTGTCGGTGGGGGTGTTGACCCGCACGTTCCCGCCGGAGCTGGTCGATGAGGTGATCGCTGAGGCCGGGCGGACCGAGCAGCGGCATCGGTCGTTGCCGGCGCGGGTGATGGCGTACTTCTCGATCGGGATGGCGTTGCACTCGGAGGGCTCCTACGAAGACGTGTTGTCCCTACTCACGGATGGGTTGTCGTGGGCTTCGGGTAATGAGCCAGTGAAGTTGCCGTCGAAGTCGGCGATCTTCCAGGCCCGAGCACGCCTTGGTGCCGGGCCAGTGGCGGCGTTGTTCGCTCGGGTTGCGGCGCCGTTGGCGGAGCCGGGAGCACCAGGGGCCTGGCTGGCGGGGCGGCGTCTGGTGGCGATCGACGGCACCTGTCTCGATGTGGCCGACACCGTGGAGAACGCCGAGTGGTTCGGTCGCCCCGGGGTGAACAAGGGCGAACAGGCCGCCTTCCCCCAGGCTCGGCTGGTGGCGATGGCCGAGTGTGGCACCCACGCCATCTTCGACGCCGCGGTGGGTGCCTGCACGAGCGGTGAGAACACCCTCGCCGGTGAGCTGATCGACCGGTGCAAGCCCGGGATGCTGTTGCTGGCCGACCGTGGTTTCTGCGGGTTCCCCTTGTGGCACCGGGCGGTGGCGACAGGCGCGGACCTGTTGTGGCGCGCCAAGCCGAACATGCTGCCCCGTCACGTCGAGACCCTCGGCGACGGGTCGTGGCTGGCCGAGCTACGCCCGTCGGGCAACGCAGGACGTCACGCCGAGCCGTTGATCATCCGGGTGATCGACTACCAGATCGACGACGGGCGGCCCAACGACGAGACCTACCGGCTCTTCACCACGATCGTCGATCCCGACGAGGCGACCGCCGTCGACCTCGCCGTCACCTACGCGCAGCGCTGGGAGATCGAGGGCGCGTTCGACGAGCTCAAGACCCACCAGCGCGGGGCCCGCACCGTGTTGCGATCCAAGTCCCCCGACCTCGTCCTCCAGGAGATCTGGGGTCACCTGTGCTGTCACTTCGCCATCCGCACCCTCATGTGGGAAGCCGCCGACCACGGCGGGGTCGACCCCGACCGGGTCAGCTTCGTCGCAGCACTGCGCATCGCTCGCCGCTCAATCTCGGAGGCGCGCGATTTTTCCCCCTCAGTCCAATGACCACGGCTGGCGCTACGCCGTCACGCTGCTCTGCCGACGGCTCAACCCGACCCGGCGGCGGCGCAGCAACCCGCGTCTCATCAAGCGCAAGATGCCCAAGTGGCACGTCAAACGCGCCCGACACCGAACCTGGCCTCAACCTACCGGCCCGCCTACCGCCTCCATCATCAGCGTCTAACTGAACGGTATTGCGGTTAGCCCCGGAGTACCGCGACCCCTTTGGCATTGGCGGCCAGAGGACCGATGTCGTCGATATCGGACGTCATCAGGCAGGTCTGGAGCAGCTCGGCCGTGGCCACGACCACCGCGTCGGCCGCCGAGCCCGTCTGGGCTCGGGTCCGCAGCTCGGCGGCGCGCCGAGCCAGGCTCTCGTCGAGTCCATGGATCGTGCTCAACCGCAGCAGCCGGTTGGAGGTCGCATCTCGTGGGCCGCGACCAGTCAGCGACTCGACGAGCACGATCGTCGGGACCACGGGCGGCCAGAGAGATCGCTGGCGGAGCCTTTCGATCCTTGCTGCCGTGGATCGGTCCCGGCGAGCGAGCGTGGTCGCCCCACCCGCGTCGAGGACGAGGCTCACCCTGAGGAGCGCCGGCGGCGGGGTGCAGGTCTACGACTCCCGGGGCCAGGGCTCCTCGGTGGGCTCCCGGAGACCGTGGTGCCGAGGGCATCGTCTATCCAGGCGTCGGCCTCGGCGAGCTCCTCAGCCGACGGCGGCCCGCCGAGCTCAGTGGCCAGCTCTGCGAGGTAGCGGTCGGTCTCGACCTCCAGCTCCCGCCGCCGCACCTCCGTCCGAACTGCGTGCTGGCTCAACTCCGAGATGGCGAGCCCATCTCCTTGACGGCCCGATGAAGCTCTTCCGGTAGGTACACCGGGACCCGCGGCATACACCTAATATACGCCTACTTTCCTCGTCCTCACGAGAGTCTCGTTCTCGGCCCGAGAGGCTGTGGGAAACTGCGGTGGTGCGTGCCGTTCTCGTCCATGCCTCTTCCTCGCTGGTCGAGGAGCGACGCCGCCTGGGCATTGACAAGAAGGATGAGCGGTGGGAGGGGGAGTGGCACTTCGTGAACCCACCGAAGCGCTGGCACGGTCGCCTCAATACGGATCTGTTCCTGGTTCTTGCTCCCCTGGCACGGGACCGCGGTCTGGATCCCTACGCTGACAACACCGGCGTGTTCGCCGACATCGAGGGGGACTGGCGCGTGCCCGATCAGGTCTACGCCCGGCCCGAACACGGGATCGACGAAGGGGTCATCGGCGCTGAGCTCGTCGTGGAGGTCCGCTCGCCCGGCGACGAGAGCTACGAGAAGCTGCCTTTCTACGCGGCGCGCGGTGTTAACGAGGTCCTGATCGTGCACCGGGACCGACGCATCGAACTGCATCGTCTCGACGTCGTTGGCGGCTATCTAGTGGTCGACGACGTCTCGGGGACGACCACTTCGTCGGTGCTCGGTGTCACCTTCACCACCGTTGACGGACCGGCCCTGCGCATCGCCTGGGACGGCGGCTCGGCCGAAGTCTGAGGCTCGCGAGCGCGACCCCTCGGCTGTCGGCTCACGAGAGGTCTTCCGGCGGGTAGAGGGGGGTGTCGTCGCCGGGCTTGCGGATCGGGCCGGCGGCCTCTTCGAAGCTGGTCACGTTCTCGGCCAGGGCCCGCAGCACGTCCTGCACCATGGTGAGGGGCACCTTGATCCTCGACACCACCCGGGCGGGTACCACCACGGCCGCGCCGTCGGCGCCGTCCTCGGGGGTGCCCTGGCCGGTCACCGCGAAGTCCAGCGTGAAGTCGTGGGGACCGTGCCAGACCGAGAGGAAGTTGGAGTACCTGCCGTCCTGAAGGTCGTCGGGCACCTCGATGCGGAAGTGCACGTGGGGCTGCTGCGCGCCCGGCTCGGGCCCACCCTGACCGGACATGGATCTCCTAGCCCGCCCGCGGGCGGCAGTAGGCGGCTTCGGCGAACAGGCCGGTGTTGAAGTAGTTGAAGCCGGTGCAGGCGCCGCGGTGGGCCCGGGTGTTGAGCGTCTCCACGAACCAGACGTAGGGGAGGTCGGCCACCGCCTTCTCCTGGATCTTCCGGTACGCCTCGGTGGCGGCAGCCTCGGTCGGGGCCTGCGCGGCCTCGTCCCACCACTGGTCCATGGTCGGGTTGGCGTACCCGGAGGCGTTGCTGAAGGCCGCGGGGGTGATGGCGTTGGAGTGGTACTGGCGGCGTACGCCGGCCTGGGGGTCCTCGCCGTTGCAGTACGACACGAGGGCCAGGTCGAACTGGCGGGTGGCGAACACGTTGTTGGCGTAGTCGGCGCTGTCCTCGGGCACGGGCGAGATGTCGACGCCGAGCTCGGTCATGGCGTCGACCATGGCGTCGGCGTAGCCATCGAGGTAGCTGTTGTCGAGGTAGTGGAGGTCGAGCGCCACGTCGGGCCGGTCGCCGAGCTCGTCGCGCGGGTAGCCGGCGGTGGTGAGGAGCTGGTCGGCGGCGGTGGGGTCGAACGGCGGCAGCTCCAGCCCGCTGGCGTGGGCGAAGGCGATGGCCGAGGAGATGGGCGCGTCGGCCACCCGGCCCTGGCTGTCGTCGACCTCGAGGAACGTCTGGGGCCGGTCGAACGCCTTGGCGATGGCTTGGCGCACCCCGAGCTTGCCGAGAACCGGATGGGGAGGGGCGGGCAGGTCCGAATGGCCCAGCAGGTTGCCCCGCTCGGTGAGGTTGAAGGCGAGCATCGTCATGCAGTTGGCCCCGCCCGGCCCGCGAGGGGCGGCGAAGTTGCGCAGGGTGGTGTCGGCGGTGACGGCGCTCAGGTCGTCGCCGGCGATGCCGCTCACCCAGTCGACGGTGCCGGCCTGCAACGCCGCCACGTCGGCCGACACCCGTCCCTCGTCGGAGTTGTCGCTCACCGCCACCACCCGCTTGACGATCCCGTCGAGGTAGGGGAGCGGCTGGCCGTCGGGGGCCGGCTTGAAGTAGGCGGGGTTGCGCACGGTGTGGATCTCGGTTGCGGTCACGGGGTTGGCGGGGTCGAGCTTGAACGGACCGGTGCCGACCGGGTTCGAGTTGGCGGGGCATCCCAGCACGCCGGCCACGGCGTCGCCGCACGGCTCGTAGACGTGCTTAGGGATGATCGGCGCCTCGGTCACGTTGAGCTGGCGGAACAGGTTCGGATAGGCGTGAACCAGGTTGAACACCACCCGGGTGGGGTTGACCACCTCCACTGCCGTGCTCGGCACGTTGACGGTGCCACCGGAGACGTTGACGCCGAATGCCGGGCCCAGGGAGGCGGCAGTTCGGCTGTGATAGCGCAGCAGCACTTCCTCGAAGGTGTACTCCACGTCGGCGGCGGTGAAGTCCACTCCGTCGTGCCATTTGACGCCGGGATGCAGCTCGAAGGTCACCGTCTTGCCGTCGGGGGAGACGGTCCAGCTGTCGGCCAGCTCCGGCTCCACCGTGTTGGTGCTGCTCCACCGCACCAGGCCGTTGAACATGTCCTCGGAGTTGGCGTGTATCCCGCCATCGCTCGACATGGCCGGGTTGAGGCTTCCGGTCGTCGGCCCGGAAATGGCCGCCACCAGCGTGCCGCCCCGGAGCGGGGCAGCGGGCGGGCTGCACTCGGTCCCGGCGCCGCACACGATCTCGTATCGTCCGTTGAGCGCCGCCGGCGGCAGGAGGACGTCGTGCAGGGTCGATGCCTCGGAAAGGAACCGCTCCCTCACCAGCTCGTCCTCGGTGCCGTAGGACCCGAACTTGGCCAGGTATGACTCCTCGGCCGTACGCATGATCCTGGCATCGGTCAGCCGGGCGACCGCCTTGCCCTTGTCGCCGGTGCCACGGACAGAGAAGACGACGATGCCGCTGACCACACCCAGGATGGTGATCACGACGAGCAGCTCGATCAGCGTAAATCCCGACGCCGAGCGCGCCCGTGAGCTGCCGTAGTTGCGCATGGTCCCGATCATGATGGAGTCTTAGCCGACATTATCCGCGTGATCGGGCTCCAATCGGGCATGATCTCTATCCATCTTCAGGCTCTCTTCAGGGAAACTTCAATCTTGGACGCGAAATTAGGTCTAGTCGGGGGCCCCGCCCCGATGCAGCTGGGAGGCTCACGCAGATGACACGAACCACCGGGCGGCGCTGGCTTTTCGCCACCGTCGCGGCCGCGGTGGTGGCGGGAACAGTGTCGGTCATCGCGGTGGTCGCCGACGACAAGGGGGTGGAAGGCCCGGGCCAGCCGTCGGCCGCAGTCCGCATGGCGCCCACGCCCCAGCTCATCTCGAAGGCGGTCGAGTCCGGCATCATCGACAGCGACACCGGCTGGCGTTACCTGGGTTGGAGCATCACCCAGCCCGAGAAGCTGCCGGCCGACCTGCGCAGCCCGGCCCCCTGGGGGGGCACGGGCCTGATGCGCCGCCTCCAGCAGGCCATGAAGCCCACTGGCCCCGCCGCGGCCACGTCGGCCCGGGCCCTGGGCCTCACCACGCCCTCGCCCGCCGTGCAGGTCGAGCTTGGGTCGATGTTCGCTCTGCAGTCCGACGGCGAGAACCGGCCCTGCGGGGCTGTATCGACGCTCACCGCCGCCCAGTCCGCCCTCGAGAGCGACCACTTCTACATCGAGTACGACGACACTGCTTCGATCAAGGGCCTCAGCGTCCAGGACTACCGGGACTCGCTGGAGGGTGCCTATTCCAAGGAGGTCAGCGCGTTCGGATGGCCGGCACCGCTGTTGGCGCCCACTCCGGCGCCCGGCAACAAGCTCCACGTGCGGATCATCCCCACCAGCGGCGGCCTGCTCGGGCTCACCACCAACGTTGGCCGCCATGCCGGCGTGGTCGGCAACAACCCGGCCACCTCCTGGACCGAGACCGATGCCTCCGCCGGCTGCATGTTGATCACCAACGACTTCTCCTTCATCACCCCGTCGAGCTCGGCCCGGCCCCACCTCGACTCCACCACCTCGCACGAGCTGAACCACATGATCCAGCTCGGTTACGGCGCCCTCAGCGACGCCCGCGACCCCGACCTCAACTTCATCGAGGGCCTGACCACCTACATGCAGGACGAGGTCTACGACACGGCCAACACCAGCTATTTCAGCCTTTGGCCGCTGTTCGACCGGAGCATGGGCGCCCATCCCGAGACCGACGCCATCGAGCCCTACCGGTATTGGGTCACCTTCCGGGGCCTCTTCGAGCGCTACGGCACGACCACCGCCACCGGCGGCCAGCAGCTGGCCAAGCAGTTCTGGGAGACGGTCGGCAAGGTGGGCACCAACGCCAACGCCGACGGCGCATTGATGATCGACGCCCTGGACAAGGTGCTCGCCACCAAGAGCACCACCCTGGCCGACGCCTTCCATGCCTACGCCATAGCGGTCAAGTTCAACCGTTCGTGCAGCGGCGGTTACCGGTACCCGTACTGCCTGGAGGAAGGGCCGAGCTACGTGGCCACCGCGGGCGTCGGCCAGACGACCGTGCACCAGACCGTGGCCACCGTCGGAGGTACCGCCACCGGGTCGGTCGACGACGATTTCGCCATCAACTGGGTCCGCCTCCCGACCACTGGCTCCTACGACGTCACCCTGAACAACACCGCTGCCGGTGGCCAGCTCCGCGGCAGCGTGGTCTGCGACACCGGCACCGGCTTCGGGATCCGCGCCCTGCCCCAGGTAGCGGGCAACGGCGTCACGACCACGCTTGCGGGCTACAACCCCGCCGGCTGCCAGCAGGTCGTCGCCGTGGTCACCAACCAGGCCCGTAACGGGGCCAACCCCGCCAGCTCCGCCTCCCGCAGCTACAACCTGGCGACGGCCTCGGCGCCGGCCAAGGTGAACGGCAGCGACCAGAACGACGGCGACAACGGCGGTGGAGGCTCGACGACGAGCACCACTGCGTGCACGACGAGCTCCACGTCGTCCTCCTCGACCAGCTCTTCAACGAGCTCCTCGACGTCGTCGTCGACCAGCTCGACGAGCACCACCAAGCCGACGACTACGACGACCGACCCCTGCAAGGCCAAGGACACCAACCGCGACCGGGACTGCCCGTCCACGACGACCTCTAAGCCGACGTCGTCGACGTCGAAGTCCTCGACGTCCAGCACGTCGTCTACGTCCTCGACGTCGAGCACCACGACCACCACGGCCACGCCCACAGCCTCGGTGGTAGCCAAGCCGTTCGCTCTGGCGGCGCTGACCACGACTCCCGGCACGGTTGACAAGTCCACCCTGCGCAACGACGGCTCGGACCTCATCCACTTCGTCTTCAAGGGCTTTGCCTCTACCACCTCGGCGGTGTTCAGCACGACCGGCCGGCCGAACACCGTGTTCACGCCCGGCGTTACGACCCCGTCGGGTGAGTTCCCCCAGGAGTACGGCGCAACCACCACCCAGCCGCTCGGTACCTACGTGGCGAAGGCAACCGGGACCGATTCACAGGGCAACCAGCACGAGAGCACCGTCTGCTAAACGTTGTTGAAGTCAAAGGGGTTTGGATCGTGTTCTTTTTCGACCACCAGGGACCCGTGATGATCGGGGGCGCCGGGCGGCTAGTAC
>JBOGIF010000183.1:0-4110 GCA_050742415.1 Acidimicrobiales bacterium | reverse complement strand
CCGCAGAGTCGTGCGAGGTGAAGACCACGTTCGGGCCGCATTCCCGGTTGTGCTGGCGGGCGCCGACGCTGACGGCGGGTGTGCCGAGGTAGGCGCCTTCACGCAGTGCCGCCGACGAATTGCCGATCATGCAGGCGCAGTGTGTCATCAGCCGGGCGAAGTCCTCCGGTGGCAGGTTGCGGAAGAACTGGCAGCGCTGCGCCAGGCCCTGATCCCGGAACTGCTGGATGCCGGTGGCGACTTCGGCGCTGCCGGCGTCGACATTCGGCCAGAAGACCAGCGCCTGCATCCCGATCGAGGAGATGGCGTGCAGGGTGGCGTTGATCTGGGCCAGGCCGTGGCCGTACTCGGTGGTAACCGGGTGCTGCATGACCAGCAGGAAGGGTTCGTCCGGGTCGATGGGCGAGCCATCGCCGCCGTGGCCGATCAGGGCGTCGCGGTGGGTTCCCATGACCGTGCGGGCCACCAGGTCGATGGACGGGCAGCCGAGCTGGAAGACGTACTCGGGATCCTCCCCCATGGCGATGATCCGCCGGGCGCTCAGGGCGGTGGCCGGGAAATGCACGTGGGAGAGCTTGGTGACCGCGTGGCGAACACTTTCGTCGATCGAACCAGACACCTCCCCGCCCTGGGTGTGGGCGATGGGGATGTTCATGTAGGCGGCGGCCACGGCGGTGGCCATCGTCTCGAAGCGGTCAGCCACGGTGACCACGATGTCGGGTTCCAGCCGCTCGAAGGCGTTGGCGAACTCGAGAAGCCCGAGCCCGGTGGACTTGGCCATGGTCGACGGCGTCTCGCCCTCGATGATGAGGCGGATCCGGGCGTCAGGCACGAAGCCGGCGGCCTCCAGGACGTTTACCGAAGAGCCGAAGCGTTCGAGCAGGGCGGATGCCGCGGCGATCACCTGCAACTCCAGTTCCGGGTTGTCCCGTACAGCCTCGAGAACAGTGGTGACCCGTGCCAGATTGGCGCGGCTGGCGACGACAACGCAGACCCTGCGCCGATCAGCCGCCGCTCGCGAGGGGACTCGACCGTCTGCGTCCATGAGCGGTTGGCTCATCATCGTGCAGATCCCTCCGAGTGTGTGAATGTGAACGCAATCACAGAGGCCGGGTGGCCGTCAAAACGGTGTCGTCGACGCCGATCAGCTCGTCGTGATCAAGCGCTCGCAACAACCGCGCACCGATCATCTCGTCCAGCCGTACCGGCGGGATTCCGCCTCCAGGCTTCTTGGCGGTGAGATCGCCAGGGGCCAAGACGTGGCCAGCGGGCAGCGCCCGACTGGCTACCAGCGACCGGCCGAACACAGCCCTCATAGGTGCCATCTCCGCGGCCACGGCGTCCTTGTCGACGGGCGCGGCCAGGGCGTTGCTCACGTACCGGACGCCCGCCACCAACGTGGACAGCTCACCGGTGGTGATCGACGCGGCGACGTCGGGGCCGAACATCTGTCGGCTGAGGCTCACGTGGACCTCGATCACGCGTCCGCCGAGGGCCACCGCCGCCAGCGCCGGGAAGATCGTTCCCGAGTGGTCCGAAAGCCCTGCGGCGCAGCCGTAGCGCTGTTGGATCTCGCCCAGCACGTTGAGCCCCAGTTGCTCGGGTCCGGCCGGATAGGCAGACGTGCACTGGAGAACCGCCAGCGGGCCCGACCCGTTGCCCCGTAACCGTTCGACCGCCCAGTCGAGCTCGGCCCAGCCGCTCATCCCGCTCGACAGGATCACCCGCTCGCCGGTCCGAGCCAGGGCATCCAGCAGCAGGGGGTTGGCAACCTCGCCTGAGGCGATCTTCCAGGCGGCCACACCGACGGCCGCCAGCAGGTCGACCGCCTCGAGTGAGAACGGCGAGCTCAAGAAGGCGAGGCCCCGGTCCTCGGCGTGTCGGCGCAGCCCGGCCCACGCGTCCGGGGTGAGCTCCATCCGCCTCCAGTAGTCGTAGCGGGTGTCGTCCTCGTAGCTGAACCGGACCCGCCACGGCTCGTCGCGGCGGCTCTCGGCCGCCGCGATGTGGGTCTGGAACTTCACGGCGTCGGCACCGGCGTCGGCGATCGCGTCGATGAAGGCGTGGGCGGTGCCGAGGCTGCCGTCGTGGGCCTGGCCGACCTCGCCTACCACCACAACGTGATCGTCCCAGTCCAGCCCGGCCATGGGGCGCAGTATCGCACCACGTTGCCGACGAGATGATCAGTCGCCATGCTGGCGCACGAGATGGACGCCAGGCTCACATCCGCAGTCGAGGAACGGGTCGCAGCCCTCGGGTACGACTACGCCGCCCAGCCCAAGGAACGGCCGGAGGACTGCAACCTCTGCGGCCCTCGGGTCCGGCCGGTCGAGGTCGCCAGGCGTGACCGTTACGGCTTTCCGGCGACCTTCGTAGTGTGCGCCACCTGCGGGCTCGGCTACATCTCACCCCGGTTGAACGCGGACAGCTACCAGCGGTTCTACGAGGGTGTGTACCGCCCCTTGGTATCGGCCTACCACGGCCGTCGGATCGACGCCGAGACCCTGCAGGTGGAGCAGGCCGAGTACGCCGCAGGGCTGGCCGACTTCCTGGCCCCCTTCCTCGTAACCGCGCCTCGAACCATCATCGACGTCGGAGGGTCCACCGGTGTCGTCGCGGGCGTTCTGGCCGCCCGGACCGGAGCTTCCGCCACGGTGCTCGACCCGTCCCCACAGGAACTCGCGGTTGCGCGCGCCGCGGGGATGGAGACGGTCACCGGTGTCGCTGAGAACTTCGACCCAGGAGAGCGGCGCTGGGACCTGGTCCTGCTGTGCCAGACGATCGACCATCTCCTCGACGTGAGCCAAACGCTCGCAGCGCTGCGCCGGATGACGTCACCAGGTGGCCGCGCTTTCGTCGACGTCGTCGACCTCGAGTACATGGTGCGCCGGAGGGGTGCTATCGAAGGAGCCGTCAAGATCGACCATCCCTTCTATCTGAGCCGGCACACGGCACAGGCATTCCTCACGCTCGCCGGGTACAAGGTGGTGGCTCAGCGGATGTCTGACGACGGCCACCTCGGGTTCGTGCTCTCCCCTGATGAGCGATCCGAGCCCGACTGGGCAGGGCTGGAGGCTCGCGCCGGCGAGCTGCTGGATTCCATCTGGAGACTCAGAGCCGTCAGCGGGTAACAGCGACCGGGGCTGGCCGCGCCGCCAAAGGCGCCAGTCCGAGCATCTCCAAGCAGCGCTCGGCGGCCTCGGGATCGCCGGAGACGGCTCCCCTTCCCGCCGCCAAAGCGTCGGTGGGAGCCAATTCGCCGTAGCCGAGGTCCCAGAAGGTGTCGGCATCCATGGAGAAGGTGGCGTCGGCACGGGGGGCAGGCCCGACGTGAGTCGTCGCCCGGCCATCGTTCACCTCGAGGTGGTACACCTCGTCGTCGATGCGGAACTCGTAGGTCTCCCGGACGCCCCTGGCCCGGTCGGGCTGGAACAGCACGTGCTGGATACCGAACATGCCGCAATGGATGGAGGCTTGTCCCCGACCGGTCGTCGGCGATGGCAGCGTGGAACCCCACTGGAACAGCGACGCCACCGCCGGCCTCAGCGCCTCGCCGCTCTCCGTCAACTCGTACACCGTCGAACCGGCGGGAGGCGGCAGGACCCGGCGCGTCACCACGCCGGCGTCCTCGAGCGTGCGGAGACGGGCCGCGAGGATCTTGGAGCCGATGCCGGGCAGGGCGTCGAGGAGGTCCTTGTACCGATGGGGCCCGACCAACAGCTCGTGGACCACGAGCAGCGTCCACCGTTCGCCTATGACATCGAGCGCTTGGGCCAGCGAGCACTGGTGGCGATACGACCGCTTGGCCACGGGGTCACGGTACCGCACGTGTTCCGCAGGGAACCGACCAGGTACTAAAGAGAAAGTTCATACTTGACAGTCCGACTCTTACCAGCATAGAACCGGACACTCAACACTGTGTCTTGAGTCGCTAGTGGAGGGCACGCTCGAGCCCTCGGCGGTGGCTCCTGGCCGGGACTCAACAGGGGGGAACGCATGACGAAGCGGTGGAGCTCTGCCGCAGACGAACGTGGCCAAGCCACGTTCTCGCTAATCCTCGTGCTCGTAGTGGTCGCCATCGCTGTGGTGCTGCTCCAGCGCACGGCATCG
>JBOGIF010000182.1:0-2168 GCA_050742415.1 Acidimicrobiales bacterium | reverse complement strand
TGGCCGCCGAGCTCGGGGCTGCCCTGCGCGTGACGTCGGGCCCGGCCCTGGAACGAGCCGGCGACCTGGCGTCGGTGCTCACCAACCTGGAGGAGGGCGACGTCCTCTTCATCGACGAGATCCACCGCCTCAGCCGCGTGGTCGAAGAGGTCCTGTACCCGGCCATGGAGGACTTCCAGCTCGACATCGTGATCGGCAAGGGGCCGTCGGCCCGGACCATCCGGCTCGACCTGCCCCGGTTCACCCTGGTGGGGGCCACCACCAGGACGGGCCTGATAACCGGCCCGCTGCGCGACCGGTTCGGCTTCGTGGCCCGGCTGGACTACTACGAGCCCTCGGACCTGGAGACCATCGTCGCCCGCGCCGCCCGGATCCTTGGGGTGGACCTCGAGGCGGCCGGCGGGGCCGAGATCGCTCGCCGGTCACGGGGCACACCCCGGATCTGCAACCGCCTGCTCCGGCGGGTTCGCGACTTCGCCGAGGTGCGGGGAGACGGCCGCGCCACGGCAGCGGTGGCACGGGATGCGCTGGCTCTGTTCGAGGTCGACGAGCTCGGCCTCGACAAGGTCGACCGCGCCATCCTCGCCGCCGTATGCGTCAGCTTCGGCGGCGGACCGGTAGGCCTCTCCACCCTGGCGATAAGCGTCGGCGAGGAGACCGAGACCGTAGAGGACGTCTACGAGCCTTACCTGCTGAGGCTGGGTCTGCTCCAGCGGACCCCTCGTGGTCGGGCCGCCACCGCCGCGGCCTGGGCTCACCTCGGCCTGTCGGCCCCGGTGGCCGTCGTCGGCCTCTCGGAGGCCACCCTCTTCGGTGAAGCCCTCTCCGAGTAGGCGCCGCCTAACGCCCGGGTAGGCCGTTGGCTAACCTCGGCCCGCCACCATGGAAGCCCTCCTCCCGCTCGTCTTCGCCTTCGGGGTCATGTGGCTCCTGATGATCCGGCCCCAGCAGCGGCGCCTGCGCCAGCACCAGGCCCTCGTAGCGGCGCTCCAGCCGGGCGACGAGGTGGTCACCGGCGGTGGCCTGTGCGGCACCGTCGTGTCGGTCGACGACGACGTCCTCCAGATCGAGATCGCCCCCGGGGTGTCCGTCCGGGTCCTGCGGTCGGCGGTCTCGCAACGAATAGGTCCCGCCGACGAGGAGCCCGACGCCGAGCAGCCGACGATCACCGACGAAGAGGTCTGATCGGTGCGCCGGTCTCTTACCGTCTCGTTGGTCGCGTTCGTACTGGTGGCCGTGGCCGCCGTGACGGCCACCCTCGCCACCGGGACGAAGCCGCAGCTGGGCCTTGACCTCCAGGGCGGAGCCTCGGTGGTGTTGCAGCCGCGCAACAAGGTCCCGTCCGAGGTGCTGGACCAGGCGATCGAGATCATCCGCAGCCGGGTTGACGCTCTCGGGGTGGCCGAGCCGGACATCGCCCGCCAGGGCGAGACGATCATTGTGGCGCTCCCGGGGATCAAGGACAAGGACCGGGCCATCTCGGTGGTGGGGCAGACCGCCCAGCTCCTCTTCCGGCCCGTCATCCAGACGCTGCCGGCGACCGCCGAGCCGTCGAGCCCCACGACCACCGTGCCCGGGTCCCCGCCGCCGGAGATACCCGACCTCACGACGACCACGCCGCCGGAGCAGGACTCGCCCGAGGCCACCGTGATCCTCCCCCAGAAGGACTCCAAGCAGAAGGTCATCGCCCGGTACCTGCTCGGGCCTGCCGAGGTGCGGGGCCAGGCGATATCGGACGCACGGGCGGAGGTTGAGCCGACGTCGGGCACATGGAAGATCGTCTTCGACCTCACCTCCGAGGGAACCCAGCAGTGGAACGCCATGGCCGTCAAGGTGGGCACGGGCAAGAGCATTGCCATCGACCTCGACGGAGAGGTGAAGTCGGCGCCGGTCCTGAACAGCACCAACTTCAGTGGTAGCGGCGAGATCACCGGGCGCTTCTCCGAGACCGAGGCCAAGGACCTCGCCCTGGTCTTGCGTTACGGCTCCCTGCCCGTGCAGCTCGACCGCCAGACCGTCCAGACCGTCTCGGCCAGCCTCGGCAAGGACTCGCTGCGCGCCGGGCTCCTGGCCGGGCTCGTCGGCCTCGGCCTGGTGGCCATCTACATGCTCCTCTATTACCGGGCCCTCGGTCTGGTGGTGTGGCTCGGCCTGATCCTGTCGGGAGG
>JBOGIF010000181.1:0-15152 GCA_050742415.1 Acidimicrobiales bacterium | reverse complement strand
CGTGACCCCGCCACCGCCGCCCGAGCCGCCGCCCGCCGCCGAGCCACCCGGCGACCCGAAACGCGCCGGTGCCCGGCCGATGGCGGCGTCGATCTCGTCGAGGAGAGGCCCCCTCGGCACCTGTTGGTCGAGAGCCACCAGGCCCCACTCCGCCCCCGCGTCGCGGAAGCCGAAGACCGATGACCACCGATCGCCGAGCGCTCCCTTCCTGCCCTGCAGGGCGATGACGGAGCCGACGAGGGTCTCCCCCGGCGCCCGTGTGCCGTCGCCGAGCCAGGCGTCGAGGGATTGCATCTCGGCCAGGCCAGGCAGGACCCGGCGGAACAGGTCGGCGCCCGGCGTGACACCGGCGCGGGTCTGGGCGGTGAAGCCCCGGCTGCGGGCCGAGAGCTGCGCTCCAAGCTCGATGGCGTCGGTCAGCAGCCGTTGGTCCCAGGGGTCGGCGGCGGAGTAGACGAGCGGGACCGGTCCGGCCGGCGCCGCACCGTCCGGCCCGAAAGCCAGCTGGCGCAGCGCGGGGATGGGTACGCTCGCCCCACCGGCTCCCGCCTCGGTGACGCCCTCGTAGGCGGCGACCAACAGCCCGGACCGCTTCGACATCCGGGCCACACCCACGACGTCGGCGCGCACGTTGTCGGCGGTGACCGTCGTCGGCCGAGATCCGCCCGTAACGAGGACGTCGCCGGCAAGCAAACGGACGGCGGCGGCGCCTGCGAACTGGACGACCTCGACGTCGGAGCCGCCACGGAGCTCCACGTTGTGACTCGGCCCCAGCCGGACCGAGGCCGAACCGTCGGTCACGGTGACCCGATCGCCGATCGCCAGGTCGCGGGATCCCGTCACCGCCCGCCGCACACCGTCGGAGCGGACCTCGACCGCTCCACTGGCCGCCGCCAGGCGTGCAGCCCGACCGTCGTCGCCACCGCTGCACCCGGCGAGGCCACCGAGCACGATCAGCGCTGCCATCAGCCCGGGGGCACGACCCCACGTCGTGGTGCGGGTCATGGTGAGCCTCCCACCGCACCGCCGCCGCCCTGCGGCAGGCGGATCGAGAACGTCGACCCCTCGCCCGGGACGCTCTCGCAGACCAGCTCCCCCTGGTGGGCGGCGACGATCCGCCGCACCAACGACAAGCCGAGGCCGAGGCCGCCGAACAAGCGGGTAGCCGAGCCGTCGCCCTGGGAGAAGTCGTCGAAGATGTCGTCGAGGCGGTCCGGGGGGATGCCGATCCCCCGGTCGCCCACCGATATCTCCACGCGCGACGCGTCACCGTTCTCGCAGGCCGCCGCGGTGAGAGTCACCGGCCCACCGTCGGGCGAGAACTTCACGGCGTTGTCGACCAGCTCGTCGAGGCACCGTTCCAGCAGGCTCCTGTCGCCGACCACCACCGCCCCCTGACGAACATCGGGGACGATGGCGTGGCGCTCGTCGACCCGGCCCTTCCACCGGTCGGCGACGGCTTCGACCAGGCTTCCAACCGGCACCGGCTCGTAGCGGAGCACGAGCGGACCGGCTTCCTGGGCGGCGACGTCGAGCAGCCGCTGGACCACGAGCTCCAGCCGGTCGGCGGCGTCCACGATCTCCTCCAGGGACTCCTTGGCCGTCGCCGCCGGGACGTCGCGGTGGAGAAGCAGCTCGGCGTAGCCCTTGATGGGCACGAGCGGGCTGCGCAGCTCATGGCTGATGTTGGAGAGCAGCTCGCTCTTGGCCCGTTCCGCCTCCCGCTCGGCGCGCATGTCGCGGAGCACGTAGACACCGCCCGCCATCTCGCCGTCGGGCGTGAACAGGCCCCCACCCGACAGCGCTACCGGCACCTCCTGCCCGGCGGCCCTGACCACGACGGCCGCGCCGCTCCACACCGCCTTGGCGGGCGCTGCCAGCCGGTCGACGAGGTCGGCACCGTCCTCGGTGATGATGCGACCCAGCGCCGCGACGGTCCCACCCACCGCCTCCCCCGCGACGACTCCGAAGAGCTCCTCGGCCGCGCCGTTGAACGTGGTGATCCTCCCGGAGCCGTCGACCGCGACCAGCGCCTCACCCATGCCCGCCACGACCGCCTCCAGCCGGTTGCGCACCTGGGCCTCCTCCGACGCGGCCTGGCGCAGCTCGGCGGCCAGGGCCTCGATGGAGCCGGCCATCGAGTTGAACGTGGCGCCGAGGACACCCACCTCGTCCTGGCTCTCCACCGACGCCCGCACTCCGAGGTCCCCGCTCTGGATACCCTCCGCCGCCCGGGTGAGGCGCCGCAGGCCCACCCCGATGCGCTCGCCTATGACGACCGCCAGCACGAACGCCACCAGGGCGGCGACGAGGGCGACCACGAAGAGCGTGCGGAAGAGCGAGGTCCGGGTGTCGTCGCCCACCGCCGAGATCGACGAGACCACTGCGAACACCCGGGTGCCGTCGGAGGCGACGACCGCCCGGGCGGCCACGAACGACCGCTCGTCGGTCTCTGCGGCGCGGCCGCTCTCACCGAGCGCGGCGCGCGCAACCCGCATCACGGGCTCGCGCGCCACGTCGGGACCGAATGACGCGAGGACACGGTCGCGTCCGACGAGGGCCAGGGTCACCGACGGGTCACTGCGGGCCCGGGCTGCGAGGTACTCGTTGTCCAGCGTCTCGGTGGCGACGACGGCTCCGACGAGTCGCGGAGTGCCGGCGTCGGTCACCGTCACCCGGTACACCCCGACCGCCAGTGCCCGGCCTCCGACCACCTCTACCGAACCGCTGCTCGTGGCGCCCGCCTCCACCACGTCGGTCACCGCTCGCGAGCCGCTGAGGACGTCGGCAGCCGCCTGCTCGAGGCCCAGGGCGACGACGACCGTCGCCGCGTCGGTGAGGTAGAGCAGAGGTCCGGTGGCCGCCAGGAGGTCCTGCTCGGCGAGCAGCCGTAGGTCGCGAGCCACCGCGTCGGCCGCGCCCAGGTCGATCGGCCCGGAACGGGAGGCCAAAGAGCGGAGCTGGGGCGCCCGGTTGCCCTGGATCGATAGTGCGGCCAGCTTGGCGCTGTTGACGGCGTCGCGCCGGGCCGACGCCTCGATCTCGTCCACTTCGGCCCGAGCCCGGGTGTCGACCCGCTTGAGCGCCTCGTTCTGGACCGTCGAGCCGATGACCACCGACAGCGCCACCGCCATCGCCAGCACGACCACCAGCAGGGTGACGGCGGCACTGGCCGCGAACCGGGCAGGGATCGACCGGCGAGCTGACGTCAGCAGGACAGCCCCCACCCCGACCGCTGCCGCGCCACGCGCCCAGTCGGCGGTGGTGCCGGCACCGAGCATCGACGCGCTCTCGGCGACCGCCATGAGGACCAACGCGACCCACAGGGTGCGGCGGTTCGACTGGTGCTCTCCCCAGCCCAGGGTTCCCAGGGCCAGCAGGACGATCCCCGCGCCGCGAGGCCCAACGACGGCAGGGTCGGAGGCGCCGCCGAGCAGCGATCCGTGAAGGAACGCGGCCGCCGCCACAGCCAGGAAACCGAGGACGAGGAAGCTGCGGGCCCCACGCCGGGCGCCCACGAGCTGCGGCCGGAGCAGGACCACAGCCGCTCCGGCGACGCAAACCAAGAAGGTGGCGAACTCGACGGCGAACCTGACCTGGGCGCCGGCGCTGGACATGCCTACGCCAGGGTACCGCCGTCAACCGGCGAAAACGTTGGACGAGCCCGGACTTCTATTCGCTTCTAGCGGCTCGCCGGAGGCGGTCCAAGCGCCAGGGCGTTGCTCCCCCTGAGCGATCCGAGAGCGGTGAGCGCTTCCTCGAAGGTCGAGACCGCCCGCACCTGCAGGCCGCGCCCGGCGTGGGCCTTGGCCTCGGCCAGGTTCTCCTTGGGCACGAGGAACACCTTGGCCCCGGCCCGGCGGACACTGACCGTCTTCTGGGCCACGCCGCCGATCGGGCCGACCTTCCCGTCGGCCCTCACCTCACCCGTCACCGCCACCGGCACACCGCCCGTCAGCTCCCCCGGCGTCAGCACGTCGAGCACCACGAGCGCGTAGGCGAGCCCCGCCGATGGGCCGACCACGTCACCCGATTCGATGCTTATGTCGAACGGGATGTCGATCTTGGTGGTCAGGTGCACGCCGAGCACGGCGGCGCCCTCATCGCCGCCGCCGAGGATCGCCTCGAGCTCGACGGGACGACCGTCTCGGAGGAGGCGCACCTTCGCCTTGTCGCCGGGCTGGTGACGGGTCAGCGCCGCCACTGCGTCGCTGCTCTCCTTCACGGTGGAGCCATCGACCGCGACGATCACGTCACCGGCTCTCAGCTGCGGAGAGGCCGGGTAGTCGGGGACAACGGACAGGATCTCGGCCCCGGTGGTCAGCCCCTCGAAACCCAGGTGGCGCAAGGCGATCAGCTTGGCAATGGTCTTGGAGTCGGCCATCGCGTCCTGGTTGATCTTCTGGAACTCGGCGTCGGGAACGTTGCCCTGCACCGCCTCCTCGGCCAGGACGTCGACGCTCGGATCGAGCCAACCGGCCAGGGCCTCGTAGGGGTTGATCCCCGTGCGCACGCTCACCGTGGTCGAAAACAGGCGACCGCGGGGAGGGTAGGACTCGTGGCCCTTCACCTTGACCACCCGGTTCAACGAACGCGCCTCACCCGGGGCGACCGCGTCGTACGGGAGCCTCAGGAAGCGCACGCCGACGCCGAGAGCAGCGAGCGCGAGCGCCAACACGGCACTCACCACCACCGTCGGTCGGACGGCGGGGGGCCGGGAACCGCCCGGTAGCATGGGATCGGTCGTGTCAGCGTTCCTTGCGAGCGTGATCGTTCTGGCGGTGATCGTCGGCGTGCTCCGGCTCATTCTGGTCGAGATCGAGGCCGCCGCGGATGTCGATCAAGAGGATGTCGGGCAAGAGCAAGAGCCTGCCACGGCACCGGCGTGGATCGAGCGCGGCGCGGTGGCGGTCCAGCGCCACCGGGTCGACGCCCGGGTCCGCCTGGTTGTCCTCGTCGCTGGCGCCGGGACGCTGGTGGCAGCCCTGGTCTCGGCGATGATCGCCCTGATCGCCAGGGTGGCCCGGTGAAGCGCCCCGACGCGCAGGCGTCAGCCGGCCGCAGGCGACGGGCCGCGCTTGCGGGCCATCAGCAGAAGCCGGAGGAGGCCCGGCGGCTCCTGGCCGACCCGGTGCCGGCGGTGCGAGCGACCGCCCTGGCGGCGCTGGCCCGCGCCGGGCAGCTCGCCCGGGAGGACCTGGCCGGCGCGCTCGGAGATCCTTCGCCGGTGGTGCGCAGCCGCGCCTGCGAGATGGTGGCGGCCAGAGGTCCCGAGGAGGGTCTCGACCTACGGCCCCTGCTCGCCGACGAGGACGCGGGTGTGGTGGAGATGGCGGCGTGGGCGGCCGGAGAGCTGGGGGCAGCAGCGTCGGGTTACGTCACCGAGCTCGCAGGCTTGGCCACCACCCACGCCGACCCGCTGTGCCGGGAGGCGGCGGTTGCCGCCCTCGGGGCAGTGGGCGACAGGCGCGGGCTGGCCGCCATACTCACCGCCACCAGCGACCGCCCAGCGGTACGGCGGCGGGCAGTCATCGCCCTCGCTCCCTTCGACGGTCCCGACGTCGACGAGGCGCTACGGCGGGCCAAAGACGACCGCGACTGGCAGGTCCGCCAAGCCGCCGAGGACCTGACCGACGAGGCGTGACCTCTAGCGCTCGGCCCCCATGAAGAGCACCTTGAGCGACTCGAAGGCCTCGAGGCATTTGCCGGCGCCGAGCACCACGCACTCGAGGGGGGCGTCGACGAGGTGCACCGGGAGGTCGGTCTCCTCCGACAGCCGGCGGTCGAACCCGCGCAGCATTCCCCCACCGCCGACCAGATGGATCCCCTGCTGGATGAGGTCCTGTGCCAGCTCCGGCGGCGCGAACCCGAGGCACTGCACCACCGAGTCGCAGATGGCCCGCACCTGCTCCTCGATTGCCTCCCGGACCTCGTCGGGCGTGAGGATGGCGGTCTTGGGCAGGCCGGTCATGAGGTCGCGGCCGCGCACCTCGGCCTTCAGCTCGTCGTCGGTCGGGTAGGCCGAGCCGATGGCGAGCTTGATCTCCTCGGCCGTGCGCTCGCCCACGGCCATCCCATACTCACGGCGTACGTAGGCCTGGATCGAGGCGTCGATGTCGAACGACCCCACCCGGATGGCCTGGAGGGCGACGATGCCGCCCAGCGAGATCATCGCCGTCTCCGAGGTGCCACCCCCGATGTCGACGACCATATTGCCCAGGGGCTCGTGGATGGGCAGCCCGGCGCCGATGGCGGCGGCCATCGGTTGGGCCACCAGCTGGGCATCGGTGGCACCTGCTTGGCGGGCCGCCTCCTTGACGGCGCGGCGCTCGACCTCGGTGATGGCGGAGGGCACGCACAGCAGCACCCTGGGCCGCTGGAACCGGGAGAGCCCGGCCCGCTGCAAGAGCAGGCGGATCATGCGCTGGGTGATCTCGAAGTCGGTGATCGCCCCCTGGCGAAGAGGGCGGACGGCCTGGATGTAGCCAGGCGTGCGGCCGATCATCTGCCAGGCCTGGTGGCCCATGGCGAGCACGTCGTGGGTCTGGACGTTGAGAGCGATCACCGTGGGCTCGTTGAGGACGATGCCCCTGCCCTTGGCGTAGACCAGGGTGTTGGCCGTTCCAAGGTCGATGGCCAGGTCCCTAGCCAGACCGGCGCCCTCTCCTCTGCCAGGTCCGGCGAGCGTCATATGGATCCTCGGCGTTGGGGGCCAGAGCCTCCAGCTCACGTGCGAAGTCGCGTATGTGGGCCTCCACCGAGCGCGGCGGCCGCGATCGGAGCCACAGGAGCAGGCACCCGGTCAGGCTGAGGACCACGGCGATGCCCAGGAAGGCGAGGTTGCTCACGGTGCCGGCATCATGAGGCGGTCCCGCCTCCCGCCCAGTGCCGCCGCGTCCTCCACCGGGTGGCTACAGCTCGACCATTCCTGGCCGCCATCCCACGTCTCCCGCTTCCAGATGGGAACGGTGAGCTTCACGCCCTCGATGCAGAAGCGAGCAGCGGCGAATGCCTCCTCGCGGTGCGGGGCCGAAGCCCCGACCACCACCGAGCACTCGCCCACCCGCAGGACACCGATCCGGTGGTGCACGGCGAGTCGTCCCACCTCCGGCCAACGGCAACGGGCCTCAAGGGCGAGGGCCGCCAACCGCACCTCCACCTCTTCCTCGTAGGCCTCGTATTCCAGGGCGCTGACACCCGGTCGGCCGTCGGAGCTGTCGCGCACGTTGCCCGTGAAAAGCACCACCGCCCCACAGCGCGCAAGCTCGACCCAGCACCTCGCCGCGTCGGGGGCCAAGGGGTCCGATGACAGCCCGAGCCAGTCGTGGCCGAGCGCGGGAGGCAGTAGGGGCACGCCCAGATGGTACCGGCGCCGGCTCTGACCAGCGGTGACCTGATGCCGATCGCCGCCGCGACCACTGGGGCGCGGTCGGCGGCGAGGGGCCCCCCGTTATGATCCCGGCATGGGGCTCGGGGACTCGGGTTTCGGCGACCCGCCCTACGACGACCAGGAGAACTTCGGCGAGACGGAGCAGGCAAGGGCCTCCTTCCACTCGCCGCTCCCTCCCGACGACCGGCTCTGGCGCCATCCCTCCGAGCTCGGCCGGCTGGTCCCGCCTCCGGCCGAACGGCGCCGGCTGGCGCCGGTCCTGGTCATCACCGCCCTGGTGGCGGGCCTGGCCTCGGCTGGGCTGGTCCTGGTGGCGGTGTCGCTCGTGGACGCCGACGGCAGGACCATCCGGCCCTTCGAGCGCCAGCTGGTCCAGCCGGTCGCCACCAGCCGGCCGAGCCTGCAGGCCAAGACCATCCCCGCGGGTGCCGGCGTTGCCTCCGTCGAGGAGATCGCGGAGCGGGTACGGCCGGCCATCGCCCAGGTCCGCACCGGCGGTGGCGGTGGCCCGAGCGGCTCGGGAGTGATCTTCCGCAGCGACGGCCATCTGCTGACCAACGCCCATGTGGTCGAGGGCGCGCAGGCGATCAACGTGGTGCTGTCCAACGGGCGCGAGCTCCCCGCCCGCCTGGTGGGGTTGGACCCCGACACCGACGCCGCCGTGGTCAAGATCGATGGCGACGCCTTCCCGGTGGCCACCCTCGGCAGTGCCGCCGACCTGCGGGTGGGCCAGCAGGCCGTCGCCATAGGGTTCCCGTTCGGCCTCGCCGGCGGCCCGTCGGTCACGGTGGGCGTGGTGAGCGCCCTTCACCGTGACGTGCGCGCCCGCACCAGTAGCCGCACCCTCTTCGACATGGTCCAGACCGACGCTCCCATCGCCCCGGGGTCCTCCGGGGGCGCCCTGCTCGACGGCTCCGGCAGCGTGATCGGCATCACCACCGCCATCGCCCAAGGGGAGACCGGCTCCGAGAGCTTCGGCTTCGCCACGCCCATCGACATGGCGCGCACGGTGGCCGACCAGCTCATCCGTTTCGGCCGGGTCACCTCCACCTGGCTCGGTATCCAGGGCAACGACCTCGACGGTGCAACCGCCAACGACCTCGACGTGGACGGTGGAGCCCTGGTATCGGAGGTGAAGCCGGACAGCCCGGCCGAGCGGGGCGGCCTGGTCGAGCGCGACGTGATCGTGGAGATCGACGGTCGCCGGGTGCCGTCGATGGGCCAGCTGGTGGTGGCCCTCCGGGAGCGCCGCCCGGGAGCGCCGGTCACCCTGGGTGTCGTACGCGACAACCAGCGCCGGGCCGTCAAGGTCGTCCTCGCTGAGCGCCCACCGGAGAGCTGACGGCCGTCAACCGATCCTCCCCCGGCCTGCGAAGCTAGGGACATGAGCACGCCCGATCCCGAAGGGCAGAACCCCTTCGAGGGAGTCCCGATGTTCGGCGACATCGCCCGGCTGTTCGCCAGCCAGGGGCCGGTCAACTGGGACGTGGCCCGCCAGATGGCGGCCTGGGTGGCCACCGAGGGCCAGAGCGAGCCCAATGTGGAGCCCATGGAGCGCATCCGCCTGGAGGAGCTCATGCGGGTGGCCGACCTCCACGTCTCCCAGGCCACCGGACTGGCAACCACCATGGCCGGCGGCATGCTCCGGGCCGTGCCCGTCACCCGGGGGGAGTGGGCGTCGCGCTCGCTCGAGGCCTACCGGCCCTTCCTCGAGCGCCTGTCGGCGTCGTTGGGCGCCGGGGGGGACGGTGGCGTCGGCCCCGACCCGGCTACCCAGCTACTCGGCGACCTGGGCAAGGTCCTCGGGCCGGTACTGCTCGGCGTGCAGTCCGGCTACATGGTCGGGCACCTGTCCCGTCGGGCACTCGGCCAGTACGACCTGCCTATTCCCCGCCTGCCGGCCGACGAGCTGCTCATGGTCCCCGCCAACCTCGACGCCTTCACCGAGGAGTGGAGCGTCCCGCCCGCCGACCTCCGGCTCTGGGTCTGCACCCGCGAGGTGGCCGTGCATGCGGTGCTGGCCCGGCCTCACGTGCGGGCCCGGCTGCAGGCCCTCCTCGACGAGTACGTGAGCGGGTTCGACGTCGACCCCGGGGCGCTCGAAGCCAGCCTCGGCGACCTCGACCCGTCCGACCCGAGCGGCTTCCAGGCCGTCCTGGGCAATCCCGAGACGCTGCTCGGAGTCCTGCAGACCCCCCGCCAGCGCGACGTCCTCGTGCTCATCGACACCCTGGTCACGGCGTTCGAGGGCTACGTGGACCACGTGCTCGACCTGGTGGGGCACGGCCTGATCGGCTCCTACGGGATGCTCACCGAGGCTCTGAAGCGCAGGCGGGTCGAGACGGCCGACGGCGACCGATTCGTGCAGCGCCTCCTCGGCCTCGAGCTGGGCCAGGCCCAGTACGAGCGGGGCGCCGCCTTCGTGCGCGGCGTGGTCGAGCGCTCCGGTGAAGACGGGCTGCGACGCCTGTGGCACTCCGAGCGGGAGCTACCCACACCGGCCGAGCTCGACGCGCCGGGCCTATGGCTGGCCCGCATCGACCTCCCCACCGACTGAGGTGAAGTGCCGCCCCCGATGGGCGGCTGCCACCACCCCACCGAAGTAGGCGAAGAGGGTCAACGTCGACGCGAGAGCGACGAGGTCCATGCCCGCCCGTTGCGGCACCGGCAGCACCACCGGGACGGCCGCTCCCAGCACCCACGCCAGCTGGAAGTGCGTCTCGAACCGAGCGAAGGTGCGACCCCGGATGGCATCGGGAGCGTCGCGCTGCACGACGCTGTCGAAGGCAAGCTTGGCGGCGCCGGCGGCGGCGCCGACCACCGTGGCCATCACCACCGCGGGAGCCAGGCCGCCGGCTCTGGCCGACAGCACTGCGGCCACCGCCACGAGGACCAGGGCGCCCTGCAGCATCCGCTCCTCGGCCAGCCGGCGGCGGAGCCGAGGTGCGGCAGCCGATCCGACGAACGACCCCACCATGCTCGCCCCCAGGACCACGCCGAACCACCACGACGGGGCGTCGGCCGATCGGAAGGCGAAGGCCAGCAGGAAGGTGAGGAACCCCACCACCGCCCGAAGCACGGTCATGGCCAGCGCGCCGGCCCGGACCCCCATGGTGTGCAGCTCGGCCTCGCCCCGGCCGGCCCGGTAAGCGGCGTCGGGCGACGGCGCCGGAGGGCGGCGCATCCGCATCCCGGCCACCGTCGCAGCCAGGAAGGCCAACGCCGCCAGCCGCACCACCCAGGTGGCACCCAGGGCGTCGACCTTGAGCAAGATCAGACCTGGCAGGGCAGCCGCGAAGCCGGCGACGACCGACAGGACCGCCAATCGGGAGTTGGCGCCGACCAGCTGCTCGGAGCGGGCCACCGTCGCCGGTACCAGGGCGCTCTTGGTCACCATGTGGGCCTTCGACAGCGCGAGAACGGCGAAGGCGTGCGGGAAGAGCCACAGCCCTCCCAAATGGCTGGCCATCGACAGGCACACGACGGCGCGAGAGGCGGCGGTGGCCACGAGCACCGCCCGGCGGCCCTGGGGCCGGCGGTCCAGCACCGGGCCGATGAGGGGGGCCAGCACGACGAAGGGCGCCATCGTCAGGAGCAGGTACAGGGCCACCCGGCCCCGCGCTGCCTGGGGCGAGATGGAGAAGAACAGCGAGCCGGCCAGCGCCATCGTGACCAGCGTGTCGCCGGCCACGGCCAGGACGTGGGCCAGGGCCAGGCGGGAGAACGGGCCGTCGAGCCCCCGGATCAGCCCGTAGCCCCCACGGACAGGGCCGGCTTCTGGTCCGTCCCCGGATGGGGTGGGTCGGGGGCGGAGAGAACCCGGAGGATGAAGCTCGATCCCTTCCCTTCGCTGGACTCGACGCGCACCTCGCCGTGGTGGGTGATGGCCACGTGGCGCACCACGGCCAGCCCCAGGCCGCTCCCCGCGCCTCGCGTCAGCGACCGGTTACGGTCGCCGCGGTAGAAGCGGTCGAAGATGCGCTCCAGGTCGCGCTCGGGGATACCGATCCCGCGGTCGCGCACGATGATCTCGACCCGGTCTCCGTCGAGGCGGCCCCTGACCTCGACCAGGGAGTCCTCGGGAGAGAACTTCACGGCGTTGTCGAGCAGGTTGTAGACGGCCGACACCAGCTGGCGACGGTCGCCGAGGACGGCCAACCGCCGGGGCTGCTCGCTGAAGTTGATGGTGATGCGCTTCTCCTGGGCGGTCCCGCGGATCCGCTCGGCGGCCTGGGCGACGATCAGGTGCACCGCCACCGACTGGCGGGACAGCGACTCCTCGTTCTCGATCCGGGCCAGGGATACGAGGTCGTCGATCACCCGGCCGAGGCGTTGAGACTCGGCCTGTAAGCGGCGGGTGAGGCGCTGGACGAGCGCCGGGTCGGTCTCGTTGGCGACCGTCTCGGCCAGGAGGCCGAGGGCACCTACCGGCACCCGCAGCTCCTGGCCGAGGTCGGCGACGAACGCCTGGCGGGACGACTCGAGGCGCTGGTCGTCGGACACGTCGTGGACCACCGCCATCCCGCCGATCATGCGGAACTTGTCCTCCAGCGGGGTGGCCGTGACCTCGATAGTCCGCTGGCGCATCCCGCTGACCTCGTACCGCTTGCTGAGGGACCGGCCCTCCACGGCCGAGATGAGCAGCTCCTCGACCACGCCGTGGGCCGGCGCACCTTCCACCTCGCCGTCGAGCAGCTCGGCGGCTCGGTTGTTGCGAAAGGTGATCTCGCCCTGGTCGTCCACCACCAGGACGCCCAACGACAGCTTCCCGAGGACCAGCTCGGCCCGCTCGCGGCCGATGCTCGCCTCGCCGCTGGACGTCACGGCGGCGTCGACGAGCCGTTCGAGGTGGGCCAGGAGGCCCTCGATTCCCTTGCCCTCGAGGCCCAGCTCCTCGTCGCCCATGCGAGCGCTTAGCGCCTCGATACGCCGGGCCAGGCCGCGCCGAGACCGGGTGACGGTGGATAGGACGGAGAGGACGAATACGAGCAATCCGCCGGCTGCCGCGAAGATGATCACCTCGTTGGACACGGCTAGCACGGGCTCAACGATAGGTGGCACGCCCGGACGTGCGGTGGCTCCTCAGGAACTCGGTTCGAGCTCTTCGTCAGGCACGCCGAGGTCCCAGCTCAGGATGAGAGCCTCGCGCTCGGCGTCGCGGACCACCCGTTCGCGGTTCCGGCGGAACTGGGGGTCGTGAGGCGGCAGCAGCAACAGGCGGGCCAGGGCCCGCTGGCGAAAGTCCTCGATCATGTTGCGGTCGCCGAACTCGCCGACGACGTCCCAGTGGGGGGCGACCGGACCCAGGTAGACCACGCGGACGTGACCACGCGGCGGCTGTGGTTCCTGGACCTGTTCGGGCGCCTGCATCCGGGCGAGGCTAGCCGGGCGTCTGGGCCAGGGTGACCGTGGCCGAGCGCTTGGAGCTTGCCCTCTGCCACCGCAGCTCCACCTTGTCGCCAGGCTTGTGCTTTCGCACCTCGGTCCCGAGCTGATCGGACGAGTCGACGGTGGCATCTCCCAGGCCCGTGATCATGTCGCCCGGCACCAAGCCGGCGCCGTCGGCCGGCGTCCCGGGTGTGACCTGCACTACGAGCGCGCCGGACTCCGCCTCAATGCCCAAGCGGCTCCGGATGGCCGGCGTCAGGTTCTGGGTGAAGACGCCCAGGAAAGCCCTGTTGGCCAGCGATCCCCCACCCTTGCGTAGCTGCTCGACTATCGGCTTGAAGGTGTCCGAGGCGATGGCGAAGCCGATGTTCTGGGCCTCGGCCTGGCCGGAGCTCTGGATGACTGCGGTGTTCATGCCCACGACCTCGCCGGCGGCGTTGACCAGCGGGCCACCGGAGTTCCCCGGGTTGATGGCGGCATCAGTCTGGATCAGGTGCTCGAGGCGGTCGCCGCCCTGGCTTCCGATGGCTCGGTCGAGGGCCGAGATGATCCCCGATGTCACGGTGGGCCCCCCGGGAAGGGCCAACGCGTTCCCGATGGCGACCACCTCGTCACCTACCTGCGAATCAGCCGACCTCCCGGCGACCACCGTCGGCAGGTCCTTGGCGTCCTGAATCTTCAGGAGGGCGACGTCGGCCGATGGGTCGCGGCCCACCACGGTCGCCGACATGGTCCGCCCGGTGATCAGCTTCACCTCGATGCGCGAAGCGTTCTCCACCACGTGGGCGTTGGTGATCACGTCGCCGTCGGGCGTCAGGATCATGCCGGTGCCGGAACCGCCGCTGGGCACGACGTTGAAGAAATCGTCGCGGGCGAACCCTCGGGTACTGATGGAGACGACTGCCGGCTCCACTTTGTCGAGGATGGCGGCGATGTCGAGGCCGCCACCGATCACGCTCGACGGCCTGGACGAGATGGCGGGACCTGAGGAGCGGGACGAGTCGTCGACGATCCGGGTGACGACCAGCGCCGACGAGGCCGCTCCGATCAGGGCCCCGATGAGCGCGGACACGAACCACCGCCACCGGAAGGGATCGGGGCCGCTACCAGACCCGCCGCGAAGCTGCGAGGGTGGGGACGACAGGCGCGACGCCTCGTCACCTGGGATCTCCCACGCTGTCGTTCTGTCCATTTCAGTCCTCCACGGATCGGGCCGAAGAACCTCCCTAGCACCTCCCGGTGGCAAGGCCGTGTTCCACAAGACGAACCTGGACGAAACCATCGGCGATCCACGGACGTCAGTCACTACGAACTACGTAAAAAAGACGGTGGGAACCAGGAGCCCTCCGGACGCGTTGAGTGAGGAAACCCCCAGCGAGGAGAAGTGACATGGACATGCAATGGATGGCTGAGGGCAACTGCCGCACCCAGCCGCCTTCCCTCTTCTTCCCGAGCGACGGGGTGGGGGTCGACGTCGCCAGGCGTATCTGCGAGGACTGCCCGGTCAAGGAGCCGTGCCTCGAGTACGCCCTGGCCAACACCATCGACCACGGTGTATGGGGTGGTGCTTCGGAGCGGGAGCGACGGCGCATCGCCCGCCGGCGGCGCCTGGAGCGGGCAAAGGCGGCCGCCGGCACCACCTGAGCGCACCTCAGAACCGGGTGGTCACCGTTGTGGCGAGCGTCGGCACGACCGCTGGGGCGAGGCGTCCGAGAACGTCATTGGAGTCCGACAGGGCGTTGATGTCGGACACGACGGTGGCCTCGATACCTGCAGGCCGGACCCCGGCTGGGTAGTCGAAGGCCGGTCGAGTCGCCGTGGGGGCCACTGGCCCCTGGCCAACGGGAGAGACGCTCCCGAACACCGCGGCGCCAGCCGCGGCAGCAGCCGCCAGGAGAGCGAGGCGGGTCCTCCGGCGAGCCTCCACCACCCGGCTCCGGACCAACCCGTCGTAGAAGCCGAACGGCGGCCCGACCGGCGGAAGCTGTCGCACCTGGGCCCGCACGGCCGCCAGCGAGCACAGCTCGGCCCGGCAGTCCGCGCACCCCTCCAGGTGCTCCGTCATCCCTTCCACCTCGCCGGCCGACAGCTCACCGTCGAGCAGGGCGCTCAGGCCGTCGGCTGGATGGCTCGACGCCAGGGCGCTCATCCGAGTGCCGCCCTCAGCAGGGTCCGGCCTCGATGGATGCGGCTGCGAACCGTGCCTGCCGGCACGCCGAGGGCCTCGCCTATCTCCGCGTAGGAGAGGCCGACGACATCGCAGAGGACAACGGCTGCCCGGTACTCGAACGGCAGGCGGCCGATCGCCGAGTGCATGTCGTCGGGCATCCGCTCCGCCACCGAAGCCACGTCGGCACCGGCGGCAGCCGGGTCC
>JBOGIF010000180.1:0-7785 GCA_050742415.1 Acidimicrobiales bacterium | reverse complement strand
GTTTTGGGCGGTCTGCACCACATCGCCATCTCCATCGACGCCGACAAGTGGGAGGAGGCGAGGCAGAGGCTCGCCGCCGCCGGAGTGCCGTACCAGCTCGAGAGCGGCACCTCCATGTACTTCCACGACCCTGACGGTGCCCGGCTGGAGCTCATCGCCGACCCTCTCGGGGAGATGTACGGCCACCCCGTGCTCTGAGATCTAGGCGGCCGGACCCACGGCGGCAGAGGGCCGGCCTCGGCTGGAATCAAGCTGTGCTGGGGGCCCGACGCCGAAGAGTGTGCGCGCACGGCGCACCGGCTCCGCTCTGACGGAGGCACGGCCGACCGGCCACCGGTGCCGGCGGGCGCCTACAGCTGAGGTGGACCGGCCGCCGACCCCGGGTCAGGCTGACTCGTTCACACCCCGCATAAGGGCCGTCAGGCGACGGCTACCGGCAGCTCGGCCGAGTCCCGCTCCGCAAGGTGGCCCTCGACCTTGCGCTTGATCCGTTGGAGAGCGTTGTCGATCGACTTCACGTGGCGGCCGAGCTCCTCGCTTATCTCCTGGTAGGTCCAACCCTCCACGTACAGCCGGAGCACGTCGACCTCCAGGCCGGAGAGCATGTCGGCCAGGGATCTCTGCATGTCGGCCAGGCCTTCGGAGGACACGATCTCGTCGGCCGGATCCGGCACGTTGTGCTCGAAGAGCTCCTCCAGGAAGTGCTCGGTCGGGTCGTCGAGCAGGCGCAGCCCCCACAGGGAGACGTACTGGTTGAGGGGTCGATGCTTCTGGCGGGTAGCCGTTTTTATGGCCGTGATGATCTGGCGGGTGATGCACAGCTCGGCGAACGCCCGGAACGACGCCTCACGGTCCGGCCGGAAGTCGCGGATGGCCTTGAAGAGCCCGATCATGCCTTCCTGCTCGACATCGTCGATGTCGCCGCCGGCCAGGAAATAGCCCCTCGCCTTCATCCGGGCAAAGCGTCGGTAGCGGAGCAGGAGCGTGTTGAGGGCCTCGACCTCGCCGCGACGGGCCTCGGCCGCCAAGCAGTCGTCCGAGACTTCTGGCTGAGCGGTAGTACTCGGTTGGTGCGGCATCCGAGGCTCCTGGTGGTTTGGCGTGATGTGCGGGCACTATGTGCCGAATGACTAGAGCTAGGTTGCTCTTTCTAGCCACGCTCACTCCGAGTGTCAATGGGCGCCTTGCCGCTGCCGCCGGACCTCGAACAGGGCCATAGCTCCGGCCACGGCCACGTTGAGTGACGAGATGGCTCCCTCCATCGGGATCCGCACGACCACGTCGCACCGCTGCCGCGCCAGGCGCGAGAGGCCCGTTCCCTCGGCGCCGACCACTACGACCACCGGCTGAGAGGTGAGCCCGGGATCGAGCCCGAACAGGCTCTGAGACCCATCGCCGGCCAGGCCGATGACCCAGCACCCGCGCTCGCGGGCCCGGGCCAGGGCGGCCGGCATCCCGGCGACCAGTGCCATCGGGACCCTCTCCACCGCACCGGCCGCCGCCTTGGTTACTGCCGGTGTCACGTGCGTGGAACGGTGGCGGGGAAGGATCGCACCGCTCACGCCGGCAGCCTCGGCGGAGCGCAGGAGGGCCCCGAGGTTCTGCGGGTCGGTGACCCCGTCGACCGCCACGAGGAAGGTCGCCTGCGACTCCTCGGCGGAGCCGGACCCGGCCAGTAGGTCGTCGAGATCGGCCTCCGGCAGCGGGTGGGCATGAGCGAGCACCCCCTGGGGGGCATGCGAGGCCGCCTCGGCGGCGAGCTGCTCGCGGCTGACCATGCGAAGCGGCACTCGCGCCCGCTCCGCCGATTTGGCGATCTCGTCCAGTGCTGGCGCCGGCTTGAGCCCCCGGGCCATCCAGATGTCGAGCACCGGACGCCGGCCAGCCACCAGTAGCTCAGCTACTGCCCGCCGACCCTCCACCTGCTCGCCGCCCAGCCCCGACGAGCGGCCGAGCCTCGGAGTATTGCTCAGCCCCGATCTACCAGCGCGACCGCCCAACAGGCGACCCCCTCACCCCGCCCGATGGCTCCGAGGCCCTCCGCCCGTTTGGCCTTCACCGACACGTCCGCGCCCACCACCGCGCTCATCCGGCGCTGCATCTCGTCGCGGTGCGGGGCCAGGCGTGGGGCTTCGAGAACGACGGCACAATCGACGTTGACGGTTCTCCCGCCCTCGCCGACCATTGCCACGACCCGGGCGAGCAAGTCCAGGCTGTCGGCGCCGCGCCATGCGGGGTCCTCGGGCGGGAAGTGCTGGCCGAGGTCGCCGAGCCCCGCGCCGCCGAGGATGGCGTCGGCGACGGCGTGGGTGACCACGTCGGCGTCACTGTGGCCCTCCAGGCCCCGCTCGCCGGCGAGCACCACGCCCCCGAGCACCAGCGGTCGCCCCGGGTCGTCGGAGAAGGGGTGGACGTCGAAGCCGACGCCGACGCGGATCATCGGAGCGCCTTCGCTTCGAGGAGAACCCGAGCCCCGTCGAGGTCGTCGCGGGTCGTGAGCTTCACGTTGGCCGGTTCCCCCTCGACCACCACGACGTCTCCACCTCCAGCCTCGACCAGAGCGGCATCGTCGGTGGCCTCCCCGCCCACCGCGTGGGCGTGCCTCAGGGCTGTCGCGCGAAACGCCTGCGGCGTCTGGACCGTCACCAGCTCTGCCCGGTCGAGTGTGGCCGAGACCAGGCCGTCTCTCACCCGCTTGACGGTGTCGGTCACCGGAAGTCCGGGGACGGCCGCCGAAGCCCCCCCGGCCACGGCGGAGACCACGCCTCGGAACAGCCCCGCCGATGCCAGCGGGCGCGCTGCATCGTGCACGACTATGACGTCGGCGTTCGACGGTACGGCGCCAAGCGCAGCCCGCACGGACTGAGAGCGTGTGGCCCCGCCGGCAACCACGATGTCGGCGCCCGGCTCCGGGCTCTGCGCCCGCTCAGCAGATACGGCGAGCACGACACCGTCGCTGACGGATCTGGCCGCCTGGAGCGACCAGTCCAGAACCCGCTGATGGCCCAGGGTCTCGTACTGCTTGGGGCCACCGAACCGCGTACCGCCGCCGGCGGCCACCACGATGGCCCAGACGATCACCCCGACGGCCTACGGCAGGGCTTCGTCGAGCTTCTTCTCGGCCTCTTCCTCGTCGACGCCTATAGCGAAGGTGAGCTCGGACACCAGGATCTGGCGCGCCTTGGTGAGCATGCGCTTCTCGCCGGCCGACAGGCCCTTGTCCTTCTCGCGGATCGACAGGTTCCGCACGACCTCGGCGACCTGGTAGATGTCGCCTGACTTCAGCTTCTCGACGTGGTTCTTGAACCGCCGCGACCAGTTGGTGGGCATCCGCGCCTCCCGCTTGCGAAGGACTGCGAACACCTCCTCGACCTCTTCGTCGTTGATGACCTCACGCAACCCGACCTCGTCGGTGTTGTCCGCCGGCACCATGAGAGTGAGGTCGCCGTAGGCCAAGCGCAGCACCAGGTACTCCCTGTCGGTGCCGAAGGCGGCGCGCCGCTCGCGCCGCTCGATGACTGCGGCCCCGTGGTGGGGGTAGACGACCTTGTCTCCTACGTCGAAGGACATTCCGCTCCCGGGGAACAAAGCACCGCTGGGGGACAAGCTCCAGAGTGCCAGCAATTCGGCAGGAACGACAACCTGGGCTGTCTTGGCGAGGATCCGGGCTCAGCCGTAGCGGTCCAGGACGCTGCTCTCGGCCAGCCGCGAGAGGCCGTCGTGGATGGCCCGGGCCCTCGCCCCGCCCACTCCCTCGACCTCGTCGAGGTCCTCGATGCTGGCCTGCAGGAGCTTCGAGAGGTTGCCGAAGCGCTCCACGATCCGCTCGGCGACGGCATCGGGCAAACGGGGGACCCGGTTGAGCAGGCGGTATCCCTTGGGCTGAAGCCCGAAATCCAGCTCGGCGCCGTGGCCGGGGAGGTGCAGCACGCCGGTCACGCACTTGAGGTCGAGGAGGTCCTCGATCGTCAGCTCCGCCAGGGCGGCCATGGCCTCGGAGAGGTGCCACGTGTCGCCCGTCTGGAAGTAATCCTTGATGACGAGCCGCCGGTCGTCTTCCACGCCACCCATCAGCTCCTCGAGCTGGAGGCGTACCAGCCGACCGTCGCTGCCGAGCTCGAGGATGTAGCCGTGGATCTCCTCGGCGATGCGGCGCACCATCTCCGCCCGTTGCAGCACGGTGACGACGTCGCGCACGGTGACGAGGTCCTCGACCTCCAGGGCCGACAGCGAGCCGGACACCGCGTCGAGGCGGTTCTTGTACCGCTCCAGGGTCTGCAGCGCCTGGTTGGCCCGGTTGAGCAGGCGGGGGGTGAGCTCGAGGGGGTGCTTCTCGGTGCCGTAGTAGACGGCGATGATCGACATGTCCTCGGACACGGAGATGACCGGGACCCGGATGGAGCGCGCCACCCGTTCGGCGGTGCGGTGGCGAGTGCCGGTCTCAGACGTCGGCACGTTTGGGTTGGGCACTAGGTGGACGTTGGCCCGGGCGATCCGGCTGGCGTCGGGGGCGAGGATGATGGCGCCGTCCATCTTGGCCAGCTCCGAGAGCCGTTGCGGGCTGAACTCGGCGTCGAGCAGAAGGCCGCCTGAGCAGATTCCGAGGACGTCGGGGCCGTCGCCGACGACGATCAATGCGCCGCGGTTGCCCTGGAGGATGCGGTCGAGGCCCTCTCGCAATGGCGTTCCCGGCGCCACCATGGCCAGGGTGTCGGTGAGAGCCAGGTCACGCCGAGCTAACACACCGGCGATGCTAGTTCGTCGGGTCGCCCATTCCTGCCCGTTTCCTAAAGGCCCAGGCCGGCCAGGCCCAGCGCCTCCAGCAGCGTGGCGGCCCGCAGAACCTCCATCCCCGGCGGCGGCTCCGGGGCGGATTCCGGGACGATCGCCTGGGTGAAGCCCAGCCGCGCCGCCTCGGCCAGGCGCCGACCCGTCTGGCTGACCTGGCGCAGCTCGCCGCCGAGGCCCACTTCGCCGCACGCCACCAGCCCGGCGCCGACCGCCACGTCGGTCACGGAGGAGGCCATGGCGAGGGCCAGGGCCAGGTCGGCGGCTGGCTCGGTCACCTTCACCCCCCCGGCGGCCAAGGCGTAGACGTCGCAGCCGGTCACGCTGACGCCTGCCCGCTTGTCGAGCACGGCCGCGAGCAGGGCGACCCGCCCACCGTCGAGGCCCTGGGCCGAGCGGCGGGGCATGGGCAGCGTTGTCGCCGTCACTAGCGCCTGGAGCTCCACGAGAAGGGGTCGGTGCCCGTCGAGGATCGGAGCCACGACCGAGCCAGGTATGCCGGGCCGTCGGTCGGCGAGGAACAGCGCGCCGGGATCGGGCACACCGATCATGCCGTCGTCGCGCATCTCGAACAGCCCGAGCTCGGTGGTGGGGCCGAAGCGGTGCTTGGAGGCCCGCAAAAGGCGCAGGGCGTGATGGCGCTCGCCCTCGAAGGAGAGCACGGTGTCGACGACGTGCTCGAGGACCCGCGGCCCGGCCAGCCCGCCCTCCTTGGTCACGTGGCCGACCAGGACCACGGCCAGAGCCTCCTGCTTGGCCAACCGCACCAGCCGGGCGGCGCATTCGCGCACCTGGGTGACGCTTCCGGCAGTGGACGGCACGTCGGCATCGACCATGGTCTGGATGGAGTCGACGACGAGGCAGCCCGGCCCGACCTGGCGGCAGGCCGCCAGGAGACGGTCGAGGTTGGTCTCGGCCAGCAGCCACAGCTTCGGGGTCCGGATACCGAGGCGCTCTGCCCGTAGCCGGACCTGCTGGGCGGACTCCTCGCCGGACACCATCAAACAGGTCAGCCCCTGGCCGGCGAGGGAGCCGAGAACCTGCAGCAGCAGGGTGGACTTGCCGATGCCCGGCTCGCCACCGAGCAGCGTGACCGAGCCGGGCACGAAGCCGCCGCCAAGAACGCGGTCGAGCTCGCCGATGCCGGTCGGCCGTGGGACCCAGGCGGTGACGTCGACCTCGTCGACGGGAATCGGGCGCTCGGCGGGCCCCGTGGCGTCAGAGGCAGCCGGCTTGGATGCCTCCTCCAGCTCCTCCGCCATCGTGTTCCAGGCCCCGCATCCCGGGCACCGCCCCGCCCATTTCGGCGCACCGGTGCCGCACTCCTCGCAGCGGAAGACGGTGCGCAGCCGGGCCATCGCCCGAACGGTACTCAGGACCTGCGACACCGGCCCTACGGCGACTGGCCCTGCTTTCTCCGCCGCCACGCCGTCAGGCCGACGGCGATCAGGGCCACGGCGGCAGTGAATCCGGCCAGGAGCGGCAGCGCACGCAGCCGGTCACCCTGCGCCCAGACCTCGACCCGCTCCCCGAGTCGCGCCGGCCAGGCCGGCCCGCCCCCCAGAGCGGCGCTGTTGGTGTCCACCTTTCCGGGCAGCTCGGCGGTCAGCTCCACCTGGATGGCCCGGCGGGCCCGGTCGCCGAAGCGCCTCTCCACCTCGACCAGATCTACGACTTGTCCGAGGTCGGCGTCGCTGAAGGTGGCGAGTCCTGCTGTCAGGTCCACCGGCCCGCTGATCGTGGTCTTGGCACGTAGGAAGGAGCTGCGCTTCTCGACCCGCAGGCCCTGGAACGGTGGACCGAGCTCGGCGACCACACGACCGGCCTCGGCGGTCGACGTGAAGGGCTTCGACGCTCGCACCCAGGTACGGCCGTCCTTCTCCCGGCGAGGTCCCTGTACGCGCCACCCGGTCTGGCGAAGGTCGTCGAGGGCCAGCACCGAGCCGAAATCGCCCACCTCGGCCACGGCCTCGTCGTCGAGCCCTACGCCCGCCGAAACCTGGCCGGAGCCGTCGGCTCGGATGTCCACGTCGACGGTTACATTCGCCTGGCAGGCGGTGGCGAGGAGCACCACCGCCGCGACTGCCAGAGCGCGGACCGTCAGGAGCCGCGCGCAGCTACTCGGCGGGACCGGCTTCGGCCATCTCCACCGGCGGAGGCTCGATGCCCTCGATGGAGCGGAATACGATCTCCCCGGCCTCGGCGTCGACGATGATGGTCTCGCCGGCCCGGAACTCCTTCCACAGGATGCGCTCCGAGAGCGGGTCCTCGATCATCCGCTGCAACGCCCGGCGCAGCGGCCGCGCCCCCAGCGAGGGGTCGTAGCCCTTCTCGGCCAGGAGCCGCTTGGCCGTGTCGGTCAGCTCCAGGGAGATGCCCTGGCTGTCGAGCTGGGTCCGAAGCCGCCGGATCATGAGGTCGACGATGAGGGTGACCTCGTCGGTGGTCAGCTCGTGGAAGACGATGGTCTCGTCGATGCGGTTGAGGAACTCGGGCCGGAAGTGGGCCTTGAGGGCCTCGGCCACCTTGTCCTTCATCCTCTCGTAGGTGAGCGCCTCGCTCGACTTCTGGAAGCCGACAGTGGCCTTGCGCAGGTCGGCGGTGCCCAGGTTCGACGTCATGATGATGACCGTGTTCTTGAAGTCCACGGTGCGGCCCTGGGCGTCGGTCAGGCGACCGTCCTCGAGGATCTGGAGCAGGGCGTTGAACACATCGGGGTGGGCCTTCTCGATCTCGTCGAACAGCACCACCGAGAACGGCTTGCGCCGCACGGCCTCGGTGAGCTGGCCACCCTCCTCGTAGCCCACGTAGCCGGGGGGCGAGCCCACCAGTCGGCTGACGGTGTGCTTCTCCATGTACTCGCTCATGTCGAGCTGGATCAGGTGGCTCTCGTCGCCGAAGAGGAACTCGGCCAGGGTCTTGGCCAGCTCGGTCTTGCCCACGCCGGAGGGGCCCAGGAAGATGAACGAGCCGCTGGGGCGCTTCGGGTCCTTGAGG
>JBOGIF010000179.1:0-7343 GCA_050742415.1 Acidimicrobiales bacterium | reverse complement strand
CCATCGGGTCTAGCGGGTTCTCCCGCCAGTCCTCGATGGCAGCGCCGCCGGTGGCTGCCAGCCCAGGACCCTGGGTGACCAGCTCACGTGAGGTGCGGCTACGGGTAGTGGTGGTGCGGGTGGTAGTGCTACGAGTGGTGGAACGACCTCTTCCGGTGCTCGTCGGCATTCGAGTATACCCCCTGAGATTCTCGACTGGTAGATGTAGACTACACCTATCTGGACCTGGTCGTCAGGTTGATCTCAGCTAGCGGACACACGGTTGTGGCATAGCAAAAGCTGCACATCGATGTTCGGGTTTGGAGGCTGGAGTGTCGGAGATGCTCGAAGCACCGGAGTGTGGGGCGCTGAAGTCGATGTACTGGCGCAGCGAGATACTCCAGGTCATGTACTGGCTCCGGGGAGAGGGCTTCGGCGACGAGGTCGATGCCCGGGTGATTGAGCGCTTTCTCGGCGTCGACGCCGAGACGGGCGTCCAGTACCTCGACCTCCTGGTCGAGGAGGGCTTCGTCAGTCACGTCGACGAGGATCGGTACCGGCTGTCGGAGGAAGGTCGGCGCGAAGGCGGCCTCGAGTTCGCCAGCTCGTTCGAAGACCTGATGCGGCCGAGCCACGGAGAGTGCGGGCCGGATTGCCCCCACTGCTTCCCGCCTGAGGGCGAGACCGACTGCACCGAGGGGTGCCCGGTCTACGAGATGACTCAATCCGGAGCCTCCGCGGGGAGTGGCGCGTGAGGCGCGGGGAGGAGCCTCAGGGCGGCCTGCCTCGTAACTACCTGCGGGCCAGCCTTCTCCTGCTGCTGGCCGAGATGCCAGCACACGGTTACGACCTCATGGAGCAGATCGGCAAGCTCGGTCTGCGCAACGTCGACCCGGGCGGTCTCTACCGGGCGCTGCGCGTGATGGAGCAGGACGGGCTCGTCGAGTCGTGGTGGGAGCACTCCTCCGCCGGCCCGGCCCGTCGCAGCTACCGCCTCACCGACGAGGGCACCGACTGGCTCCACGCGTGGTCGGGCGCGCTTCGGGAGGGACGGCGGTTCCTCACTGCCTACCTGTCCCGTTACGACCGCATCGCCGAGACGATCATCGAGGAGACGCTGCCCGACCATGGGTCCGCCGACGGCGCCGCGCCCGCAGAGTCGCACGGCCATTGATGGGCACGCCCCCCAGATGACCGCGCTGCGAGTGGCCGTAGCCGGCAAGGGCGGCGCGGGAAAGACCACGTTCTCATCCACCCTCGCCAGGGTGCTGGCCCGCCGGGGCCGGCGCGTGGTCGTTATCGACGGCGACAGCAACCCCAACGTGGCGGTGGCGCTCGGCGTCGGCCGCGACGAGGCCGAGGCGATGCAACCGCTGCCCACCGGCCTGGTCTCTCGCCGGCTGAACCACAGCGTGGCCCTGGTCGAGCCGGTCGACACGGTGCTCGATCGGCACGGGATCCCGGCTCCCGACGGTGTGCATGTGCTGCTCATGGCCATGCCCGCCCACGCCGACGAGGGCTGCCTGTGCTCGTCGCACGCGACGGTGAGCGCGCTGCTGAACGACATCGGCGCCGACGACAACCTCGTCGCCATCCTCGACCTGGAAGCTTCGCCTGAGCACCTGAGCCGCGGCACCACCCGCCACGTCGACGCCCTGCTGCTGGTGGTGGAGCCCTATTACCGGTCCTACGAGACGGCCCGCCGCATGGCCGCCCTGGCCGCCGAGCTGCCGATCGGCAGGGTGTCGGTGGTGGCCAACAAGCTGAGGTCGCCGGAGGACGGGCAGGCCATCGCCGAGTACTGCGCCCGTCACCAGCTGCGCCTCGAGGGCGAGCTGCCGTGGAGCACCGAGGTGCTCGACGCCGACCGCGACGGCATCCCCATCCTCGACTACGACCCGAGCGGGCCGGTGGTGGCGGCGATCAACAAGATCGCCGATCGTCTCGAAGGCCTCCGAACAGAGGCCCCAGCCTGACCCCGCCGGCCAGATCCGACACCTTCCCGACGCTGCGGATGTCGCCTACACCGGTGAACCGGCGTGCGGACGAAGGGGGGGGAGCGCCCGTGCCCGACAGCCGGGACACGGGGTTCGACGCCGCCCTGCCCCGCCAGTACCTGAGGCAGTGCCTGCTGCTCCTACTCGCCGAGGGGTCCTCGCACGGCTACGACCTGCTGGAGCAGGTTCGCCGCCTCGGGATCCGTGGTGCGGAGCCCGGCGGCCTCTACCGGTACCTGCGGATGATGGAGAAGGAGGCCCTCGTACGCTCTTGGTGGGAGCCGTCGCAAGCCGGGCCCGCCCGCCGGACTTACACCCTCACCGACGCCGGCCACCAGGCACTCGACGATGCCTTCGAGGCGTTGCGGACCGTGCGGCACATCCTCGTGAGCCTGCTCGACCGGTACGAGGCACGCGACTTCAAGGTGGGCGCGACCAGTGGGAGAACCGAGAGCAGCGAGGCGGTCGCCCACAACTAGCCATCTCCGCCCTAGGTAGACCGCGCCCGGGTGGGACAATTGACCGACTGGAGGCGGGAGCCCCGCCTCCGTACAGAAGACGAGGTTTGACATGTGTCTTGGGATCCCAGGCCAACTGGTCGAGATAGTCGACCTCTCCGAGCATCGGGCGGTTGCCGAGGTCGACGGTGTACGCAGAGAGGTGAACATCGGGCTCGTCATGGGCGACCCCGGCGGGATCAAGGTGGGCGACTGGGTCCTGATCCACGTCGGCTTCGCCATGACCAAGATCGACGAGGAGGAGGCGGAACGCACGCTTTCCTTCATCAAGGAGCTCGGCAGCGTCTACGACGACGAGATATCCCAGTTCGCCCAGGAAGCGCCGCTGACCGACGAAGTGGTGGAGGAGGTGCGGTCGTGAAGTACGTGGACGAGTACCGGGACCCGGCCGCGGCCCGGGCCGTGCTGGCGGAGATCGAGCCGCTGGCCAACAAGATCGCCCCGAGCGACGGCCCCCTCAAGTTCATGGAGGTGTGCGGCGGCCACACCCACACCATCTACAAGCACGGCATCGAGAACGTGCTGCCGCGCTCGATAGAGCTGGTCCACGGGCCGGGCTGCCCGGTGTGCGTGATCCCTATGGGCCGGGTCGACGACGCCATCGCCGTCGCCCGTACGCCAGGGGTGATCTTCACGTCGTTCGGCGACATGATGCGGGTGCCCGGCGGCAACGGCAACCTTCTCGAGGCCAAGGCCCAGGGCGCCGACGTGCGGATGGTGTACTCGCCGCTCGACGCCCTGCGCATCGCCGAGGCCAACCCCACCCGCCAGGTCGTGTTCTTCGCAGTCGGCTTCGAGACGACGGCACCGTCCACCGCGGTCACGCTGCTGAAGGCTCGCGAGCGCGGCTTGACGAACTTCACCGTCTTCTGCAACCACGTCACGATCGTCCCGCCTCTCAAGGCCATCCTGGAGTCACCCGACCTGCGCCTCGACGGCTTCATCGGCCCAGGCCACGTCTCCACCGTCATCGGCAACCGGCCCTACCGGTTCGTGCCCGCCACCTACGGCAAGCCCCTGGTGACCGCCGGCTTCGAGCCGCTCGACATCCTCCAGTCGATCCTGATGCTGCTCCGCCAGCTCGACGAAGGCCGGTGCGAGGTGGAGAACCAGTACACGCGGGCGGTGGTCGACGGCGGCAACCCCCGTGCGCTGGCGATCCTGGCCGAGGTCTTCGAGCTGCGGCCGCACTTCGAGTGGCGGGGCCTGGGCTTCATCTCGCAGTCGGCGTTGAAGCTGGCGCCCGCGTTCGCCGACTACGACGCCGAGATCCGCTTCGACGTGCCGGGCGTGCGCGTGGCTGACCCCAAAGCCTGCCAGTGCGGTGAGGTGCTCAAGGGCGTCATCAAGCCCTGGGAGTGCAAGGTCTTCGGCACCGCCTGCACCCCCGAGACTCCGATCGGCACCTGCATGGTGTCGTCCGAGGGCGCCTGCGCCGCCTATTACAACTACGGAAGGTTCTCGAAGATCCCGGTCAAGAGCGCCTGAGGCGCGGGGATGAGTGGCGAGGAGGAAGTCCTCGAACGCATAGAGAAATGGCGGCGCCACCGTCCCAAGCTGAAGGACGAGTTCGTCAACTCGGCCCACGGGGCGGGCGGCAAGGCGTCGGCCGCGCTCATCGACTCGGTGTTCCTGGAGGCGTTCCGCAACAAGACCTTGGAGTCGATGGCCGACGGCGCCGTCCTCGACCTGCCGTCGGGCGAGCGCATCGCCTTCAGCACCGACTCGTTCGTGGTGAAGCCGCTGCGGTTCCCCGGCGGGTCGATCGGCGACCTGGCGATCAACGGCACGGTGAACGACCTGGCCATGATGGGCGCCAACCCGCTGTGGATCTCGGCCGCGTTCGTGCTCGAGGACGGGTTCCCGATCGCCGAGCTGCGCGACATCGTCGCCGACATGGCTGCCGCCGCTCAGAAGGCGGGCGTGCAGATCGTCACCGGTGACACCAAGGTGGTCAACCGCGGCGCCGCCGACGGCGTCTACATCACGACCGCCGGCGTGGGCCTGGTGCCCGCCGACGTGCGTCTCGACTCGAGATCCGTTCGGGCCGGCGACAAGGTGATCGTCTCGGGGATGATCGGCGACCACGGAGTCGCGGTGCTGATCGCCCGGGGCGAGCTGGCGCTGGAGGCCGACATCCCCACCGACTCGGCTCCGCTCAACGAGCTGGTCGCCGCGCTGCTCGAAGCCGCGCCCGGCACCCGCTTCCTCCGGGACCCGACGCGCGGGGGGGTGGCCACCGTGCTGAACGAGATGGCCCGGGACGCCGAGGTCTCGGTGGTGATCAACGAGAGCGCTCTGCCAGTTCGCAACATCGTCAACGGCGCGTGCGAGATCCTCGGCATCGACCCGCTCTACGTCGCCAACGAGGGCAAGCTCGTCGCCGTGGTACCGGAAGAGGAGACCGAGGCGGCTCTGGCCGCGCTCAGGGCCCACCCCGTGGGCGTCAACGCCGCGGTCATCGGTGAGGTCCGCGCCGATCCGCCCGGGATCGTGGTGCTGAACACCGGATTCGGCGGCACCCGCATCGTCGACATGCTGGTCGGTGACCCCCTCCCCCGGATCTGCTGATGCCCGAGCGCCAGCGGCGGCGCTTCCGGGTGGTGGGCACGGTGCAAGGGGTCGGCTTCCGTCCGTTCGTCTACCGCCATGCCGTCGACCTCGGGCTCGCCGGCCGGGTGGCCAACGACAGCCGGGGCGTGGTGGTCGAGGCGGAGGGCGCCCCGGACCTCCTCGACGAGCTGGAGAGCCGCATCCGCCACCGGCCCCCTCCGCTGGCGTCGATCACGGGCTTCGAGGTGGAGCCCATGGACAGCACGGGCGAGGCCGGGTTCTCCATCGTGGAAAGCCAGGCTCTCGGGGCCCCCGCGGCCGCGGTGAGCGTCGACGTCGCCACCTGTGACGATTGCCGGAGCGAGCTGCTCGACCCCGCCGACCGCCGCTTCGGCTACCCGTTCGTCAACTGCACCAACTGCGGCCCCCGTTACACGATCATCGTGTCGATCCCCTACGACCGGTCGGCCACCACCATGGCCGGCTTCGCCATGTGCGACCGGTGCCGCCGCGAGTACACCGACCCCGGCGACCGCCGGTTCCACGCCGAGCCCAACGCTTGCCCGGCGTGCGGCCCCAAGCTCACCCTGCTCTCGCCCGCCGGCGCCGTGCTGGCGGAGGAGGGAGTCGCTCTTGACCGGGCGGCGGCGCATCTGGTGGGCGGGTCGGTGCTCGCCGTCAAGGGTCTCGGCGGCTACCACCTCGCCGCCGACGCCACCAGCTCCGCGGCGGTGGCCGAGCTGAGGCGGCGCAAGGCCCGCGACGACAAGCCGTTCGCGGTGATGGTGGCCGACCTGGCGTCGGCCCGGTCGCTCTGCCGGCTGTCCGCCGAGGCGGAAGCGGCCCTGGTGTCGCCCCGGCGGCCGATCGTGCTGGCACCCCGGCTTCCCGACGCCGTCGTCGACCCCGCGGTAGCCCCCGGGCTGCCCGAGCTGGGCCTGATGCTCCCGTACACACCGCTGCACCATCTGCTCCTGGCGGCGGTTGGCCGGCCGCTGGTGATGACAAGCGGCAACCTGAGCGACGAGCCCATCGCCCACCACGACGCCGACGCGCTGGCGAGGCTCGGCCCCCTCGTCGACGCCGTTCTCAGCCACGACCGGCCGATCCACATCCGCTGCGACGACTCGGTGGTCAGAGACCGTGGCCTGGGCCGACCGGTGCAGATGGTGCGGCGGTCCCGGGGCTTCGCTCCCGAGCCGATCCCACTCATCGGCCGGGCGCGCCGCCACGTGCTGGCGGTGGGGGCGGAGCTCAAGAACACGGTGGCCGTCGCGAAGGGCACGCAGCTCACCGTGAGCCACCACATCGGCGACCTCGAGCACCTACCCGCCTACCGGTCCTTCCTCCAGGCCGTCGACCACCTCTGTCACCTGGCCGGCGTGGCCCCGGAGCTGGTCGCCCACGACCTGCACCCCGAGTACCTTTCCACCAAGTACGCCACCGACCTCGACCTCCCGCTGCTCGGCGTCCAGCACCACCATGCTCACATCGCCTCCTGCCTGGTCGAGCACGGCCACGCCGGTCCGGTACTGGGGGTGGCTTTCGACGGCCTGGGCATGGGCACCGACCACACCATCTGGGGCGGGGAGCTGCTGGTGGCCGACCTGGACGGCTTTCGCCGCGTGGGCCATCTCCGGCCGGTGCCGCTGCCGGGGGGCAACCAGGCCATCCGCGAGCCCTGGAGGATGGCGCTGTCGTGGGTGCGTACGGCTCTAGGCCCCGACGCGGCAGCGAGCTACGGGAACGGCGCCGACAAGCGGTGGGCGGCGGTGCTCGACCTGGTGGAACGGCCCGACGCCCTCGTGACGAGCAGCGCCGGTCGGCTCTTCGACGCGGTGGCGGCCCTGGTGGGAGTACGGGACCGGGTGACCTACGAGGGCCAGGCCGCGATCGAACTCGAGGCTCGTGCCTTCGACGAGCCGCTGGAAGGGCCCGGAGGGTACGGCGTGGGGATGTCTCGCTCCGACAACGGGACGCTGGTGGTGGACCCGGCGCCGCTGATCGGCAAGGTCCTGGCCGAACAGGCTCTGGGCACACCGGTCGGACGGATCTCGGCCGGGTTCCACGCCGGCCTGGGCCTCGGGGTGGCGGCGGCGGCGGCCGAGCTGGCGGCGGCGGAAGGGCTGGAGACCGTCGCCCTGAGCGGTGGGGTGTTCCAGAACTCGCGGCTAACGGCCATAGTCGAGACGGCGCGCGTGGCGAGGGGACTGTTGGTGCTGGTGCACCGGCACGTACCCCCCAACGACGGTGGGGTCAGCGTCGGGCAAGCCGCCGTGGCGGCCCGACGCTGACC
>JBOGIF010000178.1:0-16121 GCA_050742415.1 Acidimicrobiales bacterium | reverse complement strand
GGCCCACATAGTCGCGGCCGCGGCGGAGGCCTGCGCCGTGCCCCGCAACCACCACTATTCGGCCACCTCGGGCCTGCCCGAGCTGAGGGAGGCGGTGGCGGCCAAGACCGGGCGGGACTCGGGCTACGCGGTGAAGCCGTCCCAGGTCCTGGTCACCAACGGCGCTAAGCAGGCCGTCTACAACTCGTTTGCCGCGCTCCTCGACCCGGGCGACGAGGTGCTGATCCCGGCCCCCTACTGGGTGACCTACCCCGAGGCCGTGCGTCTGGCCGGGGGAGTTCCAGTGGCGGTGCCCACCGACGAGAGCACCGGCTTCCGGGCGACGATCGACGCCTTGGAGGCGGCCCGCACGCCCCGCACCAAGGTGCTGCTGTTCGTGTCGCCCTCGAACCCGACCGGCGCGGTGTACACGCCCTCCGAGGTCGAGGCTCTGGGGCGTTGGGCATGCGAGCGCGGGCTGTGGGTCGTCACCGACGAGATCTACGAGCACCTCGTCTACGGGGCGAGCAGGTTCTCCTCGATGCCGGCGGTGGTGCCCGAGCTGGCGGACCGATCCGTGGTGGTCAACGGCGTGGCCAAGACCTTCGCCATGACCGGCTGGCGGGTGGGCTGGATGATCGGGCCGGCCGACGTGATCGCGGCTGCCACCAACCTCCAGTCGCACGCCACGTCGAACGTGGCCAACGTCTCCCAGGTGGCAGCCGTGGCCGCGCTCACCGGCGACATGGCGCCCATGGCGGCCATGAAGGAGGCATTCGACCGCCGGCGACGCAAGATGCACGAGCTGCTCTCGGCCATCCCGGGCGTCTCCTGCCTGGAGCCGGAGGGGGCGTTCTACGCGTTTCCTTCGTTCGCAGGTGTGCTGGGACGCCCCGTCGGGGCGCGCACGCCCACGACCACACTCGAGCTGGCCGAGATCGTCCTCGACGAGGCCAAGGTGGCCCTCGTCCCCGGGGAGGCCTTCGGCGCTCCCGGCTACGCCCGCCTCTCCTACGCCCTGGGCGACGACGCACTGGTCGAGGGCCTCGACCGCCTGGCCAAGCTCCTGGCGTAGGCCTCGACGCGGCCCAAACCAGCCGAACCGGGGACTCTCAGGGTGGTATAGCGACCTCGAGCGTCCCCAGTTCGGCTCCCTGTCAGTACTCGATGCCCTTCTTGGCTCCGATGCCCTTGTCGTAAGCGTGCTTCACCTTGCGCATCTCGGTGACGGTGTCGGCCAGCTCGACCAGCTCAGCCGGCGCGTCACGACCGGTGACCACCACGTTGGTGCGGGGTGAGCGGTTCCTGATCCCCTCGACGACCTCGGCCACCGGCACCCAGCCGTAGCTGACGGCGTAGGTGAGCTCGTCGAGGACGAGCAGGTCGTAGTCGCCCGAGGCCAGCTTCTGGCGGGCTACCTCCCAGGCGTGGCGCCCCTTGGCCGCGGTCTCGTCCAGGTCGGTGGACTCCCAGGTGAAGCCGTCGCCGAGGGTGTGCCACTCGATGGCCAGGTGGTCGGCCAGCTTGCGCTCGCCCGTCTTCCACTTGCCGCTCTTCACGAACTGGACCACGCCGACCCGCCAGCCGCGGGCCCAGGCCCGGCCCATAACGCCGAATGCTGCCGACGACTTGCCTTTGCCGTGGCCGGTGTTGACCAGGACCAGCGACTCCGCGCGCGTCACCGGGAGGACGCTACTGTTCGGCCCGTAGCGCAGGGAACCCGGTGCGAGTCCGGGGCTGTCCCGCAACTGTCACCGGGGAGCGAACCCCACCACGGCCACGGCCCGAGAGGGCGGGAAGGCCGGGGCGAGCGTCGATCCGGGAGCCAGGACACCTGCCTGCCCGGGTGTACCGGTCGTGAAAGGACGCGGAGACGTCGGTGGACATGCAGTTGCGGTCCCGCCAGGAGGCGGGCCGGCCTTTCCCGGTGCTGGTGTGGCGGTCACCCACCCCCATGCGCACGATCGCGTCAGCGCCCCACGGCGGCGGCGTCGGCCTCCGGCGATGGGTCCTGAACGCCCAAGTGCCGATGTCGTACGGCCGGCGCGATCCCGATCACCACTTGGCCAAGCTCGGTGTGTCGTTGGGCCTGCCGGGGAGGGGCGTCGGCATGCTCACCGCCGCCGACGTGCGCCGGGTGTGCTCGGCCACCGACGGAGGCGTCGAGGTGTCGGCCACCTTGGGTCTCGGTCACCCCACCTGGGCGGCGGCGCTCGACGGGCCGGCCGAGGTGGGGATGGTGGGCACCATCAACCTGGTCGTGCTGCTGCCCGAGCGGTTGAGCGACGCCGCCCTCGTCAACGCCGTGGCCACCGCCACCGAGGCCAAGGCCCAGGCGCTCTGGGACTGCGGGGTCGGCGCCACCGGTACCGCCACCGATGCCATCTGCATCGCCTGCCCCGAAGACGGCCGTCCTCACTCGTTCGGCGGCCCGCGGTCCACGTGGGGTGCCCGCCTGGCCCGGGCCGTCCACGCCGCCGTCGTGGCCGGCACCCGCCGGCCGGACGAAGGCTGACGAGACCTCGGTGCTGACGCTCGTGGTCGGTGGCGCCCGCTGCGGCAAGTCGGCTCTGGCCGAGCGCATGGCCGCCGCGGTCGGCGGGCCGGTCACCTACGTCGCCACTGGCACGGCCGGCGACGACGACGACATGGCGGCGCGCATCGACGCACATCGGCGGCAACGGCCAGCGGCGTGGTCGACGTTGGAGCCGGCTCCCGGCGAGCTCGTCGAAGCCGTGAGCGGTGCCGCGGGGACACTGCTGCTGGACAGCCTGTCGACGTGGCTGGCCGTCGCGCCCGGCTTCGCCGTCGACGTCGCCGGGCTGTGCTCGGCTCTGGCCGCCCGAGCGGGCGAAAGCTTCGTCGTCTCGGACGAGGTGGGCATGGGGGTGCACCCCTCCAGCGCTTCGGGCCGCCAGTTCCGCGACGCCTTGGGAGTGGCAAACCAGGCGGTGGGCGCCGTCGCCGACGAGGTGCTGCTGGTGGTGGCGGGCCACGCCCTTTCGCTCGGCGGCCGCCCCCGCGAAGCGACGCCCTAACTCGTGCGCCGAGCCCTCGCCTTCCTCACGCCGGTAGGTGGCGCGGCCGTTCCCGGCGCCGGGACGCTTTCGTGGTTCCCGTTGGCGGGAGCCGGGATCGGAGCGGCTCTAGGGGTGGGCTGGGTGTTGGCCGGACTAGTCTGGCCGCCGGCACTGGCGGCCGCGCTCGTGGTCATCGCCGATCTCGCGCTGACCGGCATGCTGCATTTCGACGGCCTGGTCGACTCCGCCGACGGGCTGCTCCCGCACCTGGCGCGCGAGCGCCGGTTGGAGGTGATGGCCGAGCCGGCCGCCGGCGCGTTCGGCGTGGGCGTGGGAGCGGGCGTGCTGCTGGTGCGCTGGGCCGCGCTGGTCGCGCTGGTCCCCTCGGTGCTGTTGCTGGCCGGGCTGTGGTGCGCGTCCCGAACGGCGATGGCGGCGGCCGCGCGTTTCGTGCCCTACGCGCGGCCGGGCGGGCTGGCATCCACCTTCGTCGAACGGAAGCCTGGCCGCGGCGTCCTCGCCCCGATGGTGGGCGGCGTGGCGCTGGCTGCCATCCTCGCCGGTGTGGCCTCGGGCGTCGTGGGCCTGGTGTCGCTCGTAGCTGCCCTCGCCGGTTCCGCAGGCATCGTCGGGCTCGGTCGCCGCCGCCTCGGTGGGTTCACGGGGGATGTGCTCGGTGCCGCCGGCATGGTGGGGGAGACCATCGGGCTGGTCGTGGCCGCCGCCCGATGGTGAGCACGAGAGGGTGAGCACGAGATGGTGAGCCGTGCCGTCGTGGTCGGACGAGGCCGATCGGTAGCGGCCGGGATCGTGGCCGACCTCCTGCTCGGTGAGCCGCCCGACGCCATTCATCCGGTCGTCTGGTTCGGCCGGGCCATGCGGGCGGTGGAGGCGAGGGCCTACGGCGACGACCGCTGGCGGGGAGGGCTGCACGCCGCAGCCGGCGTCGCCCTCGGCGCCGGGGCGGGCGGGGTGGTGCGGTCGACGGGCGTGGCCACCTGGGTGGCGGTCGCCGGCCGGCAGCTCCGGCGCGTGGCCACGACGGTCGGTGCCGCTCTCGAGGGCGGCGACCTGGAGGAGGCCCGACGGCTCCTGCCGGCGCTCGCCGGAAGGGACCCGGAGGGCCTCGACGAGAAGGACGTGGCGCGCGCCGTGGTGGAGTCGGTGGCCGAGAACACCGTCGATGCCATCGTCGCCCCAGCGCTGTGGGCGCTGGTGGCCGGGGCCCCGGGCGCACTGGGATACCGGGCGGTCAACACCATCGACGCGATGGTGGGGCACCGCTCCGTCCGTTACGAGCGCTACGGGTGGTCGAGCGCACGTCTGGACGACCTGGCCGCCTGGCTGCCGGCTCGGGCCACCGCCGTGCTCGTGGCCGCCGTCCGGCCAGCTTCGGCGGTCGACGTGTGGACCGCGGTCAGGACGCAGGCGCCCGCCCATCCCTCGCCCAACGCCGGAGTAGCCGAGGCCGCGTTCGCCGCCGCCCTCGGTCTGCGGTTGGGCGGCGAAACCCGCTATCCCGGGAGGGTCGAGGCCCGACCGTTCCTCGGTACGGGCCGCCCACCCGAGGCCGGCGACATCGCCTCGGCCGTCCGTCTCTCGGCCCACGTCGGGGCGGCGCTGGCCGCAGGCCTGACGCTGGGCGGGGCTCGCGCTCGGGCCGGGGCTCGGCGATGATCGCCCCGGGCCTGCACGGCGGCGACGGGGCATGCCTGGCGGCTTCCCTCGGCGTGACGCCCTCCGCCGTCCTGGACCTGTCGGCCAGCCTGAACCCGGTGGCCCCGGACCCCGCCGAGGTCCTGACTGCGCACCTCGGCGCACTGGGCCGCTACCCGGACCCGGCACCGGCCACCGAGGCCCTGGCCACCGCCATCGGCGTCGAGCCCGGCTGCGTGCTGCTGACCAACGGCGGGAGCGAAGCGATCGCGCTGGTGGCGGCCGAGCTGGGCGGGTGGACGGCTGAGCCGGACTTCGGCCTCTACCCGCGCGGTCCCTCGGATGGCGGGCCGCGCTGGCGGTCCGATCCGCACAACCCGACGGGCCGGCTGGCGGAGCCGACCGACGCGGCGGGGGTGTGGGACGAGGCCTTCTACCCGCTGGCCACCGGCCGGTGGACCGCGGGCCGATGGACTGCCGGCGGCGACGGCCCCGTGGTGGTGGGCTCGCTGACGAAGGTCTTCGCCTGCCCGGGTCTCCGGGCCGGGTACGTGCTCTCCGCCGACCGCGATCTGCTCGACCGGGCTCGTCGTCGCCAGACTGCATGGTCGGTCAACGGGCTGGTGGCCGCGGCCCTGCCCGACCTGCTGGAGCGGGCCGACCTCCCCCGCTGGGCGGCCTCGATCGCCGCGCTGCGGGGCCGGCTGGTCGACGTGCTGCGCGCCGCCGGTCTCGAACCCGAGCCGTCCGACGCCAACTACGTGGTGGTGAGGGCGCCGGGCCTGCGGGACGGCCTTGGACGGCACAGCATCCTGGTGCGCAACTGCGCCAACTTCGGCCTGCCCGACCACGTGCGCATCGCCGTCCCCGGCACCGATGGCCTGGCCCGGCTCGCCACCGCCCTCGACGCACTTGCCACCGCCCCCCGCGCCCCCCGCTCCCTCGGCCCGGTCGACTCCGCGCCGTTACCCCGCACGGGTGGGCTTCACGCGGAGAGCTTGCGGTGAGGGGCGCGCTGATGGTGTGCGGCACGGGCAGCGACGTGGGCAAGACCTCGGTGGTCACGGGCCTGTGCCGCCTCCTGCACCGCCGGGGAGTGAGCGTGGCGCCGTTCAAGGCCCAGAACATGGCGCTCAACTCCTACGTGACGCCGTCGGGCCACGAGATCGGCCGGGCGCAGGGAATCCAGGCGGTGGCTGCAGGGGTCGAGCCGGAGGTGGCGATGAACCCCGTCCTGCTCAAGCCGACCGGGGAGCGGACCAGCCAGGTCGTGGTGATGGGCCGGCCTGTCGACCACCTCGACGCCGCCGGCTACCAGGAGGCCAAGGCCGGCCTTTGGCCGATCGTCCTCGAGGCACTGGCCGATCTGCGCCGCCGCTACGACGTGGTGATCCTCGAAGGGGCGGGGAGCGCGGCCGAGATCAACCTGCTCGACGCCGACATCGTCAACCTTCGGGTCGCCGCCGCCGCCGGCGTGCCCGCCATCGTGGTGGGCGACATCGACCGGGGCGGGGTGTTCGCGTCCCTGTTCGGCACCGTCGCCCTGTTGCCGGACCACCTGCGGCCGCTCGTGAAGGGCTTCGTTGTCAACAAGCTGAGGGGCGACCCGGCGCTTCTTGCCGACGGCCCGGCCGAGTTGGAGCGGCGGAGCGGCGTGCCGACCCTCGGCGTGCTGCCGTACGTCCACGGGCTGGAGATCGACACCGAGGACTCACTGGGCCTCCCATCGCGGGCGGCGGCAGCTGCAGCGGCGAGCGTCCCGGACAGGCACGCGCCCGAGCAGCCGGTCCATGACGGTGCCGTTCTCGACGTGGTGGTCGTCCGCCTGCCGCGCATCGCCAACTTCACCGATGCCGACGCCCTTGCCGTCGAGCCGGGGGTGCGTGTGAGGTTCGCGGCCGACGCCCGCTCCATCGGGGCACCCGACTTGGTGGTGCTGCCCGGGACCAAGGCCACCGTGGCCGACCTCGAGTGGCTACGGGGCAACGGGATCGACCGCGCCATCCACGCATCGGGCGCACTCGTCCTGGGCGTCTGTGGCGGCTACCAGATGATGGGCCTCGCCGTCACCGACGAGGTCGAGTCCGGACGTGGGCGGTTGCCGGGTTTGGGCTGGCTGCCGGTGGAGACGGTGTTCGGCGCCGACAAGCTCACCCGCCAGCGCCGCGGTACTGCGGACGGCCTGCGGGTCTGCGGATACGAGATCCGCCACGGGCGGGTGAGCGGGAGCACGGGCTGGATCCGCCTCGACGACGGGTACGGCGCCGAGCCCGAAGGGGCCCGCGACCTCACCGGTCGGTTCTGGGGCACCAGCCTCCACGGGATCCTGGAGGAGGACGGGTTCCGTTCCGCCTTCCTGGCCAAGGTCGCCGGCCACCGGGGCGGGCGCTTCGTTCCGTCGGGAGCGTCCTTCGCCCTGGCTCGGGAGGACAGGATCGACCGGCTGGCCGACATGCTCGAGTCCCACCTCGACATGAGTGCGATCGAGATCCTCGTCAAGTCGGCGTCCGAGGTGGCTCCGTGATCCTCGTGCTGACCAACGCCGATACCGAGATCCTCGCCCTGCGGTCGGTGGTAGAAGGTCTGCCGGCGGGCTTCCCAGCGGTGCGGGCGGCCAACCCGGCTGCCCTGGTGAGCCCAGTTGACCTCGACGGCGTGGAGCTCGTGCTGCTCCGGCTGCTCGGCGGCAGGCGGGCCTGGGAGCAGCCGTTCGACGACCTCCGCCACCGGTGCCTCGAGCGGGGCGTTCCGCTGTTGGCGCTCGGCGGCGAGTCCGTTCCCGATGCGGAGCTCACCGGCCTGTCCTCGGTCCCGGCGGGGACTGCCGCCCAGGCGCTCGAGTACCTGGCCCAGGGCGGTCTGGCCAACACCGTCAACCTCCTGCGTTTCCTCGCTGACACGGTGCTGATGGGCGGCTTCGGGTTCGAGCCTCCTGCGCACGTGGCCCCCTTCGGCATCTGGGGGGACAGGGCATCTCATTCCGACCGCCCCACGGTCGGAGTCGTCTTCTACCGAACGCACCTGGTGTCGGGGAACACCGGCTTCGTGGAGGATCTGTGCCGGGCGATCGAGTCCCGGGGAGCCAACGCGGTGGCCGCGTGGTGCTACTCGCTCCGGAGCAATCCCGGAGTGCTGTCGCTGCTGGCGGCCAACGGCGTCGACGCGCTGGTCACCACCGTGCTGGCCATGGGCAGCGCCGGGGACGAGGGCGAGGACTGGGATGCGACTGCCCTGGCCAATCTGGGCGTGCCCATCGTCCAGGCGGTTGTGTCTACCCAGACATCGTCAAACTGGCTTGACAGTAGTTGTGGGCTGAACCCACTCGATGTTGCCATGAGCGTGGCCATACCGGAGTTCGACGGGCGCGTGATCACCGTTCCCTTCTCCTTCAAGGAGGTCGTCGACGACGGAGACCAGCTCGGCACCCCGGTTGTGGCCTATCGGACCCGTCCCGATCGCGTCGATCGGGTAGCCGGTGTGGCCACCCGGCTGGCAGGGCTGCGGGGCGTGGCCAGCACCCACAAGCGCGTGGCCATCGTGCTCTCCGCCTACCCGACCAAACGCAGCCGTATTGGCAACGCGGTCGGGCTGGACACGCCCGCGTCGGTGATCGGGTTGCTCCATGCGCTATCGGCGGTGGGCTACCGCGTCGACCGCATTCCCGCCGACGGGGACGAGCTCATGGCCGAGCTGGCCGACGCGCTCTGCTACGAGAGCGACGCCATGAACCCGGCCCAGCTGTCGGCGGCTGCCGGCCGGTGGGCCGGTGCCGAGTACGCGAGCTGGTTCTCGACGCTCCCGCTGTCGCTACGAGAGGAGGTGACACGAGCTTGGGGAGAGCCGCCGGGCGGCGTCTACCGCGACGGGGCCGATCTCGTCTTCGCCGGTCTGGACCTCGGCAATGTCCTGGTAGCGGTGCAGCCGCCCCGGGGGTTCGGCGACAACCCGATCGCGGTCTACCACTCGCCCGATCTGGCGCCCACACATCACTACCTGGCGTTCTATCGCTGGCTCGAGATGTCGTGGGGAGCTCATGCCGTCGTCCACGCCGGCAAGCACGGAACCTTGGAGTGGCTGCCGGGGAAGGGTGTGGGGCTGTCGGCGGCATGCGCACCCGACGCTGCCCTGGGCGACCTTCCGCTGGTGTACCCGTTCGTGGTCAACGACCCCGGGGAGGGCACGCAGGCCAAGCGGCGGGCGCACGCCGTGATCGTCGACCATCTGCTGCCGCCGATGACGAGGGCCGACACCTACGACGACCTGGCTCGCCTGGAGTCGCTGCTCGACGAGCACGCCCGGGTGGCGGCGCTCGACCCCTCGAAGCTGCCGGCGATCCGCTCGAAGGTGTGGGACCTGCTGGTGGCTGCCGAGATCCACCGCGACCTAGGCGTGGCCGACCGACCGGAGGACGACGTCTTCGACGACCTCGTGCTTCACGTCGACGGCTACCTGTGCGAGCTGAAGGACGCCCAGATCCGCGGCGGTCTGCACCTGCTCGGCAAGCCGCCCGAAGGCGAGGCCGAGCTCGACCTGGTGCTCGCCCTCACCCGGCTCCCCCAGGGTTCGGTACCTCCGCTGCGCCAGGTCGAGGTCGGTGACGGCCGCCATGCGGTCGACGCCGCCGAGGCGGCGGCCCGCGCCGCGCTCGCCGGCCTTCAGTCCCAGGGGTGGAGCTACCGGGGGGACGACCCGACCCTGGCCTGGGTGTGCGACCGGCTCGTCCCGGCCCTGGCCCGCACCACCGACGAGATCACCAACCTCCTGGGTGCCCTCGACGGCCGCCACGTCCCCGCCGGCCCCAGCGGCGCGCCGACCCGGGGAATGGCCAACGTGCTGCCGACCGGGCGCAACTTCTACTCGGTGGACCCGAAGGCCATCCCCTCGGCGCTGGCTTGGGACGTGGGCCGGCGGCTCGCCGACGAGCTGGTGGCCCGCCATGTGGCCGAAGAAGGCCGGCCGCCGCGCTCGGTCGGGCTCGTGGTGTGGGGGACAGCGGCCATGCGTACGGGCGGCGACGACATCGCCGAGGCGCTGGCGCTGCTGGGCGCGCGGCCGGTGTGGGCCGAGGAGTCGGGCCGGGTGACGGGCGTGGAGCTGGTTCCAGCGGAGGAGCTGGGGCGAGCGCGGGTGGACGTGACGCTTCGTATCTCGGGCTTCTTCCGCGACGCCTTCCCGCACGTGGTCGCCTTGATAGACGATGCGGTCCGGCTGGCCGGCTTCGACGACGACCCGCGCATCTTCGGGTCGAAGCCCGGCGCCTACGGGTCGGGGATCCTGCCCCTCATCGACTCGGGCGACTGGCGGTCCGACGACGACCTGGCTGCGGTCTACGTGGCATGGGGCGGCTACTCCTACGGGCGGAGCGCCATGGGCGCGGCTGCGGCCGACGCCATGGTGAGGCGCTTCGCCGCCATCGAGGTGGCGGCGAAGAATCAGGACAACCGCGAGCACGACATCTTCGACTCCGACGACTACCTGCAGGACCACGGCGGGATGGTGGCGACGATCCGGGCCCTGCGCGGTGGTGAGGCGCCGAAGGCGTGGTTCGGCGACTCGTCCGACCCCGCCCGGCCCCGCGTGAGGTCGTTGGCGGAAGAGGCGGCTCGCGTCGTGCGCACCCGGGTCCTCAACCCCAAGTGGATCTCGGCTATGGGCCGCCACGGTTACAAGGGGGCGTTCGAGATGGCAGCCACGGTTGACTACTTGTTCGGCTACGACGCCACGGCCCGGGTTGTCGAGGACTGGATGTACGAAAGGGTGACCCAGGCCTACGTCGGAGACGCCGAGGTCCGGAAGTTCTTCGAGCGCTCCAACCTCTGGGCGTTGCGGTCGATCGCCGAGCGGCTCCTGGAGGCCGACGACCGCGGCCTCTGGGATGCCTCACCCGAGGCCCTCGCCACCCTGCGCTCGGCTCTGCTCGAGGCCGAGGGCTGGGAGGAAGGGCGGTGACGGCCTTGATGTTCCCCTTCTCCGCCGTCGTGGGCCAGGACGACGCCAAGCTCGCTCTCACGCTGGCGGCTGCCGAGCCTGCTCTGGGTGGCGTGCTGCTCCGTGGCCACAAGGGCTCGGCCAAGACCACGCTGGCGCGCGCCCTCGCATCACTGCTGCCGGGCGAGGGGCGATTCGTCGAGCTACCCGTGGGTGCGACGGAGGACCGTGTGGTCGGCTCGGTCGACCTCGCCGCCGCGCTTACTGGAGGGGAGATCCGGTTCCGCCCCGGGCTGGTGGCGGCGGCCCACGGCGGCGTCCTCTACGTCGACGAGATCAACCTCCTCGCGGACCACCTGGTCGATGTCCTTCTCGATGTGGCGGTCAGCGGGGTCAACCGGGTGGAGCGCGAAGGCATCTCTCACGCCCACCCGAGCCGATTCGTCCTGGTGGGGTCCATGAACCCCGAGGAGGGCGACCTGCGGCCTCAGCTCCTCGACCGCTTTGGGTTGGCGGTCGACGTGACCACCGAGACCGACCCAGCAGGGAGAGCAGAGGCGGTCCGGCGCAGGATGGCCTTCGACGCCGACCCGGAGTCATTCCACGCGCAGTGGGGCTCGTCGGAGTCCGAGTTGGGCGCGCACATCCGGGGATCCGTTCGGGCGTCGCTCGACGACGAGATCGTCGGCGCGGTGTCCACGCTGTGCGCGTCGGTGGGTGCCGAAGGCCTGCGCGCCGACCTGGTGATCTGCCGGGCGGCCGCCGCGCTTGCCGGTCTCGAAGGGAGAAGGTCAACCACGTTTGACGACGTCCGCAGGGTAGCCCCGCTGGCCCTGGCTCACCGGCGCCGTCGCCATCCGCTGGACCCGCCAGGGGTCTCTCCCGAGGAGCTGGACTCGGCTCTCGGATCGGTCGACTCCACGGCCGATCCCGCCAACGGCCAGGGCGCGCCCGACCGCGTCGCCGGCCCAGGGCCGGTGGCCCCGACGGCGCCACTCCTCCAGGCGCCGCGTGCCGAGAGTGGTGCCGCCGGCAGGCGATCGGTGGTCCAGGCCGATCGGGGGCGGTTGGTCGGTGACCGGGCACCCGAGGGGGGAGCGTTGGGGTCGGTGGCGGTCGGCGCCACGCTGAGGGCCGCCGCGGTGCGACGGTCGGGCGAGCCTCGTTCAGCGGTGACGAGCGCGGTCCAGCTCGTCCAGGCCGGCGACGTGCGGGAGGCCGTGCGTGAGACGCGGGCTGGCAACCTCGTCGTCTTCGCCGTCGACGCCTCGGGCTCGATGGGGGCCGAGCGCCGCATGGAGGCGGCCAAGGGGGCAGTGCTCGGTTTGCTGGTCGACGCCTACCAGCGTCGCGACCGGGTCGCCCTAGTCACCTTCCGGGGCGACGGCGCCGAGGTCGTTCTCCGGCCGACGGGCAGCGTGGAGGTGGCCAAGGCCAGGCTGGCGGATGTCCCCATGGGTGGGCGGACGCCGTTGGCGGCGGGGATCCAGGCTGCGCTCGACATCGCCTTGACCGCGGAGCGCCAGAACGGCGACGGCGGCCACCGCCCCCTCCTGGTACTGGTGTCCGACGGCCGCGCCACCAACGGCCCGCCGGGCAGGGATCCTCTGGATGCCGCCCGGCAGTCGGCGGCCAGTGTCCGGCGCCGGCGCATCCCCGCCGTGGTCATCGATGCCGAGGAGGGCCGTAGCCGGCTGGGCCTGGCCGCCGAGCTGGCCGAGCTGATGGGCGCCCGCTACCTGACCCTCGGCGAGCTGTCGGTCGCCGGGCTGAGAAGCGCCGCCGACGGCTCCACCTGATCCGACGTCGGGGCCGATGCCGGGGTGAGGCGGGTGTCGCCGTGGCCGATCTGCCAGCCCGCTGCCCACCGCTCGGGAGCGTCCTGCTGGCCGACGGTCCTGATCAACCACCAGTCGGCCTGGACCCGGTCCGCCGTGACGTCGACGACCACATACCCGTGGCCGGCCAGCTCGGAGAACCGCACGTCACGGTTCTGCAACCGGAACCAACGCGCCGCGACGGCGGCCGCGCCCGGTACCGGCGGGACGAGGACCCGGGCGAAGCTCGGCGCGCTGACCGCCGGCGTCACGAACTCGACACCGGCCGGCAGCTCGGCTGCCCAGGAGGAGTGCAGGTCGCCGCTCAGCACCACCATCCGATCGTCCCGCCGAGCGAAGAGGTCGTACATCCGTTGGCGCTCAGCGGGGTAGCCGTCCCACTGATCTGAGTTCACTCCGAAGGGGCCGAGCCGGCCCAGGGCCGCGATCTCGGCCATCACCACCTGGTTTCCCAAGAGCTTCCATCGAGCGGTCGATGCCTCCACTTCGTCCTCCAGCCAGCGCCATTGGGGCTCGCCCAGCAACCGGCGGTCGCGCCGTCTGACCCTGGCCACCGGGCGGGCTCGGCCGGCAGGACGGTCGCGGCAGGCGAAGCGGGTGTCGAGCATGAAGAGGTCGGCGAGTCCTCCGAGGGCGATCTTTCGGTGCACGCGCCGTACGTCGGCCGGGTCGGGACTCCGCACGGGCACCCACTCGCGCCAGGCACGCATGGCGACCGCCAGCCGCTGGTGCCAGTCGCCCTGCCGGGCGGGGTCGTGGCGGACGGCTCCCTCGGACCAGGACCCACCGGCCACGTCGTGGTCGTCCCACACCGCGACGACCGGGTGGCGGGCGTGCAGGTCGGCGAGGTCGGCGTCGGTGCGGTAGCGGGCGTGGCGGGAGCGGTACTCGCCGAGCGTTACTGCCCCGAGCTCAAGGTCCTCCTCCGACCGCGATCGGGGGCCCGGTCGGCGCTCGTACTCGTAGATGTAGTCGCCCACGTGCACCACGAGGTCGAGCTCCCGGGCCGCGAGATGGCGGTAGGCGGTGAAGAAGCCGCCGGGCCACGACGAGCATGAGACCAGCCCGATCCGCAGCCGGCCGGGATTGGCGCCAGGGGCCGGGGCCGTGCGGGTGCGGCCGAGGCGCGAACGCTCACCATCGGCGGTGAACCGGTACCAGTAGGTCGTCGACGGCTCCAGGCCGCCCACGTCGACGTGCACGGTGAGGTCGTGGGCGTGCTCGGCGGTGGCCTGGCCGGCCGCGAGCGGGTCAAGCATCGACGGGTCGCGGGCCATCTCCCACGAGACCGATCCCGGGCGGGCGCAGCGGGTCCAGATGAGCACGCCGTCGGGAAGCGGGTCGGCGCTGGCGACCCCGTGCTCGAACACGCCGCCCGACAGTAGGCCCCATCCCGCAACCCATCGAACTGGGGACACTCAGGGTCGTAGAGCCACCCTGAGCGTCCCCAGTTGGAGGGGGTTGGGATGGCTGCGGGCCGGACGGCCGTGCCACTGTGGGCGCCGTGAGCGCCAGCGTGCAGGTTGGGATCGTCGGAGGAACCGGGCCGGCCGGGCGAGCGCTTGCGGCCAGGCTGGCGGCAGCCGGGGTCGCCGTCACCATCGGGTCGCGGTCGGCCGAGCGGGCGCAGGAGGTGTGCAACGGCATCGCCGAGCGCTGGCCGGACCTCGCGTTGGCCTTGCACCCGGCCGTCAACTCCGAGGCGGCAGACGCTCCTCTGGTCGTGCTGGCCACGGTCTGGGACGCGGCGGCGGCCACGGCCGAGGAGCTGGCCGAGCGCCTCTCAGGCAAGGTCGTGATCTCGATGGGGAACGCCTTGGCCATGGTCGACGGCGAGCTCCGACCGGTTGACGTGCCGGCCGGGTCGGTGGCCGCGGCCGTCCAGCAGGCGGCCCCGGGTGCGCTGGTGGCGGCCGCCTTCCAGCACCTGCCGGCCCGTAGCCTCGCCGACCTGAGTCGCCCGGCAGAGGGTGACGTGCTCATCTGCAGCGACGATCAGGAGGCGGCCGGCGCCACCGCCGAGCTGGTGAGGAGGATGCCGGACCTGCGTCCCGTCCATGCCGGATCCCTGGCCGCCGCCGGCGCCGTCGAGGCCTTCACGGCGGTGCTCCTCGGCATCAACAAGCGGTACAAGGGCCGGTCCAGCATCCGGCTGATGGGCCTCGACCTGTGACCGTTGGCCGGCGGGCGTGAGGCTCTACGACACGGCCCGCGGCGAGGTGGTCGAGTTCCGGCCGGGCCCGCTGGTCACTATGTACACGTGCGGCATAACGCCCTACGACGCCACCCACATCGGCCACGCGTCCACCTATGTCCTCTACGACGTTCTCCAGCGCCGCCTGCGCGACCTGGGCCACCGCACCCACTGCGTGCGCAACGTCACCGACGTCGACGACGACATCCTGCGCAAGGCGCGCGAGCTGGGCATCGACTACCAGGAGCTGGCGGCGGCCGAGACCATCCGCTTCCAGGCCGACATGGCGGCGCTCGGCATGCTGCCGGCCTACAGCGAGCCGGCGGCCACGTCTGCCATCCACGACATCCTGGGGTTCATCGGGATGGTGCTGGAGAGCGGCCACGCCTACCAGGCGGGCGGTGCCGTGTACTTCAGCGTGGGGTCGTTCGAGCGCTTCGGGGAGGTCAGCCACCTCGACCGTGGGCAGATGCTCGCCGCCGCGGCGCAGAACGGGGGCCGCCCGGACGACCCGGCCAAGCGCGATCCCCTCGACTTCGTCCTCTGGCAGCCCTCGGAGCCGGGTGAGCCGGCCTGGGACTCGATGTGGGGCAGGGGTCGGCCGGGCTGGCACATCGAGTGCTCGGCTCTGGCGTTGAGGGAGCTCGGGACCACGATCGACCTGCACGGCGGTGGCACCGACCTCGTCTTCCCCCATCACGAGTGCGAGGCGGCCCAGTCAGAGGCGGCCACAGGCGAGCCGTTCGTGCGCCACTGGCTCCACGCCCCGATGGTCACCCTTGACGGCGTGAAGATGTCGAAGTCGCTCGGGAACCTGGTGTTCGTGAGCGAGCTACTCAAGGAGTGGGACCCGATGGCCGTACGACTGGCCATCCTGGACCACAGCCACCGCCAGCCCTGGGCCTGGCACGACGAGCTGCTTCCCGCCGCCACCAGCCGCCTGGAGCAGTGGCGGTCGAGCGGTCCCGGAGACGGTGCTATGACAGAGGTGCGGGCAGCGCTCGACGACGATCTCGACCTCCCCAGGGCGGTGGAGGCCGTCGACAGCGCGGTTTCGTCGGGGGAGGGGGTCGCCCAGTCAGCCGAGCTTCTCGGGGTGATCTAGATGAGTGACAACCGCAACTTCTGGTCCACTGTGCCCGGCCTGGTCACAGGTCTGGCCGGCCTTCTCACCGGCATCGTCGGCCTGCTCACCGTGTCGGTGCAGCTCGGCTGGGTCGGAGGCGGGGACGGCTCCAATGCCAACTCGAGCACCGCGACGTCGACGACCTTTACCACCGTCGGTGGGACCACGACGACGTTGTTCGGGTCCGGCTCGTCGGGCTCGACGGTCGTGTCTTCGGGATCCCGCTTCGAGCTCAGCCCGCCGGTGCTCGCCTTTGCCGCGCTTGGTCGCTCTGAGAAGCCCCTTACGGTTCGCAACACCGGATCCAGTGTGTTCTCGGTGGAGTCGGTCACCGTGGAGGGGCCGGGGGCGGCTCAGTTCACCGTCGACGACACCGAGTG
>JBOGIF010000177.1:0-1532 GCA_050742415.1 Acidimicrobiales bacterium | reverse complement strand
GATTATGCCGACCAATTGGCACCTCCTCCGGCCCAGAAGCCCGCCCCAACACCGCTTCCCGGTCCCAGCTGGAGCTGGCATCGGGATAATCGCGTGGTCGGGATTAGGGCTCACCGCGGGTTTGATTGAGCGATCGTGTAGTTCCACTCGCCGTGCCACTCGTGCGGTGTGAGGGGGATGGTGGCGTAGTCGGCGTCGCTGATCTTCTGGCCGGTCGGATACCAGTTCGGGTCGTAGGTGGCCTGGACGGCGAGGCCGGTCTTGGTCTTGGTGGAGCCGATCAACTCGACGATGGTGCGGATGTCGGTGAGCGACCGGCCTCGCCAGTTCATCGAGATGAAGCTGAAGAGGCGGTGCTCGATGCGGTTCCACTTCGAGGTGCCCGGCGGGTAGTGGCAGACGGTGACCTCCAGCCCGGCTTCGGCGGCGAACCTGGCCAGGTGCCACTTCCACGCCCGTACCCGGTAGCCGTTGGAACCCCCGGCATCAGCGGTGACGACCAGGCGTCGGGCGTCGGGGAAGCGGGCCTTGCCCATGGTGTTCCACCAGCGCCGCAGCGACTCGACCGCGAACTCGCCGGTGTCGGCCGAGTCGCCCACCGAGACCCATCCCTCGTCGTTGGCCACGTCGTAGATGCCGTAGGGGATGGCCTTGGCGAAGTCGCCGAGGGCCCGATCCGCGAAGTCGTGCACGTTGGCACGATCCGGCTTCCCGGCGGGCTGCCACTCCCGGCCGCCGTTGGCGTAGTTGCCGATGAGCTCCTTCTTTTTGGTGTCCACCGACACCACGGGCTCGCCGGCGCCCAGGCGCTCGGCCACCACGTCGTTGAGGTAGCGGAACTGGCCGTCACGGTCGGGGTGGGAGGAACCTTCGACCTGCTTGGACGGTGCCTGCAGGGAGTAGCCCATCTGGTGCAGCAGCCGTCGCACCAGCTCGGCCGATGCCCGGAAGCCCTGGGCCTGCAGCTCCCGCGCCAGCTCATAGGTCGACTTCAGCGTCCAGCGCAGCGCCGACATGGGCGTTCCTCTGGTCTCGGGGTGCACCAGCTCGTCGAGCGCCTCGGCCAGCCCGGGCTGCTTCTCGATGGCCGGCTTGTCGCCTCCTCCCGGCGGCCGCAGCCGCTGGGTCGGCTCGATGCCTGCCGCCACCTCTGCCTGGGCCTTGATCACCGTGTTGCGGGAGAGCCCCGACGCCGTGGCCACCGCCGTCTTGCCGCCCCGGCCGATCGCCTCGGCCATGGAGCCTGCGACGACTCGACGCTGCAGCTCGTTCAGGTGCGGCATCACCACCGAGAAGAACCGGTGGAGCTCCTCCTGGGTCGCCTGCACGTCACGACACTACACCGCGCGGTCTATCCTATGGCGGACCCAAAGTCCTTGACACTGGCCTCAAGCCACGAGACTGAACCGCACTTTGGGTTGTTGGTCGGTGGCCGCCGGAGGCGACCACGGGCCGTGAGCGCACTTGCGTTGGAGCTTCACATGAGGATGGCCCTGACCCCCTCGACGCTCCAGCGCACGCCGATGTCGGTG